>CAZFHW010000006.1:0-47665 GCA_964518885.1 uncultured Parvibaculum sp. | reverse complement strand
GACATTTCTCCTTGTTTCGATGTTGATGGCCTATGCCAATTTCAAAATCCGCAAAAAGACCGGATCAAGCACCGTCATCACCCTCTTGTCGCTGATCGCTCTCGCCGGCGGCACTGTTCTCATCCTCTATTATGAGATCACGGTACAACCCGAGCAGATCATCTTTATCGGCGGCATCTACGCCATTCTCACCATCAGCGCCTATCTCTACGCAAAATCCGCCCGCCACTGAGCACCAAAAAACAATCCGTAAATCAAAGAAAAACCCCGGTCTCCAGAAACCGGGAGCCGGGGTTTTCCAACAATCGCCGTCGCTGAACTAATTGCGGTTACCCAAGAACCGCAGCAGGAACAGGAACATATTGACGAAGTCGAGATAGAGACGCAGCGCACCCATTATCGCCTTCTTTGTGGTGGCGTCGGCACTGTCGCGTTCCTCATACATTTGCTTGATGGCCTGGGTATCCCAAGCGGTCAGGCCTGCAAAGATCAACACGCCCAACACCGAGATGGCAAAATCAAACGCTGGGCTGGCCAGGAAGATATTCACGACAGACGCAATGATGAGACCAAAAAGCCCCATCACCATGAACGA
Source organism: uncultured Parvibaculum sp. (assembly GCA_964518885.1). GTDB lineage: Bacteria > Pseudomonadota > Alphaproteobacteria > Parvibaculales > Parvibaculaceae > Mf105b01. Next base: position 47,070 of record CAZFHW010000006.1, on the reverse strand, counting down.
CCCCATCGCGGAAAGGTCGCGCTTTGTCGTGTACCCGTAAATGCTGAGCGAGCCAAAAGCCGCCGAGGTGACAAAGAAAGTCGTGACCACGCTGGCGCTTGTATAGGCGAGAAAGACGAAGCTAAGCGACAGCCCCATGATACCTGCAAATACCCAGAACGTGGTCTGAGCCGCACTAGCGCTCATTTTATTGATGCGCGCAGACAGGAAAAAGACGAAGCCAAGCGGGGCCAGCATCACAACCCAGATAAGCGGGGTTGCAGCAATCTGCTGATAGAGGCCGGACGCGGCGGCGAAATAGGCAACCACACCGGTGATCGCCAGTCCGATGGACATGTAATTATAGACGCGCAACATGTAGGCGCGCAGGCCCTCGTCGACCTCCGCAGCGCGGGCGCCCGCATGCAAACGTTGTCGGTCTAGTTCAGCCATAGTCTATTGATCCTCTTGATCGAAAAATCTTTATCTAATATCGGTGTTTTGTCGTCTGGTTTCAAGCAGAAGCTATGCATATTTCAATGATGAAACCTTAATAATCTTAAGAGTTTGACCACATTTGCGCCCTATTCACTGAGCCCTCAGAACCGGGGCCGCCTTCGCCGACAGTGCATTCCACGTGCCGATCAGGCCAAGCGCCACTGTCACAATCGTTGCCCCTGCAACCGTCAAACCCAGCGTCACAGGCAGAAAAGACCAGGGCGCTTCCATCACCTGTACAATCACCAGCCAGGCCGAAAGCGTGCCAGCCATGGCGGCCACCACCGCTGTTCCCAGACCCAGAAGCGCATATTCCCAGATATAGGTCTTAAGGATCGTGGCCCGCGTCGCCCCCAACACTTTCAGAATAACCGCATCATACACCCGCCGCCTGTGCCCTGCGGCCATGGCACCTGCAAGCACGATAATGCCAGACGCCAGCGTCACCACAGAAGTCGCCCGCACCGCCATCGCAAAGTCTTCCAACAGCTTGCTCACTGCATCAAGCGCTTCTTTCACACGAACGATGGTGATGTTGGGAAAGGCTTTTGAGACCGCCCGCTGCAGGTCCAGCTCCCCTGCGGCGTCCATGCTCAAAGTCGCAAGGTTGGTGTGCGGTGCGCCCTGCAAGGCCCCCGGCGAAAACACAAAGATGAAATTAATGCCCACACTGCCCCAGTCCACGTTCCGGGTATTGGCAACCGTCGCACTGATATTGCGACCCAGCACATTGACCGTGATCTCATCGCCCAGCTGAATACCAAAACCCTGTGCCATTTCCTCGGTGATCGAGATAAGCGATCCGGTCGCCTCCTCTTCCGCCCACCAGCTGCCTTGCACCAGCACAGACCCACCGGGCAGATCAGCCGAATAGGTGAGACCCCGGTCTCCCTGCAACATCCAGGCGACATCCGGCGTGGGGCTGATGTCCTTCGCTTGAACATTATTGATCGACATAACCCGTCCGCGCAGCATCGGCACCCGGTTGAGCGCTGTCACCCCGGGCGTGCCGTTAACAATCGCCTCAAATCCCTCAACCTGTTCGGGACCAATGTCCACAAAGAAAAACGAGGGTGCCCGGTCCGGTAGTTCGCCGTTGATTTGTTCCGAGAGATTTCCATCGATTAGTGAAATCGTCACCAGTAAAGTGAGACCCAGCCCGAGCGAGAGAACAACACTTGTAGTCGCAGCCCCGGGCCGGTGCAGATTGGAAAGCGCCAGACGAAGTTCCGGACTGCGAAAGCGCGGCGCGCGACGCGCCAAGCTCATAAGCCCGCCAGCAGTCAAACGAAGTCCCACAAAACTCAACGCAGCCCCGACCACGAACCAGAATGCAAAGTCGGGGCGGTCTGCAAGGCCAATGGCAAGCCCAGCCAGCGCAAGAAGAGAAAGCACCATTGCCACGATATAGCCGAGCCTCGGCCAGGCACGGGTTGGAGAGACCAGATCCCGAAACAGGCCGGTCGCCGAAATTTCACGCGCCCGGGCCAACGGCCAGATCGCAAAAGCAAGTGCTGCAAGAAAGCCGTATCCCGCAGCCAGAACAAGAGGACCAGGATAGAGCGCAAACCGTGCCGGAATAGGCAACATGTCTTCGATAATCCATTGCACAAAGAAGGGCGTGATCCCGCCAACCACAAGCCCCAGCACCACTCCCACAACCGCAAGCGCCATCACCTGGATCAGGTAGACGTTAAAAATAAATCCCCCTGGCGCCCCAACACATTTAAGGGTGGCAATCACATCACGCTTTGTATCGAGATAGGAATTGACCGCATTGCCTATGCCCACGCCACCAACAACCAGAGTGGTCAGACCAACAAGTGTCAAAAAGAGCGCGATGCGCTCGACAAACCGACGCACACCAGGCGCGCTGTCTGAGCGGTCTTGAATACGCCACCCCACATCAGGAAAGCGCTCCGTGACACTGGCCACCCACGCCGCAACATCAGCATTAAGTCTGGCGCCTTCAGGCAACCGCACTCGGTAATGGTAATTGACCAGCGACCCCAGGCGGACAAGCTTGGTGGCTTGCATCGCAGCATCGCTCAAAAACAGACGCGGTCCCAGGGCAAAGCCACTGGCAACCCGGTCGGGCTCATGGTCAATCACTGCCCGGATCTGGACCTCCACATCGCCTACTTGCAAAACATCGCCGACATCAACACCCAACCGGTCCATCAGCGCGGGCTCCACCACCGTACCCCACACACCATCGCGGGCTTCAAGCGCGTTTGACAAAGGCAAAGCCGGACTGAGCGTCACTGTCCCATACAGCGGATAGAGACCGTCAACACCCTTCAACTCAACAAGCGTGCGCTGATCGGTTTTGGGAGCGGCCGCCATGCCCCGCATCTCTACAGAGCGAGAGACCGTGGTCCCGTCGGAAATAAAGGCAAGCTCCGCTTCCCCCACTTCACGATGCACCAGACGGAAATCAACATCCCCACCAAGAATAGTCTGACCTTCTTCCGACAGGCCTTCCACCAGCGCGGAGGACACGGAGCCAACAGCCGCAATCGCGGCCACCCCCAGTGTGAGGCAGGCGAGAAAAACGCGGAACCCCTTCAGGCCACCCCGCAGCTCACGGCGCGCAAATCGAAATGCCAGTGAGAGGGGAGGGTTGGTGCTGCTCATTGAGCTGCTGCCCGTTGCGCGGCCCGGCGGCCCGGTTCAACCCGGTCTATTAATCCGTCTTTCAGGTGCACGACCCGGTCGCAGGATTCTGCAAGCTCAGTATCGTGGGTGATGAGAATAAGCGTTGTCCCGCGCCTGTCGTGCAGATCAAACATCAACTCAATGATCTGGTCGCCGGTTGTCCCATCAAGGTTACCGGTAGGCTCGTCCGCCATCAGGATTTGCGGGTCACCGGCAACCGCACGCGCAAGCGCCACCCGTTGTTGCTCACCCCCCGACAGCTGACCCGGGTAATGGGTCAAACGATGGGCCAGTCCGACCTGTGCCAATTCCTCTTCGGCCCTCTCAAACGCGTCTGCACGCCCGGCCAGTTCCATCGGCACCGCCACATTTTCGAGCGCCGTCATGGTTGGGATCAGGTGAAAAGACTGGAAAACAATCCCCACATGGTCCCGCCGGAAGAGCGCCAGCGCATCTTCATTCATGGCCGCCATATCCTGACCCACCACTTGCACCGTGCCACTGGTTGGTTTTTCCAAGCCGGCCAGCACCATGAGAAGCGTACTTTTCCCAGATCCTGATGGCCCCACCAGGCCAACGGCTTCGCCACGCGCGATATCCAGAGAAAGGCCCCGAAGGATATTGACCTCGCCCGCATCACTGGGCAGGGTCAGCTTCAGGTCTCTAAGTCGAATTATGGGATCAGACAATTGGTGCAACATCCTTCGGCATTGGGTGGGCATATGCATTGAGGCGGCTTGGGCCGTAGCATAAACTGCGAGGGTTCATGTCGATATGGCCTTTTATCAAGGGCTTACAAGCCTATATGGAGTGGTATGAGACGCATAAACAGCACGGTTGACCTCAAAACCCACACGATTTTCTGGATCAGCCTCCTGAGCCTGGTGCTCTGCCTGCCGCTCAGCGTCCGTGCAGACCCCACAAATTCAGACCCTATTGAAATAGTTGCCCTCGGAGACAGCCTGACGGCGGGCTATAAGCTACCGCCAAACGCGGGCTTTCCCGAGCAATTGGCTGATGCCCTGGCCGCCAAGGGATATCAAGTAAACGTGATGAACGCTGGTGTTTCAGGCGATACGAGTTCGGGTGGGCTGGCCCGACTTGATTGGGCGGTTGCTCCGGGAACTGACATTCTCATTCTGGAACTTGGGTCAAATGACGCTTTGCGCGGCATTGAGCCCCACGTCACCCGCGCCAATCTTGAAACCATTATGACGCGCATGAACGACCGGGGCATCAATGTCTTGATCGTCGGCATGCGGGCACCTCCCAATATGGGCGATGCCTATGCCGCCGACTTCAACACGATTTTCCCCAGCCTTGCGGAGAAACATGGCGCCCTGCTCTATCCCTTTTTTCTGGACGGTGTCGCAGCCAATCCCGCACTCAACCTGCCAGACGGCATGCACCCCACAGAAGAGGGGATTGCCGTCATCGTGGAAAACATGCTGCCAACTGTCGAACAGTTGATCGCCGGGGTGACAGCCGAGACACAAGAAACAGCGCCTGCTATCAACTGACACCAACAAAACTATCAATAACAAAACCAATATAATACTGGGGGGATCACTATGAAACGTCGTGAACTTGGCCGCACCGGCCAGGAGGTTAGCGAGATTTGTCTGGGCACCATGACTTGGGGCCAGCAGAACACCGAGGCAGAAGGCCATGAACAGATGGACTATGCCGTTTCAATGGACATCAATTTTTTCGACACGGCAGAAATGTATGCCGTGCCACCTAAACCAGAAACCCAGGGCTCAACAGAACGCATCATCGGCTCCTGGTTCAAAGACCGTGGCAATCGCGACAAGATCATTCTGGCGACCAAGGCTTCCGGGCGGGCGCCCTTTACCTGGTTGCGCGAGAGCGGCGCCAACACCGAACAAACAAAAGAACAACTGAACGAAGCCGTGAACGCAAGCCTGAAGCGCCTGCAAACAGACTATATCGACCTCTATCAGTTGCATTGGCCCGACCGCCCCATGGGCAATTTTGGCGGCACCCCCGGTGGCGGCTACACTCACTATGGCGATGAGATCAATCAGATCGGCGATGTGCTGGAAGCGCTCAGCGACATCGTGAAAAGCGGGAAAGTGCGCTGGATCGGCCTGTCGAATGAAAGCGCCTGGGGAACCATGAAATTCCTCCATCACGCTGAAGCCAGCGGCCTGCCCCGGGTGGCATCAATCCAGAATGCCTACAATCTGCTGAACCGCACATTTGAAGTGGGTCTCGCCGAAGTCGCCTTCCGCGAACAGGTGGGCTTGCTTGCCTACTCACCTCTTGCTCAGGGGTTCTTGACCGGCAAATACCAGAACGGCGCACTGCCAAAAGGCTCTCGCAAGCAGCTTTTCGACCGGTTGCAACGCTATGAGGGCGAAGGCGTGGAAGCCACCATCGACCAATATTTGACGATCGCGAAAAAATGGAACCTGGACCCATCGCAAATGGCAAATCAGTTTGCCACCACCAGGCCTTTTGTAACGTCGAACATTATCGGTGCCACAACCATGGAACAGCTCAAACTCGCCGTGACCTCAACCGAGGTCTCCATGAGCGAAGAGCTGGAGAAGGAACTCGACGCCATCCATCACGCGCAACCCAGCCCTTGTCCCTAAGATCTTGGGCTAGGACTGCCTTTAGGGGCTGACAATGATCCGCCTGTTCACGGCTCTGGAAATTCCAGCAACAACCACCGGGAGCTTGCAACGCCTGCAATCAGGCTTGCAAGGCGCCCGGTGGATAGACCCTGAAAATTTCCATATCACGCTCCGCTTCATCGGCGATGTGCCCGAGGACACCGCCGGTGAAATAGACGAAATCCTGTCGCGCATTCAAGCAAGCCCCTTTGACGTTGAATTGCGTGGTCTCGGTCAGTTCGGAAACAACAGACCCCGTGCCGTCTGGGCCCGTATCATGGACAGCGCCCCACTCCTCGCCCTACAGGCACAGCAGGAAACCGCGCTGCAACAAATGGGACTGGCACCAGAGAGTAGAAAATACGCCCCTCACATCACCCTTGCCCGACTGAATAGTCGCAAGACGGATGCTGCTGGGGTGATGCAGTATATTGAACAGCACAACCTGTTCCATGAACTGCCCTTTTCCGCCACACGCTTCGTGCTTTTTTCCGCCCGCAGTGGTCGAGGCGGCGGACCTTACATTGCCGAGCGCACTTACCCTTTAGGCACCGACATTCAACCCAGTTGATCACACGCTGAGATCTACCCACGCGCTTTCAGGTGCGCGATGAGACCATCGCTGGCAGCCTCAATAAGATCCAGCACCTCTTCAAAACCTCGCTCGCCGCCATAGTAGGGATCTGGAACGCTCTCCCGGCCAGGCGTTGGATCGAATGACAGGAAGAGACGTATACGATCGTGCGTCTTTCCCGGCGCCTGCGACTTGAGCGTTTCGAGATTGTCATGGTCCATGGCAAGTACCAGATCAAACCGGTCATAGTCATCTGTCACAACCTGCCTTGCGCGCAGAGCGGACAGATCATAACCCCGAGCCAGCCCCGCAGCGCTGGCACGCGCATCAGGGGATGCCCCCACATGCCAGGCGCCTGTTCCCGCGGAATCCACTTCCACCTCAAGACCAGCCTCACGCGCGCGCTGACGAAACACCGCCTCCGCCGTTGGCGAACGACAGATATTGCCAAGACAGACAAAAAGAACACGCATCATGATGCCAATCACAATAGGATGAGAGGAGCCTCTAGCCTAACCGACTGCGAGCAATCAGGAGAGATGGAAATGGCAAAAAAGCTGACGGATCAGGCGCGCCGGCAGGCGTTGACAGAACTCAGCGGCTGGAAAAAAGTGCGAGGCCGCGACGCCATCGAAAAGAGTTTCGTTTTCCGCAATTTCAACGAAGCCTTTGGCTGGATGACCCGCATCGCCCTGGTCGCAGAAAAGATGGATCATCACCCCGAATGGTTCAATGTCTACCGCACGGTGAACGTAACGCTGGCCACCCATGATGTGAACGGCGTCAGCGAACTGGACGTAAAACTCGCAAAAACCATGGATAGGCTGGCGGGAAAGGCCGGAAAATCCAAGTAATTGCAGCGTAAAGGTTTTGGAAAGGTTTGGATCGCTACGCTGGCCGAAAGGGCCCCTATAGACGAGGCAAGGCAATATGAATGTAAGTGCTGGCACGACGATAAATCAGGCACAGACGCAACTCTCCATTTCGAGTGTTGTTCTGAAAAAGACCTTCGAAGCCGATCAGGCTTTCGCGACCGCCATCCAGGAAGCGGCTGAAAAAACCCCGCCGCCTGGTACCGGTCTGAAAGTCAATCTGACGGTCTGAGACCAATGACAAACAAAAAGCCCCGCAGTTTTTGCTGCGGGGCTTTCTTTTCATCCAGCGATCAGATCAGCGAGGCGCCATGCGAATAGCGCCATCAAGACGCACATCTTCGCCATTGAAGTAGCTGTTTGTGATCATGAGCTTTGCAAGAGCAGCATATTCGCCAGGCTCACCAAGACGTGGCGGGAACGGAACCTGCATGCCCAAAGCCTGCTTCACCTGCTCAGGGGCAGCCGCCAGAAGCGGCGTATTGAAAATGCCTGGCAGGATCGTGTTGATACGAATGCCTTCGCGAGAAAGGTCGCGCGCGATTGGCAAGGTCATGCCAACAACACCGCCCTTTGAAGCGGAGTAAGCAGCCTGACCGATCTGGCCGTCTTCAGCTGCGACAGAAGCGGTGTTGACCATCGCCCCACGTTCGCCACCTTCCAGCGGATCAAGCGACATCATGCCAGCGGCTGATTTTGCGATGCAACGGAACGTGCCAACAAGATTGATCTGAATGATCAGGTTGAACGCGTCGAGAGGAAAGTGGCTGATCTCACCGGTTTCCTTGTTGCGGCGGGCGGTTTTGATCGCGTTGCCTGTACCGGCACAGTTCACCAGAATACGTTCCTGGCCAATGGCCTCACGTGATTTGACAAACCCTGCATCAACAGTGTCTTCGTTTGTCACATCGACCTTGCAGAACACACCACCGAGTTCTTTGGCAAGGGCTTCACCTTTTTCTTCATTGAGATCGAAAAGGGCAACCTTCACACCGTCTGCCGCAAGGGCACGTGCAGTCGCTTCGCCAAGACCTGAAGCACCGCCAGTAATGACCGCGCTGATACTAGAATCCAGTTTCATGGGTTTGTTTCCCTGTTTTAGCGCCGGTTTGCCCGGGCGTTGAACATTAAAAGTCGCTGAACATCAAAATCTGCGGGCCATGTAGCAGATTTTTCCGCCCAAAAGCGAGCCCCCAGCCCAGCTGAGAGGCCGTTTCTTGAGCAACCAGGAGTCTGACGCAGGGGCTGCCTTGCCTTGCATAGAACATAATTTCTGCCCATCTTGCACTCTATGGCAAATCGACTAGGACAAAGCACAACCATTCCTGATTTTCAGTCAGGCGAAATCCAGCTTCCTGCCGTGATTGAGCGCAATGAAAAACGGGTCAGACTAAGCTTTTGGAAAAAGCTCCGCAGGGTCGGCGCCCGCATTCCCTTTGCCGAAGAAGCAGCCAGTGCCTACTTCTGTGCAACAGACCGCAGGACCCCCATGCGGGTCCGCGCAACATTGTTGGCAGCCCTTGCCTATTTCATAATGCCCGCTGATTTGGTGCCGGATTTTCTGGCCGTGATCGGGTTCACCGACGATGCGACAGTGCTGCTGGCCGCGCTTAGCATCGTGCAGGCCCACATCAAACCACAGCATGGGAAAGCAGCGCGCCAAGCTTTGGGCCTGCCCGAGCCTGATCCGGAAACAGGCGAAGATTAGCCGCCAGTCTCTTTTTGCCGTTCTGCGCGTGCCACGCGGGCTTCGCGGCGCACAATGTAGAGCGACGCACCCACAATGACCCCCGCCCCTAGAATTGTGTAAGCATCCGGCAAGTCAGAGAAAACGAAAAATCCCACCAGGGCGGCAAAAATCAGGGAGGAATATTCAAACGGCGCAATTGCCGTCGTCTCCCCCACTGCATACCCGCGAATAAAACAATTATGCGCCGTCGCCCCTATCGCCCCCATCAATGCCAGCAGCATGTACTCATTTAGCGTTGGTGGAACCCAGTTGATTACCGCCGGGACAATCGACACGAGTGTCCCCACCACACAGGTGTAAAACATCAGCGTCACCGGACTGTCGTAGCGCGAAACGATCTTCACAAGCACAGTTGCAAATGCCACCAGCGCCGCACCAACCAGTGCGACAAACGCTACGGGATCAATATCCCCTGTGGGCCGGAGCATAATGACAACACCTAAGAACCCCACCGACATCGCCACAATTCGGCGAACCCCCACTGTTTCTTTCAATATGAGAATGGCCAGTGGCACCAGAAAAAGTCCGCGCGCAAAATTCAAGGACAGAGCATCTGCCAGCGGCAGGTATGCCACGGCATAGAATCCACAAAACATCGCAAGCGTCCCCACAACGCCACGCAAGAGTTGAAGGGGCAACACTTTGGTGGTGACCCCCCCCTCACCAAAACCCGCCCGCAACAAAAAGGGGACAATGACAACAAGACCGATAAAAGCGCGCGCAAGGGCCACCTGGAACGGGTCCAACCGCTGCCCCAGATATTTTGCCATTGCCTGCATGGTTGTGAACAGGACCGCAGAGCCTAATAGCCACAGGGCTCCCTGCACATTGGGCGGCAGCGCCAAGAAACGCGCCTTGTGCGCTTGAACACCGTTTTTAGCACTGCCTGTCACAAACTAACCTTCATAAACGAGCGCAAATCAAACCGTCCAGCATCCACTCGCATTGGAGCTGTGCCCAAGAGAAAGATACGCAGCATCAATCAGCGACTGGCCACGATCATTCAGAAGAATGCCAACACCCATCCGGTTCATGTTGTAACCAAATGACATGGCTGTGCTTGGGTCCGCAAAGCCAATTGATCCGCCCATGCCCACATGGCCAAAAGCTTGATCCGACAAGATGGCGGACGCGTCTGGAACACCGCACGCCCGGTTGTCCATCGACTTCATGAAGCCAAGAGCAAAACGTGACGGCACAAGAAGCGTGGCATCATCATGGGTCGCCATCGCCACACGCCCCATACGCGCAAGTGTGTCAGCCCCGACAAGGGTCACGCCGTTGAGGGACCCACCGTTCGCCAGAGGCGCATACATGGCAGCCAGACCGCGTCCATTGGTGATGCCATTGGCAGAGCCGATCTCTGCTGCATGGGCTTCGCGCGAATTGAAATTAAACCCGCCGCCATTCAACAAAAACAGATGTGCAGGCGAAGTTGGATCAGTCATAACCGCCTGGGTAAACCGCGTCATCGGCGCGTCCGCATCCGGCAGAGTGGGGATCATATCCGCAATGCGCGGCTCCACCGCCTCCGGCGTTCCGATCCAGAAATCAAAGCCGAGAGGGCCAGCCACTTCGTCTGCGAAGAATTCGCCGAGCCGCCTTCCCGACGCCCGGTGAACCAGTTCCCCAACTGTCCAGGCAAACGTTACCCCGTGATACCCATTGCGTGTGCCGGGAACCCAAAAGGCTTCTTCCTTTTCGACAAGCCCGACCATGTATTCATAATCATTGTAGCCGCCGTCTTTTACCTTAGGACGCACATGAGGCACACCCGCCGAGTGGTCGAGCATCATCGCGACCGTGGTCTCTTCTTTGCCGTTACAGGCATATTCAGGCCAGTAATCTGCGACCTTGGCATTTAGGTCGAGCTTGCCCTGATCGACCAACATGTGAGCGCACAGCGCCGTGGCACCCTTGGTGCACGAAAACACGATGGAAACCGTATCTTCTGTCCACGCGTCGCCGTCACGAGACTTTTTGCCGCCCCACAAGTCAACAACCGTTTCACCCTCAAGGGTGATGGTCACGTTGGCACCCACTTCATCGCGGGCAGCAAAGTTCTCAACAAATGCCTCTGTGACGCGCGCGAATTTCTCGTCACACACGCCTTCAACTTTGCCCGCAGGCGTGTCGATACTAATTCTGGCTCCGCTCATGAAGCACCTCCCTCAGGTCTCTTGTTCTTAGATATGCGCGATAACTTTTATCTCAACGACCGCACCGGGCACCGCAAGCTCTGTGGTTCCGATGGCCGTCCAGGCGGGATACGGCTCCAACACAAAGCGATCTTTTACCGAGATGAATTGCTGAATATGGCTTTGAAGACCAATGTGGAAACTCGTGATCTCAACAACATCGGCAAAAGTCGCGCCTGCCGCTTCCAGCACAAGCCCCACATGTTCAAAGGCATGCGTAAACTGCTTTTCCAGATCGTCGGTCACCTTGCCATCTGGTCCAATACCCAGCTGGCCCGAAGCATACACACGATTATCGCTAACCACAGCAGGGGAGAAATGAAACATATTGTAGTTCACAGTCATGGAAGGCGGAACAATACTTTTAAATCGGCTCATTGGATTTCCTCAGGTTGAAAACGTCGAAGAAGCAGCGGGCGCAAACGGGATGTGAGAAGACGATACCCCTCAACCGAAAGCGAGAGCCCATCCCAGCGGAAAAGCTCAGGTCGCATGTCGTCTTCAGAAGTGAACATCAAAGAAGCGACATCAAGATAGATGACATCGTCCCGCGTCATTGCAAATTCTTCAATAAGGCCATTCGCTCTTTTGGCCCCGAACCATCTGGCCTCCCGCATCGGCGAAGGGCGGATGGAGACAAAAATAACCGGCGCGGTCACCCCGTGGGCACGCAACGCTGACATAAAAATCCTGAAACTCTCAAGCACGTCTTCAGGAGTTTTCCCGCGCACATCAGCCAGATCCTCGTCTCCCGCCACCACAACAATGCCACGGGGTTCATAGGGCTTAATGATACGCGCCGTAAAATAGGTCAGGTGCTCAAGATAGGCGCCGCCAAAACCACGGTTGAGAACCGCCAGCGGAGCCATATCTTCGCTCAGGGTCGCCCACTGACGCACGTCGCGCGCACCAACAAAGACAATGCCGCCCTTGGGCGGCGGGTTGGAAATATCCAGCCGCTCAAACTCAGCAATCTCCCCCGCCCAATAGTCCGGTCCGCTGGATGTCAGCAGGACGTACACCAAAAAGGCGAACGAGATGGCAATGACAAAGGCGACAGCAATGCCAAGACTGACAAATGTCCCCCGCATCACGTCCGCCTTTTATTTGTTTGGTCTGTCATCAACGGAAGTTAGCGCGCAACCGTCAGAACAACTTTGCCCTTCACCCGGCGTGCCCCCATATCATTGAGCGCATCCACTGCGCGTTCCAGCGGATAAGTCGCTGAAATATGGGGTTTGATTTTACCCTCTTTGAACATACTCATGAGTTCGTCCAGGTTTTTCTGGTGCCCCTCAGGATCACGCCCCGTATAGGCCCCCCAGAAAACACCCACAATCTGACAGTTTTTCAACAGCGCCAGATTGAGAGGGATTTTAGGGATTGGACCCGCAGCAAAGCCGATCACAAGAAAACGGCCTTCCCACGCGGTCGCACGGAGAGCTGGTTCGGAGTACGAACCTCCCACCGGATCGTAAACAACGTCAGCACCCTGGCCCCCGGTCAGTTCCTTGATCTGACTGGAGAAAGCTTTCTGCTCATCCCGGTTCATTTCACCAGACTGATACAGCAGTGTTTCATCGGCCCCATGCTCGCGACACACATCAAGCTTCTCTTGGGTTGAGGCAGCCGCAATCACGCGAGCACCCATGGCTTTGCCAAGCTCAACCGCTGCCAGACCAACACCCCCCGCAGCACCCAGCACCAATAGAGTTTCACCGGGTTTAATAGCAGCCCGATGACGCAGAGCGTAATGAGACGTGCCGTAGGTCATGAGAAACGCAGACGCCGTGTCGTAATCCATTTCATCAAGGATCGGTGTACACCGTGCGGCGTCGACGACAATTTCCTCAACAAACCCGCCCCAGCCACATGAGCCGATAACCCGGTCGCCTACTTTCAGACCTTTTACACCAGGGCCGACCTTGGCAACACGACCGGCCACTTCACCGCCGGGACTGAATGGAAGCGGTGGCTTGAACTGGTACTTGTTCTCAATAATCAGCACATCGGGAAAATTGACAGAAGCGGCATGCACTTCAATGCGAACCTGCCCTTCGCCCGGCTCCGGCGTTGGCAGATCTTCAATTACCAGGCTTTCTGGTGGTCCATATTCCTTGCAAAGTACGGCTTTCATCTGACCGTCGCTCCCTGTTCGTTGTGATTTGCGTTAGTTCTACCTTACCTCAACGACCAGCGAAATCGGGCAAACGTTTTTCTACGATTGCCGGGGCCGCCATCTCGTGGTTATCGGTCTCGAACGCGCGCGGTCATGCAGATCGCCTCGGAATTTTGCGTCTCACCAAGAGAACCTCGTACCGCCCAGGTCAGTGCAAGCGACCGTCCCAAAATAGATCACCCCACCCGACTTGCCCGTAGAGATCACCCATAGGCCCCTGTAAATGTATCGAAATGGCTCCAAATTCCAGTATTTGAGCCAAAATCGATGGCACAATCTTCGCAAAGCCTCGGACACAAGATCAGGCGCATCAGGGCGATCAGCACCCGCCCGCGCCAACCTGTTAGCGCGAGCGTCGGACCGGCTCCTTGCCGTCCAGCGCTCAAAGAAGGGGACGCGGAGGCTTTCGGGGACGGAGAGCCTCCGCAAACTGCTTAGAACCCACCGCTTGCGCACACTGCAACCTTTGATTAAGCCTTGAAGGCAAATTCCAAGAGTGTTTCAACGATCATGGGGAAAGACCTGTGCGCGGCTATTTCGGTATCGGGGCGGAAGAAATTTCCAAGCCCATGAACATGGGCAACATCATCCGGTCTGCTCATGCCTTTGGCGCGAGTTTTGTCTTCACGGTGAACGCGTTTTATTCGGTCCGGTCTGCAAAGTCCGACACCTCAAAAACACCCAATCATTTGCCTTACTACGAATGGGAAAGTGTCGGTGACATGGCCTTCCCGAAGGGCTGTCAACTTGTGGGCATCGAACTGACGGAAGATGCCATCGAACTTCCCAGTTTCCGGCATCCACTGAACGCTGCTTACGTATTGGGCCCGGAGCGCGGAAGCCTGTCGGGGTCCATGATCAAGCGTTGCGATCACATCATCAAAATCCCCACCAGTTTTTGCCTCAATGTGCAGATAGCCGGTGCCATTGTCATGTATGATCGAGTGAAGTCTTTGGGAAATTTCAGGGACCGGGCATTGATGCCAGGTGCCCCAAAGGAAGAAAAGAAACCCCACCAACATGGCGGCCGGTTTCTGCGATCCACCAAACCCCGACCAGCAACGACCGGACCAAAATGAACACTCGCAACCGCGTTTCAATCACCTGGCGTTTTGCGATCCTCTGGGCGCTGCTCGCCACAACACTATTTGTAGCGCCAGCTGCCTATGCGGTAACAGCGGAACCCGCGTGGAAGTTCAATCGATCCTTCAACGCCTGGACCCGAACACTGAATACGATAGAGGCACGGCTGGATGAGCCAGATTATGTCGCTGATCATGCGACAGAGTTTCGCGCCGATCTTTTGGAAATCCGGCAGAATGCCAATGAAGCGCGGGCAAAGGCGGACGGCTTCGCACTGGACACTCAGGACCTTCTGGAAGCCTTAGGTCCCAGGCCAACAGAGGGAGAACAGGAAGAAGCCGGCGACGTTGCTACCAAAAGACAAAATCTTGAGGTCGAAGCCGCCGACTTTCGGGGCCGCGCTGCACAGGCTCAACTGATTGTTCGCCGCGTGGACGCGATCACGGCAAGTCTGAATGCGATCGAGCAGGGACAGGCGGTCCGCATCCTGCTGACCCGAAGCCCGAGCCCTCTCGCCCTACCAACCATTCTCGCAAGCCCAGGGGAGGCGGGACGCTATCTGCAACACCTCGCCCAAGCCCCTCGCGACTGGTGGCGGAAAGCAGAACAAGAAGACCGGGAAAAAGTATTGGGGCCTGCAGTACTGCTTTCTGTACTCTTCCTGCTTGTGGTGGCTCTGGTCTCCCGCATCGCTCTGGTCCGATGGTTTGGGCGCGACGAAACCATTGCCGAGCCCAGTTATACCCGTCGACTACTGGGAGCCAGCACCGGGGCTCTGGCCAATGGGTTGTTGCCCGCCATTTTTGCTGCCGTGCTGTGGGTTGGTGCCAACCGCGCTTTTGATCTGGAGCCAGGAGCATTTCTGAACCTTATCAACGGGCTGGTGGCAGCAACGCTGATCATTATTGCAACCATCGCCTTGCCCCGTGCAGCACTTTCCCCCGCCCTGCCAAACTGGCGTGTGGCCCCGATCAAACCAAAATATGCCCGTCGCCTGACCAGCCGGATCGGGGCTTTGGGGCTGCTTTTTGGGATCGACACTTTTATCGGCTTTACCGCCGCCGGAGCAGACGCATCATTCCTGACCGTTTACAACGCTCTCTTTGCGACCCTGGAAGCACTTCTCATTCTTGATTTGCTCCGCCCTGCCCTGTGGCGCCCCGACCCCGATTGGCGGCCCAGCGCACAGGCCGAAGATACCGCTGCGCCGAGTACCAGGTCCGTCAAAGCCGAACCAAACGCCCACAAACGTCAGATTGCCTGGCGGGGGTTGCGGGGCACCATCGGGTTGATCGCCATCGCGGGCGCTCTCACCGCGTGGGTTGGATACACTGCCCTCTCCGTCTATTTGATCGGCAGCCTCATCGCCAGCGCCCTCGTTGTCGGGGCTCTCTTTTTGGTGCGCGCCCTATTCGCTGAGTGGATCGACATCCTGATGCACCGCAAAGCCACGGCGGACTGGCTCAACCTGTCAGAAGCAGGCAGCGCCACGGTGACATTCTGGCTGGTGGGTCTGCTCCAAGTCACGATTTACATTTTTGGCGCCGCTCTGATCGGCGCATCCTGGGGGCTGCCCCTCAATGAGATATGGACGCTTATTTACAATCTTCTGACCGGCATCAATGTCGGTGGCGTGACCATTTCAATTGCGGACATTGTCGAGGCTATCTTTGTCTTCATCGCGACACTTCTCATTTTTGGAATGGGCAAGCGGCTCCTCGGAGACACCGTGCTGCCGCAAACCCGGCTCGACGCAGGCGCACAATATTCGATTGCCACCATATTTGGGTATACCGGGATCGTCACCGCCATCATCCTGACGGCGGCAGTCCTTGGTGTTGAATTTCAGAATCTCCTCATCATCGCAGGGGCGCTCTCTGTTGGGATCGGCTTTGGCCTGCAAAACATCGCTAACAACTTTATCTCCGGCCTGATTCTTCTTTTCGAACGCCCCATCAAGGTAGGAGACCTGATCGAAATCGGCGACACGCTGGGCCACGTCACCCACATCAATGTGCGCCGCACCGAAGTCGAAACTTTTCAACGCGCCGAAGTGATGATCCCCAACTCTGAACTCGTCTCAACCTCTGTGATCAACTGGACCCACTCTGACAATAAGGCGCGGATCGAGATCAATGTCGGCGTGGCCTACGGATCCGATACCGAGCTCGTGCGGACCACGCTGCTCAAGGCAGCGGAGAATGTGGACAAAGTTGTGAGTTGGCCCCCCTCCGATGTTCTCTTTCGAGATTTTGGTGACTCAAGTCTCGATTTCCAACTGCGCTGCTTCACAAATGATGTGTCATCGAGAATCACAACATCATCGGCACTACGCTTTGAGATTGATCGACTGTTCCGGGAGACCGGGATCAAAATCCCATTTCCACAGCGTGTCATCCATATGGCCGCCGATGAGCAAAAATCGCCCACCCCCAAACCTTCGGACCACGAACCCCGTTGATCTAAACAACAAGACAATTGCCAAAGCGACTGGCAAAGCACCTCCTGTCCCGTTATGGTTAGCGAAGTCATTCTGGCTAGGGGGTCTTTGGCAAGGCAGATGAGAAGATGATGCGCGTTTCCAAATTTACAACACTGGTTCTATCCACTCTGGCAATAGCCTTTCTTGGGCTGTCATCAGCACAGGCCGAAGAGCCCACTTTGCTGGGCAAGTACAAGGATTGGGCAGCTTATTCCTATGGCTCTGGCAGCAGCCGGATTTGTTATGTCATGACGGAGCCCAAAGCGATGCGGCCGCGCGGTGCAAACCGGGGAGACGTCTTTTTGATGGTCACACATCGTCCCGGTCAGAATGTACGAAACGAAATTTCAATGCGGGCCGGGTACCCCTACTCAGAACGGTCCCGCCCTTTCGTTCAGATCGGCTCTGACAAGTTCCAGATGTTTTCCGGCGTCACCGAGGGCGGTGAGAACCGATATTGGGCTTGGTTGCAAGACGCCAGCGACGAAGACCGGATGGCCAGAGCCATGCGCCGGGGCAGCACCATGACTGTCAAAGGAACGTCAGAACGAGGCACTTTGACAACGGACAGCTATTCGCTGTCCGGCGTCAGCGCCGCCCTGACCAAAATTGACGAAACCTGCCAATAAACACTTAGGCGCCGTCTTTGAGCAGTTTCAGGCCTCGGGGTAACCTGGGGCCTGTGGTCTATTTGGCAGTTTTCGGGGGTTTTGACACTATCTGGCACAGAAGATGGTGCAGCCCAGCTTCCTCATGCTATGACGCACGACAAACCACACCACAAGCCGACCTGAGGAGCCATCATGGCAACCGTCCTTGACCGGACAGATCACCCTGCGACACGCACCCCTGAGGCAGTTTCTCCCTCGCCCGCAGACACGCGCTTGTCGCTGATCGGGTTGAGCCGGGAGGAACTGGCCGCAGCACTGCGCGATGCTGGTGTTGCGGAGAAACAGGTCCGCATGCGGGTCGGCCAGATCTGGAACGCCATATACCACCGCGGGCATACCTCCTTTGACGACGTCACAACCCTTGCCAAGGATTGCCGGGCAGATTTCGCCAAACGCTTCTCGCTCGAACGCCCGGAAATTGTAACCGAACAGATTTCCAGCGACGGCACCCGGAAATGGCTGATCCGTTTGCCATCTACCAACCCGCGTGCGCCCTCGCTTGAGGTCGAAGCTGTCTACATTCCTGAAGCAAACCGCGGCACCTTGTGCATTTCTTCGCAAGTTGGCTGCACCCTCAATTGCACGTTCTGTCACACCGGCACGCAGAAGCTGGTGCACAATCTCACCGCTGGCGAGATCGTTGCCCAAATCCTGATCGCCCGGGACACGCTGGGTGAATGGCCACTTGGTCCCTCGGCGTCCAAATCGCGGCCCGCACCGCGAGAAAACCGCCTTGTCACCAATATCGTTCTGATGGGAATGGGCGAACCGCTTTACAATTTCGACAACGTTAAACAGGCCATGGCCATTGCCTCGGATGGCGACGGCCTGTCTGTCTCGAAACGCCGCATCACCCTGTCCACGTCCGGAGTGGTCCCAGAGATCGCCCGTGTTGGAGATGAGATCGGCGTCATGCTCGCCATCTCCCTGCACGCCGTCAACAATTCGACGCGCGATCTGTTGGTTCCCATCAACAAAAAATATCCGCTTGAAGAATTGCTCGACGCTTGCAGGAATTTCCCCGGCGTCTCAAACGCACGCCGCATCACCTTTGAGTATGTGATGTTGAAGGGCGTGAACGACGGTCTCAAAGATGCCAAGGATCTGGTGCGCCTGTTGAAAGGCATTCCAGCAAAGATCAATCTCATCCCGTTCAATGCCTGGCCTGGCGCTCCCTATGAGTGTTCCGACTGGGAGCAGATCGAGAAGTTCGCCGAGATTATAAACCGCGCGGGCTATGCAAGCCCGATCCGCACACCCCGAGGACGCGACATCATGGCCGCCTGCGGCCAGCTCAAATCCGCCAGCGAAAAAATCCGCGCCAGCCAAATGTCGAGCTAGAAATTTTCTGGCTCCAACACTCCCCTCTTTTAGGGCCTCTGCTCTGTCGCAGCAAAACTTGGACGCGAAGTTAGGCGTGCCAACCAATCTCGGGTGCCGGGGGCACCCTCAAGCGCAGCCTGACCTTCTTCGGTAAAATTCACATAAGCCAGATTGGGCAACACAAAAAGGTCCCCAAGAGAAAGCGCCTCACCGGCCAAATAAGCATGCTCACTCAAGCGTGTTTCCAGAAGCGTTATCTGCTGATGGAGAGCAGGAACAGATGCCGCGACGAGCTTTTTGTCTACCGGCTCCCCAAGCATCGGAGCCAACAACAAAGGCTTGACGATCCCTCCCAACATGGTGGGAAAGAAATATGCATTTGTAAGACTGATCCAACGCATCATCTCAGCATGAGCGAGTGGTGCGGAGGGACTGAGCCGAGGGCCCTCAAAGGCCCGATCAACATAGTCGGCAATCGCCAGCGTTTCATAAATGAAGGCGTCGCCATGTTGAAGAACCGGCATTTTTTCAAACGGATGCAACCGCCGAAAGCCTTCGCCAGGCACGTCGAGTGGCTCCACCTGATAGCTGACCCCTTTTTCCTCGCACACCAGAGTTGCAATCCGCAGGTAAAGGCTAAGAGCACGCGAATGTAGGATGAGGGTCGACATGATTGCGGGCTCCTGGCGATTGATGCAAAGCCAAACATGTTGCCTATCTTCGCACGATCAAGACTGGTTCCCTACAGCATCCAAATTGGTTCTTTGTGAACCCAGACCTTTTAGAGTTTCCTGCATATCACAGTGTCGGCCAGAGATAGTCCTTCGACGAATAATCCATCTGTCATTGTATGGATTCAAATTTGAAACTATCGTCTCTAAAAAATAGTGCCTCATGGGAGCCGAAACATATGACCAGCACACCTTTTTTCATCAAAGAAATATGGCGCTATCCTGTAAAATCCATGCAGGGCGAGCGGCTGGATGAAACAGTGCTGACGCGCGGCGGCGTGCCCCTCGACCGGGGCTGGGCGGTGCGTGACGAGAAAACACAAACTATTGTGGGAGCCAAAAAAATAGGGGCCCTGCTTAACTTTTCCGCACGCTATATGGAAGGCACCAATGCGGGCACAGTGCCCCATGTGGAAATCACCGGACCCAACGGCATCAAACTGCGCTCCGACGGCGGGGACATTAACGCGCAATTATCAGAAGCACTGGGCCAGGCCGTGACACTCTGGCCGCTGCAGCCTGCCGACAACAAAGACCACTACCGCACAAAAAACCGGCCCGACGACATGGAAGCTGAATTGCGCGCGGTCTTTGCGTTGCAGCCGGGTGAAGCTCTGCCGGACTTTGGTGCTTTTCCGGCCGATGTAATGGCAGAGTTAGTCGAATTCGCCACACCGCTGGGCACCTATTTCGATGCCTTTCCCCTCGACATGCTAACCGAGGCATCTTTGCGCCACCTGCAAACACTCACGCCAGACGCAGACCTCAGCGTGCGCCGGTTCCGTCCCAACATCTTGCTCGCCGACCGCGAAAATACCGTGGCCTTAGCAGAAGCTGACTGGACCGGGAAAACACTCTCTTTGGGAGAGGCCAAAATTGACGCCGTCATGGAATGCCCTCGCTGCATCATGACAACCCGCGCGCAAGGAACATTGCCGCGCGATGCCTCTATCATGCGGGCCCTGGTTGCCCACACAAACCACAACCTCTCCACCTATTGCAATGTGAGCAAGCCCGGAAAAATCACTGTCGGCGACACGCTTTCACTGTCCTAGGACGAACTGCGCTGCGCCCAGGAAAAGGCTGCTTCCATCCGGTCATTGCCCCAGAACAGTTCCTCGCCAACGGTAAAGCTCGGCGCGCCAAAGATGCCGAGTTCCACCGCACGCATGGTCTGCGCTTTCAGCCGATCCTTGTTGCTCTGCGCGTAGGCGCGGGCGGTAATCGCGCTCACATCTTGCCCAACCTCTTCCAGCAGACGGGCCAGAACGTCATCCTCCGAGATAAGCGCTCCCTCGACGAAATTGGCGACATAAACCCGGCGTGCGAATTCCTCACCCCACCCCTCATCCAGCCCGATCAGCGCGATCCGCTCTGCTTTCAGAGCATTTTGCGGAAAGGTTGACGGCTTCTTGAAGGACAAACCGTCGGCCTTGCATAAGCGCGCGACGTCGCGCCACATGTAGCGCCCTTTTTGCTCAAAGACATTAAAGGGAGAGTCCGTAAGCCCCTGACCTGCAAAGACCGGCCCCAACAGAAAGGGACGCCAAACCAGATCGACACCCGCAGCTTTGGCAACTTTCGCCACCCGCATGGCAGCCGGATAGGAATAGGTGCTCGCAAATTCAAACCAGAATTCAACCGTCGTCATTCGTTTTTCTCCTGCAGCTTTACTGCCTCTTGTGCCTCTGCGTCACAAACTCTATCAAACGTCTGGTCGAAACCAGATGGACTATTTTCCCTTGCCGCCCTTACGTGAATTCAATCAGCATCCGCAGCGCAGCGCCCTGAATGACGAAATCCACTCCCGCCCGCCCGCAGACGTGCCCGGAGCACTCATGTGCTCGCATCTCGCCTTTGTGACCGGCGAGAATGGCCACGCGGATGAGAAAATCGCGCTGAAATCGCTCGCTAGCCTGTTTGGGGCCGCTATCCCGGAAAATTTCGGCAACCATCTCGCCTTCGACCTCGGCCGAACCCAGCTGATATGGGAGCGCCACACGGAGTTTTCCACCTACACGTTTTTTGAGCACCTGAACGATCTTGGGAGCGATCCCGCTGAACGGTTCTCCCACGCCCCCTTGTCACAAGTCCCTGACCGCTGGCGACAGCAGGTAAACGGGGAGCTGCTGGTGGCCATTAATTTGATGGTACGGACCGGACCGATCACCGATGCAAGTGACTTATTGCCTGATATCTTCGGCGCCAACACGCTGGTTGGCGGCAATCTGGCTGGAGGAGGCGCCGCTGCCTGGACAGACCTGCAACTGGATGCAGACGGGTGTTCGCGCATTCTCGTTGCCAACGAAACCTTGAAGCCGGGCCGCGCGGGACGGTTGGTCCACCGGCTGCTGGAAGTCGAGACCTATCGCATGATGGCCCTGATGGCGTTTCCCCTGGCCCGCGCCATTGCGCCTGAAATCTCTGAGATGGAGCAGGAGCTTGCAACCATCGCGGGCGAAACCACCCACATCTCCGGCCTGGAAGACGAACAACGCCAACTTCATCAGCTGACCACCCTGGCCGCCCGCATTGAAAAAATGACAGCCCGGACAGATTTTCGATTCTCAGCCTCGCGGGCGTACCACGCCCTTGTTGAGCAGCGCATTTCCGAACTGGGTGAAACAAAGCTCTTTGGCATTCAGCAATTGGCGACCTTCATGGAGCGACGGCTTGGCCCGGCGATGCGCACCTGCGCCTCCGTCGCCGGGCGCCTTGATACGCTCTCCCAGCACATCGCGCGGGCGTCCGGCCTGCTGCGCACCCGTGTTGAAATTGCCGTCCAGGAGCAAAATCAGGCCCTTCTGGCCTCCATGGAGAGCCGGGTGCGCATGCAGCTCCGCCTACAGGAAACCGTGGAAGGCCTCTCCGCCGTCGCCATTTCCTACTATCTGCTGGGCATTGTGAATTACATGCTCAAGGCAGCTGCGAAAATCGGCAGTCCGCTCGACCCCACGCTGGCCACCGGGATTATTGCCCCGTTTGTCATGGGGAGCATTTACTGGGGCGTACGTAGGGTGCGAAAGCGGCTGACGCGGGCCCAATAACCGCCAAAGTCAGCCCTTTTTTCGAAATGGGCCCCCAAGCTTGCGGGCGGCCATGAATTGCCTATAGTGCGCGAAAATCACCACCTTTAAGGCTGGATCACCATGAGCGATATTAAGAAAGTTGTACTTGCCTATTCCGGCGGCCTCGACACTTCAGTCATTCTGAAATGGCTGCAGGAAACTTATGCGTGCGAAGTGGTGACCTTTACCGCCGACCTGGGCCAGGGCGAGGAACTGAAACCTGTCCGCAAGAAGGCCGAGATGCTCGGCATCAAGGAAATCTACATAGAAGACCTGCGCGAAGAATTCGTCGCCGACTATGTATTTCCCATGTTCCGGGCCAACGCCGTCTATGAAGGCATCTATCTGCTGGGTACCTCCATCGCGAGGCCCCTTATCGCCAAACGTCAGATCGAGATTGCCGCAGAAACAGGTGCAGACGCCGTCAGCCATGGCTCGACCGGCAAGGGCAACGACCAGATCCGTTTTGAACTGGGCTATTACGCCCTCAATTCCGATATCAAAGTGATCGCCCCCTGGCGCGAGTGGGACCTAACGTCGCGCACCAAGCTCATTGAGTTCGCCGAAAAACATCAGATCCCCATCGCCAAAGACAAGCGCGGCGAGGCTCCTTTCTCGGTGGATGCAAATCTTCTGCATATTTCCGCAGAAGGCAAAGTGCTGGAAGACCCCGCCATCGAAGCGCCCGAATATGTTTACCAGCGCTCGGTGTCTCCGGAAGAAGCCCCCGACACACCTACAAATATCGAAATTGGCTTTGAAAAAGGCGACGCGGTGTCCATAGACGGCGTGGCCATGAGCCCCGCCACGCTTCTCGCCAAACTGAATGAACTGGGTGGCGCCAACGGCATCGGCCGCCTCGACCTTGTGGAAAACCGCTTCGTCGGCATGAAGTCCCGCGGCGTTTACGAAACCCCTGGCGGCACCATCCTGCTTGCCGCCCACCGGGGCATCGAAACACTAACGCTCGACCGTGGCGCAGCTCACCTGAAAGATGAGCTGATGCCGCGTTACGCCGAGATCATTTACAACGGCTTCTGGTGGAGCCCTGAGCGCGAAATGCTTCAGGCTCTCATCGACACAAGCCAAGAGTGCGTCACAGGCTCTGTCACCCTTAAACTCTACAAAGGGTCGGCCACCGTGATCGCCCGCTCTTCAGCTTACTCTCTCTACTCTGAAGCGCACGTCACCTTTGAAGATGACGCAGGCGCCTACGATCAGAAGGACGCCGCTGGCTTTATCAAGCTCAACGCCCTTCGCCTGCGTCTCCTCCAAGCCCGCAACAATCGGAATAAGTAATGCGTATCGATAAAATCCCTATTGGCGTAAATCCCCCCTACGACCTCAACGTTATCATCGAGGTACCCCAAGGGGGAGAGCCAGTAAAATATGAACTCGACAAGGAGTCTGGCACGCTCTTCGTTGATCGCTTCATGCACACCGCCATGACGTATCCGTGTAACTACGGGTTCATCCCCCACACGCTCTCAGATGATGGAGACCCAGTGGATGTATTGGTAGTAAGCCGCATTCCCGTCGTGCCAGGCTCCGTGCTGCGCTCCCGCCCGATTGGCGTTTTGCTCATGGAAGATGAGGCGGGCATGGACGAGAAAATTCTCGCCGTCCCGGTGGATGCGCTTAATCCCTACTACAAGGACATTTCGTCTTACCGCGACATGCCAAAAATCCTGCTTGATCGCATCGCTCACTTCTTTGATCACTACAAAGATCTGGAAGAAGGCAAATGGGTGAAGATCGATCGCTGGGGATCCGCCGAAGAAGCCATGGACCTGATCCGCAAAGGCATCGAGGCAGCCAAATAGCAAGACGCGTAAGCGCCCACCTTTAAGCGGTCACCTTCAAGAGGGTGACCGCAAAACCCGGACCATAAGAAATCACTTCAGAGCGGGTCAGCAGAAAGCGCCAGCACACGACTAATCTCCGTGATGGAGAGGCCGCTTTCCGACCGCCATTCGCTGAACGCTCCTTGCACAGCGACCAACGCTTTCTTGGATGTCGGTGCCTTATCTACAACGCCAGCATTCACCAGAGCCGCGACCACCGAGGGCGACATGATCCAAGCGTCCACGCCGGAAAATCGTAGGAAATATTGCGCCGAGGCACCCGAAAGACGACTGCCCCCCTTTTTCAGCGTCTCCAACAAACCAATAAAATCATCCGGCTTGGACCCCGCAAAAAAAGCACCTGCACTCCCATGTTCCCGCGCCAACGCGGTGATCAACCGCGCATTCTCAACCGTCGCCTTGATCTTCGCCCCGTTGCGCACAATCCGTGTGTCTGAAACCAGCCGGCCAAGATCATCATCTGAATAGAAAGCAACTTTGTGCGGATCAAACTGGTCAAAGGCTTCTTCAAAGCCTGGCCACTTGGCTTCAATGATTTTCCAAACAAAGCCAGCCTGGAAAACCGACTTGGTCATCGCCGCCAGCCACCGGTCGTCAGGAATTTTCTTGAGCGCCGCTTTGGACTTGGGCTTCATCACTTGTGATGCAACCGCAGCTTTCCCGCCATGTCGTTTACACGCGCGTTTGTATATCTTATCAAACCCGTCCATCGGCTTACTCCATCTGCGCGGTACATTCTTATGCGCTCAAGGGACCTGCCAGCCCGGTTCCTCGCCCATCACATGCCCGGCAATCTCTTGCACCAGCGACCCCGCTTTGGCTGAATTGGTCAGAACAACAACACCTGTCCGCCGATCCATGTTCACCACCATAATCGATTGAAAACCCGGATTGGACCCCCATTGCCAGCCGGTCCGGCCTGTGGCCCCATCGCGCACACCAAGACCCAGACCCCAGCCAATCGCTCCCTCAATGGGAACGCTGTCTGTCAACATATGACGGCGCATCTCGGCGCTGAGAACCTCGTCCGCCAGCAACCCCTCCACAAACCGCCCCATGTCATGCGCGCTGGCCCGCAGAGAAAAGGCTGGATTGACGGTGTCGCCGGCCATTGTTGGCACTGGCACATTTCGTCCAGCAACAAAGAAAACGCTCAGTACCAGAACAAGTCCGAAAGCAACAGACGTCATCACCGGATCGGTGCGGCGCTGACCACGCGCCAAGGTGCCATCCGCGGGTCCTAGAAGCCCTAGAAAAGCAAAAGCCAGCAAAACGAAAAGCGTGCCAACAAATAGGATCGCACCAAAAGCGGCGACATAAGCCAGGATGAAAAGCAACAACCAGGTGCCAACGATCATTCCCATAAGCCCCAATGTTCCAACTAGGGATAGAACCAAAGCGGGAACAATATCGATCAGGTTGAGTTTCAGCCGGTTGAGCCCAAACCGTACGATAAGCGCCGTAACGCCCACGAACAGACAAAGGAAGAGTGCGAGCGGAATGAGGAACGCCAGGAGCGCGTGGTAGTAGGGCGCGAACCCCCGCGCAACGGTCCCAACCAAAGGGTCCGCAAGACCATAAGCAGTGGACTCCATGCCGAGAGGTCCCAGCACACGGGTTTGCATAAACTTGTCGAAAGGCATGTCAGCAACGCGCGCCATGACATGCCCCATATACATGTAACCCACACCCGAATAGGAAAACTCAGCACCCGGCGTCGACCAGCTTTCATCACTACAGCACCAGACAAGGTTGGACAGTCCTGACGTATGCGTCAGAACATGGCGAAGAGTAATCAGGTTATGATCGTCATCATCTCCCAGCCACGGCTGCTCAAGCTGATCCCCGAGTGGCCCATCAAGAGAGAGCTTGCCTTCGTCAACCAAAGCCAGCGCGCCCATGGCCGCCACAGGCTTCCCAAGCGAGGCTGCCTCAAAAAGTGTGTTTGCTGTAACAGGAGAACGCCCGGAGAAATCGCTGGTCCCATACCCCTGTTCGAAAACAATGTGCCCCTCTACGACCACCGCGATGGAAAGTCCGGGCACGTCTTCTTCGGCCATCCGGCGAGGCAGATACTGGGAGAGAGCGCGCGCCATGTCTTCGCGCGACCACTCAACCATACCCCCTTCTTGGCTCTCAGCCGCCACAGGGTCGGATGCAAGCACATAAGAAAGTGCCGCAATACAGATCACTAGAAGGCCACGAAAACGCCTCACCATTGCCCCCTCCTCATCATCTCTCAATCAATCAATCGGCATACGGGGCATCTGAAAGTTCAGCTTGAGAGCATCAATCTTTTTGATGGTCTCTCCCTCAAGTGCACCTTCGTTCACACCCTCAATCAGATCTTTAAGTTCACTCCGGTTTTTTACGCCAAGGATCACCGTATCAACGCCCGGCATGGCGAGCGCATACCGATGTGCCAGGACAGCAGGGTCCTGCCCAAGCTCCGCCGCCAGCGCCCGAAACGGCGCCGCTTTTTCAAAGTCGGCCTGTTCTTCCGGATCAGCCTTCCGGTCGAGT
The DNA here is from genome assembly GCA_964518885.1 of uncultured Parvibaculum sp. Lineage (GTDB taxonomy): Bacteria > Pseudomonadota > Alphaproteobacteria > Parvibaculales > Parvibaculaceae > Mf105b01. The sequence goes on along the minus strand of CAZFHW010000006.1, from coordinate 19,974 downwards.
GCGCCGGTGAGCGCACCTGCTTGCACCGCGCGAATACCCAAGACACCCACACCATTATTGGCTGCCGTGCGAATGATATTGCGAGGCTCCGGCGGCTCGTCATAACGCTGCATGTTTCCCGCACTATCCAAAAGGTTTGTAACGATTTGGGCCGCTGCCGGTTTGGTGTCTTCGCGGAACGCATCCATGATGCTTTTAGGCAGGCCTGTGCCTGTGATGCCCCAATCGGCAATCAACCCCTTTTCCTTCAGCTTCTCAAACGCGGGAACAACATGCTCCTGATAGAGAGACCAGCTGGTGGCAAAGCGATGCTGCATCGCGCCATCTTGCGGGTACGTGTAGTCGTCGGGACAGATGTTGGAGTGCAGAAAAAATAAGTCGACCTGCTCAATTTTCAAGGTCTCAAGAGAGCGCAAGAGCGACTTCTCCAGCCGCGCGTACACTTCGTCCGCTGGGGGAGAACCCAGAAAACATTTGGTGGTAAACTTGGCATCGGCCGGAGGCGCTCCCTCAAACGCCGCGCCAAACACCATCTCAGCTTCGCCGCGTCCATACATCGGTGCCGCATCAAAAAGCGTAATACCGGCATCAACCGCATCTCGAACAGTCGCCACCGCCTCGTCGCGCGACGTCTCACCCCAAATCTGAGCCAGCCCGCCACCACCAAGCGTCAACACACTAACCGGCCAGAGACCCCCAAGTTTTCTGGTTTCCATTCTTGTGCTCCTTAAAGATCATCGGGCACCGCAAGCCCGTTTTGCATACACGCCGCAACAACCGTATTGCGGATCAAGCAGGCAACGGTCATCAGGCCAACACCCCCAGGCACCGGTGAGATCGCCGACGCCCTGGAGAGGGCACCCTCATAATCCACATCGCCCACAAGCCGCATTTTGCCCTCACCCCGTTCTGGTGCGGGCACCCGGTTGATGCCCACATCAATGACGACAGCCCCCGGTTTGATCCAGCTGCCCTCAATCATTTTCGGCCGACCAACAGCAGCGATCAGCACATCCGCCTGACCCACAATCTCTGGCAGATTGCGTGTACGAGAATGCGCGATCGTAACCGTACAGTTTTCGTTGAGAAGAAGTTGCGCCACTGGCTTGCCGACCAGATTGGAACGTCCAACCACAACCGCATGTTTCCCAGACAGTCCGCCCTTAACGGACGCCCGCGCCATAATAAGGCAGCCAAGCGGCGTGCACGAAACGAGGCCCGGCAGACCTGACGAAAGCCGCCCCGCATTGAGCGGGTGCAACCCGTCCACATCCTTGGCAGGATCAATCGTATCGATCACGTGTTGTTGTGAAATCTGATCCGGCACGGGGAATTGCACAAGAACACCGTGCACCGCGTCATCCGCATTCAGCTCGCGTACTTTCGCAAGCACCTCTTCCTCGCTCGCCGTCTCAGGCATCCGAAACTCAAATGAATTCATGCCCGCCTCGCGGGTCGCAATACCCTTGTTGCGAACATAAACCTCACTGGCTGGATCGCTCCCCACCAACACCACGGCAAGACCCGGCGTGATCCCATGGTCGCGCTTCAACCGCGCCACGTGGGTCTTCACAATCTCTCTCAGTTGAGAGGAGTACAACTTACCCTCAATTCGCGTCGCGTCCACCATGTCGCTTCTCATTCCTCACAAACTCATAGGGTTACAATTGTCCAAACCAGCCCGTTAGCAATGCCAGTCGCTCCTGTGGGTCACCCGCCAGAAGGAGGGTTTTTGTTCTGTCTTTCTCGCCAGCAACCACCGTAAGGCTCGATCGCGGCACACCCCAGCTTTTTGCGAGCAATTTCACGACGGCGGCATTCGCCTTGCCCTTGTCTGGAACCGCATGCACCCGCAGCTTGAGCACTGAACTCCCGTCACCGAGCTGAACAATTCCCTCTATTCGGTCACTGGAGGCGTTGGGGACAACCCGGAGCCGAACCAACGCACCCTCCCGACCCAGCCGAACAGGAAAGGCGCTCAGTAGCCGCCCCGCACCACGCCGAAGAGTTCAAAAACCAGGTTCTGAAGAAAGATAAGCCCCAGGATCAGCACGATGGGGGACAGATCAATGCCACCAAGATTGGGCATAATCCGCCGAATAGGGCGCATCGCGGGCTCTGTCACCTTGTATAAAACGTCTGCAACCGCATACACAAAACGATTTTGTGTGTTCACCACATTAAAGGCAATAAGCCAGCTCAAAATGGCATTTGCGATGACGATCCATATGTATAGATCGATCACTTGAGAAAGCAGGATAAGAAAAGACTGCATGGGTTCCGCCGCTGGTTGTTTTTTGGCATCTAATCAGGTGGGGCTTTTTAACACGATTTCATCCCCTCGCGCACCCTCTTGAAAAACCATCCAGGCCAGATATCCAAGCTTGCCTGAGAGCTCGCTTTTGTTCCAGTGTGATGGCATTGATACGGGGAAAAACGACCACGAGAATGTGTAGGGGCGCAATAACTTGACCAATCTTGAAATTCTACTTCTGGGGTTACTAATCATCGTTTTTGGGTTGGCGGTGGCCGCTCTCAAATACGGGCTGAAGGAGCGTCGTCGACGCAAAGGTCGGCCATTGTTCGACAATGCAGCTCTTCCGCAGGTCAACCCTGCTGATGTGGATCCCCTTTTTGTTGAACTGGAAACTGGCACCTCTCACGGCGCGGAAGCCGTTATTCTGGGAGAACAAGGCTCTCAGGCATCCACCACAACGGAGGAGGTGTGGATTCTGGCCGCATTGGCCAAAATTTCTCAGCACATTTTCGAATTTGGCACATGCACAGGTCGGACAACCTATTTGCTGGCACGAAATGCACCGGAAGATGCCCACATCGGAACGATCACGCTAACGCCGGACACACTCGAAACATATGTATCCGACGCCCAAGACCCAGATAATGACCGGTGGACACAGATCGCCAAGGAGGAGTCCACCTTTACCCGGTTTCACTACTCGGGCACTGCGGTCGAATCCAAAATCGAGCAATTATTTGGGGATAGCAAAGAATTCGATGACGAACCATGGGCTGGAAAATGCGATCTCATTTTCATTGATGGCAGTCACGCCTACTCTTATGTAAAAAGCGACACCGAAAAGGCCCTGCGCATGACCGCAAAGGGGGGCCTCATTTTCTGGCACGATTACTCTCCAGCGTGCGTGGGAGTTTGGAAGTTTTTGAACGAATTAGGCCAAACACACCCTCTGAAACACATCCGAGGGACACGGCTCGCTGTACTCAGGGTGGACTAAAAATCTCCTTGTTGGCCGCCCTCAGGCGGGCTAAGAGTGAAATAGGAGCAGGGGCCGTAGCTCAGTTGGGAGAGCGCGTCGTTCGCAATGACGAGGTCAGCGGTTCGATCCCGCTCGGCTCCACCAGCTCTAGCTAACCTTCTGATAGTTTCTAGGCTTCCAATCAAATTGGCGGCTTAGGCTTCACCTGTGGGATACCAAACTGGTATACATGGAGGTAGGGCTCAGATGGCCAAAACCTATCATCTGAAAAAATTTGGAACCGTCTGGTACTAAAGACGGTGCGAGAGGCCCGCGAGGCCACTTTGAAAGCGTGACCTCCAAACATTTTGCACTATAAATGCACCACTCCTGTGATGCAGACGCTGGGGTGCGTTGCCGCAGCTTTTTTGCCTGCAGAAAATATTTTACTGCAGACAATCGTCCCTCTGTTCGAAACGGAGTTCCACATTTACTCCTACAAGGCGCCCCATCTCCGGCGAACCAGTCACTCACAAAAATAACCAGACCTGCCACAAAACCCTTATAGAATAGTCGTTTTGTGGAAGCATGGCGGAGCGAAACCCATTCATCTCTATAAGGATCAAAAATTTGGACGGGGCCGCTCCAAGTCACGCCTAATAGGTGCGTGTAGACCAGCAACCTGCGGTTGAAACTGATATTTTTACATAGAACCAGCTGTTTGCTTAACCAAATTTTATTCATCCGCATATACCTTACGTCTTGGATAGCACCTGCAATGGTTGGCAGCGGGAGCAGTAGTCTAGATAGGGATCGGGTGGAATGACCACTATCAATAGAGAAGAAGTCACAATCGATGCCGGGACAACAAGTCCCGTCTCCGACAAATTTCCTGGCCAGATGCAAATTCTGGAATTTTCAAACCTGAGAAATCAGCTCGGTGATCGATGGGACGGAGAAAAAGCGACCCTTCATGCGACCGTTGAAAAAATCCTCGCTTCTGAGCTTGGCCCTTGGGATTTTTCAACCCTCATAGGACAGGAAAACTATCTGATCGTCTTTGACGAAGATGATGCAGGTGCGGCACAGAAAACAAGCAGCCACATCACCGACAAGATCAAAGCCGTTCTCAACGAAGAAGCCAGATCCACACTACTTGATGTCCGTCCAAAGGATGGAAAGCTCTATAAAAAAATTCTGAGCGAGGCGTTATCTGAACCAGCGACTGGGGACGATTTGCCCAAACTCGACGGCCATAGAAGACAAAGCCCGGCTTGGAGAGAAATATCCAAACCGGACAAAGAAGAATGTACAGAAACCAAAAAACTGGACATCGCCCTGGATCAAATCCGTGCTTCCGACGCCGAACAGCGCGCCCAGTACGAAATCGGGTATAGCCCGATCTGGAATGTGCGCCAGGAAGTCCTTATCGGATATGGTGTCACCCCCTACACCAAGAGCAGCCGCGGCCCGCTCATAGTCGGACACGAAGTTTTGAGGTCAGGGGGGACCCCCGCCGATCTTCTGAAACTCGATACTCGTATGTTGCAAACCCAGATTGAAGTTACCGCTCAACTCTACCAGAACAACTTCACCTCTCTGCTTCTCTCCCACATCCACTTTGATACGCTCTCATCAGCTATCGGCCGCAAAGAAATATCGGCGATTACCCAAAAGATACCTGATCCCCTAAAGCAAGTTTTGATGGTGGAGATTATCGGGATTCCCGATCACACCCCGCCTGCAACCTTGGCCCAGCGCATTGCCGGGTTAAGTAGCATTTTTCGATCTCTGACAATCAGAGTTCCCAACCTCGCTTTCCCCGCATCAGACTGCGCGGCAATGGGGGCAACATCAATTGCCTATGAGATATCAGCCAGGCTGAATCCGGCGTCACTTCTTTCTGATGCCCGTAAATTCATCGCCTCCGCCAAAGCGGTACGGCTTCTCACGACCTTTGAGGGTGTCCCGAACATCATCATCGCTGAAGCGCTGAAAGATGCCGGTGCCGTGTTCATAACAGGCAACGTTCTGGGCGATATGTTGGAGGCACCAGAGAACATGAAACCGCTCACACTCAAGGATGTTCGCGCCCAGGCCCAAGCCCTGTTCTAATTTCCAACCCAACGAACGCGCCAAATCGTACCGCCTTCATCATCGGAAATCAGCAAACTGCCATCGGCAGCAACAACCAGCCCTGCGGGACGGCCCCAGACCCTTGCTGGTGTTTCTCCTTCAGTCCAGAAACCCACCACGAAACTCTCATAAGTGCCAACCGGGCGACCATCGGCAAACTGAACCCGTACCACTTTGTATCCGGTGGGGGTCGCAGCATTCCAGGAACCGTGCAGCGCAACGAAAGCATCGCCAGAGTAGCTTTCAGGAAATTGGTCTCCATCATAAAAGACCAGACCAAGAACACCGGAATGAGCGGCAAACAAAACATCTGGAGCCTGGGTTCCCTCAACAAGGTCCGGCCGGATATCTCCAAATTCCGGATCGCTGTTTGATCCCAGATAGGCATAGGGCCAGCCGTAGAAAGCGCCCTCGATCACCTCCGTCAAATAATCCGGGACGAGCCCTTCTCCCATACCGTCGCGTTCGTTCACAACAGCAAACAGCCTCTCACTGCCCGGATAGAACGCAAGGCCCACCGGATTGCGCAGGCCCGAGGCAACAAGGTGTTGCTCACCACCAAGCAGATCAAACCGTTGAATACTCGCCCGCGGCAAAGGTTCTTCGCCCAGATTGTTCTCACTGCCTATGGAGACGTAGAAACTGCGGCCATCAGGGGCAAACCGAAGCATCCGTGTCCAATGCCCTCCCGCATCACCGAGTGCGCCAGCGCGGGTAACAGGGCGCCGCGCCTCCGCGCTCTGGTTTCCCTCTGTTCCCCCCAGCCACCAGACCGCTCGTTCATCGGCGACGTAAAGCTCACCCTCGTTGATCGCAAGCCCTGATGGCAGACGAAAGTCCCGCGCAAAAGTACCAACACTCTCAGCCCGTCCATCCCCATCAACATCTTGCAGACGGGTGATTTTTCCAGCATTGGGTTCCGCAACAAAAACAGCACCGTCGGCAGCAACAACCATCGCACGGGGATGCTCCAATCCCTCCGCAAAAAGGGATACCTCAAAACCTTCAGGCACACGCAACCGGGCCCCGGAGGGCCGGGGAATAACAATCGCCCGATTGCTGACCGACGGCGTTGCATAAGGGGCAGGCAGGGCCTCAACTTTAACGTGGTACTGCGTCCCCACAGCCTCGTCAGCACCCGCACTCGTGGTTGTTTGGTCCGCCAGCGCGGTCCCAACGAGAGCCGCGAAGACAACTCCCAGGCTCGGCAGAAACACCCGCCATGCGCCTAGACCCCGTTCACATCGCGCTGATGCCGCCATCCACTTTGATCTCCGAACCTGTGACATATTTGGATTCATTGCTCGCCAGATACAAAACAGCATAAGCGATATCGTCGGCCTCACCCACTCGGCCCAACGGCACCTGGCGTCCAAGCTTCTCCTTCAGTTCATCACGCGTGAGCGCATTGCTGACCATGCCATCAAGAATGGGCGTGTCAATGAAAGTCGGATGAACCGAGTTGGAGCGAATGTCATATCGCCGTTTTGCACAATGCAACGCAACCGACTTGGACAGCAGCCACACCGCTGCTTTTGCCGCGTTGTAAGCCGCCATATTGTGACCTGCAATCAAGCCAGCAATGGATGAGATGTTGATGATCGATCCGGGCGCATGAGCGCGCATCAGTGGAATGGCGTATTTGCAGCCTAGGAACACGCTATCGACATCAACTTCCTGAACTCTTTTCCAGGTGGCAAAGTCAGTGTCTTCGACAGATGTGCCCCCCCCAATGCCGGCATTGTTGACCAGCACATTGAGACCGCCCATGCGCTCATGCGCTTGCTCCAGGGTTATCTGCCACTGCTCCTCAGAGGTGACATCCAAGGCTGCGAAAAATCCACGCCCATCATACAGCGCGTTGATTTCAGCGGCTACTTCCTCTGCGCCTGCCACATTGATGTCTGTAATCGTGACCTTGGCACCCTCCCGGGCCAGCATAAGGGCGGTCGCCCGACCAAGGCCCTGCGCCGCACCCGTGATAAACGCCATCTTACCGTCAACCCGGCCCATATTATTCTCCTGTAAAAGTTGGTTTTCGTTTTTCTAAAAAGGCGGCGATGGCTTCGCTCTGATCGCGCGATGTCGCAGCGAGAGCGAACTGATCGCGATCCATATATGTTGTGGCGTGGTTCAAAGCTTTTGCAGCGACATCAATGGATTGCTTTGACATGCGCACCGCGACAGGCGGCAAGGCGCCAAAGCGCTCTGCCAGGCCAATAGCCTCTGCGCGCACCGTCCCAGCATCAACCACCTGTTCGATCAGCCCCCAGTCCAGCGCTTGCACGGCAGCAAGGGGCTCACCCAGGATGGTAAAGAGCTTGGTCTTGGCAGGCCCCATCAGATTGACCAGACGCGGGTTCGACTGCCAGCTCATATTCATGCCCAAAGGAACTTCGGGCAGTCGAAAATAGGCCTCGCGGCTGGCCACACGAATATCACAGGCCGCTACGAGAGCAGTGCCACCCCCAATGCAGAACCCTTCCACGGCGGCAATGGTCACCTGCTCCAAGCGCTCCCAGGCCGCGCACATGTTCGGCCCGACTTTGAGAGCGTGGCGTCGATGAAGCAGTCCGGAAGGACGTTCAGCAAGCGCCGGGTCCTTCAAATCTGCACCTGCAGAAAAGACTTTATGGGTGCCGGTGAGAACAATTGCGGAAATCTCAAGATCATCTTCAAAACTGTCAGCTACGGCTGTTAGTTCCTTCATCGCGGCGACCGATAAGGCGTTCAACCCATCGCCGCGGTCGAACTCAACCAGCGCCACACGGCCTGCGCGCGCAATACGCGTGAAAGGCCCAAAGGTCTCAAAACGATCCTCCATCCAACTCATCCCTGGTAGTTTTGACGTGACCTTATTGTCGGCCACTGCGTGGGACCGAACCTAACGGAGGCAGGCCGCCGACACCAGAGAAGAGGGATGGGATGTATATTCCGGTAGATGCGGCAATCAGCTCTGCAAGAAACTCACGAGCCCCAGTTTAAGGCTTCGTGGCGTGAACGGCAGGGGCCGCGATTGCACACGGATGATGAGACCAGCATCCAGCGGCCTGGCTCCGCCTGCGCGCAAAGAAAAAGGCCCCGGTTTTCGGGGCCTTTTCGTTTCGCATAAAATCGACTGCTAAGAGGTCAGGTACTGCCAGCTGCAAGTGCGGCATCGGCGGTATCCGGCATAACAACAATCCCCGGCTCGCCAAAGATGACGATATTGTCGTCTTTGGTGCCAATAACCGCATTGTAACCAGACCGGTCGGCCCGGCTCACAGTCTGAAATGACCTGCCCATATCCGTTGAATAGGCAACCGCTCCATTGAGACCCGCCAGAACGATAGTCCCATCAGCAAGCTCAGTGCTCCCGCCAAAAGACTTGGTGGTGCCGGTTTCAACTTGGGTCCAGGACGCCCCATTATTTTCGGACCGAAAGACATTCCCGCGCATGCCATATATCAGCACCGCGCCATCGCTGAGCCCTATGCCACCCCAGAACGAGCCTTCATAAGGTGTCTGTAGTCTCGTAAAGGTGGTGCCGCTGTCGTCAGAGCGATAAACCGTCCCAAATTCAGCAGCAATCCAGATCGCCCCATTTTCGGAGCGGAATGAATCATTCAGATGGAAGTCATCTTCCTCACCTTCAACAACGGGCCGCTGTGTCCAGGTGACACCCGCATCGGTCGTCTCCAAAAGATATCCAAATGCACCCATCGCCAGTCCATGCGATGAGGTGTCAAAAAACACCGACATCAGCGGTGTTTCAGCATCAAAATCTTCGTAGATAAGTGTCCAAGTATCACCACCATCAATGGTCTTGATGATGACAGCATCATGTCCCACCGCAAAGCCAGTCTCAGCAGTTGGAAAACTCACCGATGTCAACGTGACCTGTGTTGGGACCGAAGACGCCTGGACCCAGGTGCTACCTTCGTCATCGGAATAAACAATGTGACCAAACTCACCGACTGCAACGATCCGGCCATCAGCCTGGGCTACATCAAGAAGCAGTTTCTTGGATGCAAGCTCTGACGCCGTCGCATAATTGATGGGTTTGCCGTTAAATTCTTCTGCCTGAGCCATCGCAATCGGTGCGCTCGCAAAAGAGAGAGCTAACAAAGCTGCAGAAATTGACCGGGCGGCATGCTGACCATAATGGCCTGCAATCGATGTGAGTTTAGTTACTGTCATGACCTGATACTCGCGTTGTTCCCTCTAAAGCGCCCAGCATTGGATTGAACCCAGCCAGTTCGCTCAAACTCCTCAAAAATTCCAATCAACTCCGAACAAATAGGCAGGCTTGTTCGCGTGTTGATCCAGCCGTCGACGATCTTGGTATTCGCTCTTTTATCGGGAAAATTCCCCAAGCTTGCAACCAAGATTACCCGAAAATCAAGATAATCCGGACACCGGCAGATAGCGGGTCGGCGCCCCGTGGGAGCCAACCGGAGCATCCTATATGCTAACGCCACGAACGCCAAGCTGGCGTATTGGAGCCCCTCCTTATCGTTAACGTTGGAAAGCACTACACATCCACAGAGGGCCGGGATGTCCCGTACCAGGCACCCCGAATAGGCCTATCTTGCCCCCCTAACCCCTGAGTTTCGCGCCGGAGACAAAAAAGGCCCCGGGGATTTTTCCCCGGAGCCAGCTCTCACAACGAGCAACACTTGTTCCAAAACAAGCTGCTATTGGCCTACCGCGTACCCATCTGACGAATAGCCGATGGCGTGTAGTGATCATCGTCCAGTTCATCAGCAAAATAGTTGGTCGTGGGTTCTTCGTTGATCATGGTCAGAGCCAGATAACGACCCGCCTGCAAGTCATAGACGATTTCTGCGGCCTTGTTGCACAGCGGAACATGGTAATGCTGCATACCGTGCTCTTCCTGTACGCGCCACAATTCGCCACGACCATCGTAATTTTCAGCAGCCATGAGCGTCCAGCTATCTTCATTCATGTGCATGACACGACGCTCGTAGACATGCCGGGTGTTCGGGCGCAAATTTGCTTCAATTGTCCAAACACGGCGCAACTCATAACGCAGCACGTCCTGATTAAGGTGCAAAGGCTGAATGAATTCGTCATACGTTACGAGTGTTGAGTCGTAGGTGTTCTCCGCAATAAGTTTTGCGGACTTACCGATGACAGTCCAGTCGTACCGGTTCGGAGTACCATTGTACCCGTCAAACGAATCCGTCGTACTCAGGCCATCTGAGTTGAACCCAGGATTGTCGTAAGCAATGTTTGGCGCGCGGCGCACACGACGTGTACCAGGGCTGTACTGCCAGGCCTTACGGGCACCCACTGTTGCATCAAGTGTTTCATGAACCAAGATCACGCTGCCCGCAGCGCGTGCTGGCGCCACTGTATTGGCAATAAAATAGATCGAGATATTGTCAAGATCAGCAGACTCCGTCATCTGCGGATCGGACCACCGCAGAACCGCGTCTTGCTGAGAAATTTGCGCAACAAAGTCACCCCCACGGGTCACTGCCGCGTTTGCGGTCTGGCGTATAACCTTATAGCTGCGATAGCGCAGCGTATGGTTCCATACAATTTCGAGTGCGGTGTTTGGAATGGGAAAAGGAAACCCGTTGATCGCGCCGGTGATACCATTTCCGCCATTCCCAAGTCGTCCGACATCCGCGTTCGTCCGCGTTGCGCCATAAACTGCTTCGGGATATGCACATGTACGCCTCGATTGGTAGACGTTCATTTTGTATGACGGATAGAGCGCCAATAACGCTTTGTATCCCTCGGTAAGATGGTCGTCATATTGGGCCATGTTCGCGCCGGTAACCGTATATCTGATCGGGTCACTCGCAAATGGGTTCGGCAGTTGCTTGTCAATTTGATAGTCGACATTGCTTGGCACGTCGGACAGACCACCCGTCCACGCAGGAATCTCCCCATCGCCAGCTCGCTCAGACCCCATTGGTGTCAGGTCGTTTCCCAATCGGGAAACCTGGGAGGCTGGAACGCCTGCCAATGCACCCGTCGCAAAAACTCCCGCGGTAAGGCAACATGCCAAACCTAGTGTCAATTTATTCTTCATAAGTCCCCTCCTAAGAAACACCCCCCGCGTGTCAAATTGCAGCACTCCGCTCGGACGACCACGAAGCCATCGCCCGCCCCCCTTCGGTCACATGAAGAAAATCAGCGCTACGTCGATAAAGCCTAGAAGCATCATTGGAGCGTGTCTAACGCGGCCACGCGTTGACAGGAAGAAACCTACTAACACATTGAAACTGAGTTACTTTTTTCTCAAAAAATTTGCTCCTTATAGAGAACAATAATGTAAGCAGTGCATAATTGTGACACACCCCCTCGGCGCACCCCATTGCGAACAATTCTGTCATTTGGAAAAACAGGAATGGCACAATACCGAGCAACGGATTGAGAAGGCATAAATCTGGATACGGACTAGAAATCGGCTGATCAGTCGGTGGGAACGTTATTGTTCGGGAGCAATCGCCCCACGCATGCAAGGAGATATTTCATCTCAGCAAAACAGGGGATATAGGGTTTCTCCAGGATCGGCCCCAGAGAGACAAGCAGTCAGCGGAGGAATGTTTGTCCTGGTCTCGAACAAAAGGGGCTGTCAGAAAAAGCAAGCGGATAAATTCTTGGCGGCGGCCGGGTTGATGGTCATGACAAGCACCGCGCCAATGTCCGACCCGCAATCAACCACCTGCGCCAGCCACGAATTCAAGATCCGTCAGGGAAACGAAAAACCCCCGGGAATTTGCATCCCCGGGGGCCATAATTTGGAACTTAGTGCTTATCCGAAAATAAGCATCTACGTTTTAGCGCGTACCCATCTGACGAATAGCAGCTGGAGTGAAGTGCTGTGAGCTCAGCTCATCCGCCGTATAATTGGTCGGACCTTCTTCATTCTCCATGGTCAGAGCAAGATACCGGCCAGCCTGCATGTCGTAGACAATTTCAGCAGCCTTGTTACAAAGCGGAACATTGTAACGCTGAATTCCGTGTTCTTCCTGAACACGCCATAATTCACCGCGACCGTCATAGTTCTCAGCTGCCATAAGGGTCCAGCTATCTTCGTTCATGTGCATCACACGACGACCATAGACATGTCTTGTATTTGGCTTGAGATTGGCCTCAATCGTCCATACCCGACGCAATTCATACCGCAGCACATCCTGATTAAGGTGCAATGGGTGAATGAAATCAGCGTAAGGCGTATTGATTGAATCGTAGGAATTTTCAGCAACAAATTTCGCTGACTTGCCGATGACCGTCCAGTCATAACGGTCTGGCGCGCCATTGTAGCCATCAAACGAATCCGACGTGCTCAAACCATCTGAGTTGGTGCCGGGATTGTCATAAGCAATGTTTGGCGCACGACGAACACGACGCGTACCAGGGCTGTACTGCCAAGCTTTGCGAGGGTCGATTGACCGGTCAAGTGTTTCGTGCACGAGGATCACAGAACCAGCTGAGCGTGCAGGTGCCACAGTGTTGGCGATGAAGTAGATCGAGATATTGTCGAGCTCTTCCGCCGAGCTGAACTGTGGGTCCGAATAACGGAAAATCACATCCTGCTGGGAGATGATGTTGGTGTAATCGCCACCACGTGTAACAGCCGCGTTTGCCGTCTGACGGGTGATTTTGAAATCGCGATACCGCAATGTGTGGTTCCACACAATTTCAAGCGCATTGTTTGGAATAGGGAACGGGAAGCCATTAATCGCTCCGCCGATACCATTGCCACCGCCGGTCAGACTACCAACTTCGGCATTGTTGCGGGTCGCAGCATAAACCGCCTCTGGATATGCGCACGTCCGACGTGTCTGATAGACGTTCATTTTGTAGGATGGGTAAGTCGACAGAAGTGTCTTGTAACCCAGCGTCAGCTGATCGTCATACTGAGCCATGTTCGCGCTTGTGATCGTAAACTTGATCGCATCACTGGAAAATGGGTTCGGCTGCAATATGCCTGCAGAAAACGAGACATTGCTCGGAACACTCGCCAGACCACCGGTCCATGCAGGGATATCCCCACTGCCAGCGCGTTCTGAGCCCATTGGTGTCAGGTCATTTCCCAACCGAGCAGCCTGGGAGGCTGGAACGCCTGCCAATGCACTGGTCGCGAATGCGCCTGCGGTAAGGCAACATGCCAAACCTAGTGTCAATTTATTCTTCATAGGTTCCCTCCTAAGAAACACCCCCGCGTTTCACTTAGCAGCACCTCGCTCGAACGACCACGAAGCCATCGCCTAACGCCGCTCCTCCAAGTTTGAGGAACCGTGTACCACTTGGGAAAAGCCTAAAGGTTTCGGCAGTGCTTGTTTGTTAACAATCGTACATCTAACGAGAACAAGGTTCGACAAGGCATTGAAACCATGAGGTTTTTTTGTCTGGGGACATTAAATATTCGTAATGGGAGGGGTCACAAAGCGCAAAGACGGGCTTTCGGTTTTTCCCTCAAACTCACCGCAAGAGAGTAAAGCGGCGCACCAGGTCTATTGTCTCGACAAAGCAAAAGGCCCGGCGGGATTTCCGCCGGGCCTCCTGATTTTTATTGTATCTCGAAGCCAAAGCTTCAGATCAAACTCAGAACGAGTAGCTCAGATTGATTGAGACAAAGTCCTGATCGCCTGTGTTGGTGTACTTCTCGTTGCCAAAATTGTTGACATAAGAGATACCACCACGCCACGTGCTCTGATAAGAGCCGTTGAGTGCGAGGCTCACACGCTTGCGACCTTCACGGTAGTTCGACATTGGTGCTGGCGAATTACCCTTCACGTCATGCGACCAAGCAATCGACGGGCTGAGTGTGATCGCTGTCCCAAAGGCATTGTTGTACTGGAGGATACCCACCAGAACATAGCCGTAGGAGAAGGCCGTTGGACGACAACCTGAACGGGCGTCGAGGGCCAGAAGACCGCCAAGTGGCAGATCCGAACCCGACGTACACACATTGCCCAACTGTCTCTGTGAGAAGTTTCCTTCATCCGGAGCGTCAGGCATATACATGGCACCAACTTCTGTGAGCAGGATACCAATATCAGCTCCCAGAGCGCCAATAAGCGGATTGGAGTTGGTGTAGGTCGCCGTTGTCCCGATATCGAAGGTAACAAGTTCCTCACGAACAAAGCCCGTGATTTCCTGACCGACAATGCCGCCTGAAGCCGTTGATCCACGACAACTCGTACCCTGGTTCACGAGAGGCTCAAAACCGAGCAGAATGGCATCGCCCCCTGTAAACGCACAGCTTGCAGCAGCAGCCGCGATCGTGATCGCGTCATTATCGAGCTGCAGTGGCTGGTCGCGACGATACGCCACCTCACCCTGCACGCCCCAGTCACCAACCGTGGTGTTGAATGAAACACCAAAGAGCTGAATGTCTTCCGGATACTCAAGGAAGAGCTCAGACTGGAAAGTGAGAGCAAGCAGCTCAGCACCTGTGTTCAGCAGCGGCAGTGCATCACTCAAACCACCTTCAGCTGTCGGCAGGAAACCCAAGGCCCCCGTCACAGCAGCGGCACGAGCCGCAATTTCTGCTGGCGTTCCATTGAGAGGATCAACAAAACCCGCTGTAACCGCCGCAAAAGTACCTGCACCAACAAAGTTGGACTGAGCCGCTGCCAGCACGCAATTGATCGAAGCGAGTTTGGCAAGCGTTGCTGCTGTACCCGAGACAGTAATAGCCTTGCTACCCACAGGACTGAGTGACAGACCAAGTGCAGTCGCATCAATTGCGGTATCAAATGCCGCATTTGACAACAAGCCCAGTGGATCCAAAATCGGGCCGCCAACAGCCGTTGTACCCGTCGTAGCAGTGATACCCGAAAGTGATGGATCACCAAAGCCCGACCCAAAAGCAGCGGGAAGAGGAAGCGTTGATGCAAACAGGCCTGTCACATTCGCAGTGTTAAGAATGCCCGGCGCAGTAATCGCAAACGGTACACCGGCCCCACCAAGAAGGTCAGGACTCAAGCAACCCGCATTCGTAAGCTGGCGAGTAAGCGCCGTCGTGCTTGCATTGGTCACAGAGATACCCACCACAGGAGCGAGCGTGCGCTGGCTGACGAGCGGCAGACGCGAATGGTAGTTCATGAAGTAGAAACCAAACTCAGTTGAGTTCAATTCTTCAGCATACCAGCGAAGAGCCACACCATACTGGCCGGTATCTTTCGCCTCACGGTCTACAGCACGGCGGATGATCGTAAGGTCACCGTTTGCGATACGAATCTGCTCATTGATGCCGATCGGAATATCGTCCCGATAGTCAATGAAGCTGCCATCGCCCTGGGCACAACCAGTCGCAAAACCAGAAACCGCAATGAGCGAGGTCCCGTCACAATTCCGCTTGAACGACCCCGACCGCTGTGAGCCGGTTGTGAAGGCAAGACCGCCAACGTTACCGCCAAACAGGCTGCCCGGGTTTGCAACATCCGTTGTCGAAAACGGTGTGCCGGCACGGTCAAGTCGTGTTTCCTGGAATTCAAACTGATAGAAGAGTTCCAGAGACAGGTCATATGGCAGACCCATAGAGGCATAAGCACCCCAGATCGGCAGCAGACCTTCTCTGACTTCAGCACCAGGACGCCGGAACGCACTCACGTCAAACGGGTTCCAGGAGCTAATGCCATTGAGAATGAAGGTCGCTTCCCCCCAGTTCACAACCTGCTTACCGACACGAACGTTGAGTGGCAGGCCACCAACATTGTAATCGCCGGATACATAGAAATCGAGCAGATCAATGTCGCGAGCCGCTTCAACCTCGGCACCGTTGCCAATGGCTGAACGGTTATAAGAGCTGCTACTATCCAGAACAGCGTCATAGAACGAGTTCACACGGGCAAAGAACGTATAGTTCGACCAGTTTGCCTGAATGTCATTGGTGATTTTGACGACACCTGATGTCAGGTCGCCACTGTCAAAGTTCAACCGGCCATCATCGCCGTTGACTGACCCGCCGAAATTGTCTGCTTGCGAGTCGTCAGGAACAAAAAGTGATCCTGGCGCAAATGCCGCCGCAGTCGGAGCTGCCACGGTGCCGCCAGCGGCCGAACCCAGCAAAGTCCGGGTGTCCAGTGGACCCCCATTGCCTTCTGGCAGGAACAGAGCGTTGGTATCAGCAACCCTCATAGATACGCCAGCCGAAATTGTCGTATCAAAAAACACTTGAACCTCGCCGAAATTATATTCCAGCGCGTTCGCAGTGCCCGATGCCGCCACCATGGCAACACCAACGGCGCTGCCAAGTAGCGCAGAGCGCACTCTGCTTCTATTCATGAAAAGATCCTCCTCGATCCTCGATGCGTTTACACATTGCAGCTGGATCGGGAGGTGTCGGTTGTCCCCTCATAGGCAAACCATTCCCCCTTGGCCAGTCAGCATCCCTCACGCACAGCCCACCGGGAAAGAGGAGTTGAGTCAAGATGTTTGGGTAAAATTGTCGCAACTGCGGTCACTCTTGTGTGACAGGTATGACATTTATGACACGGACTTGGGGCGTAGAGGCAACACGAGGGTCATTTCGGCAAAAACCCGCCTCTCCCAGCTGGCCCAGACGAACCTGGGAGAATCATAGTTAACACATTGTTAACACAGCAAAATCGGCACGAACCACCGGGGCCCAAATAGGTCATTTTGGCACCTCAGAGAGGGACCTCAGGGTTAATGTCCCGACACCAAAGGCGCGCCGAGAAGGTGCAAATATTTACCATCGCCAAGCCCGCTGTCACCCGTGGAAATAGCCCCACACACGAGGGCCAGCGTGCAGAAATAACCAAAACGGATTCGAAATAACACTTCAAAACAGCCGTTAATCAGGCGAGAGCGCAATGAGCCTTCAAGGCGGCAAACGCGTCCGCCGGTTCCGCCCGGGTCCGATAATCCCTGGCAACATGGGCGAACACAATCCGACCATCGACACTGACCACATAAGTGGCCGGAATTGGCAGCCGCCAGCCCTTTTCACCATTTGCTTCCGGCAGATTATTCCCAAATTGCTCGTACAGACCCTCAAGCTCTTTCGGGAGTTCAAAAACAATGCCCAGCGCCTCAGCCAAACTATTTTGCGGATCCGTCAGCACCGGATAGGTGAGGGCGTTCTTTTCTGATGTTGCTGCTGCCTTGTCAGGAATTTCCGGCGAAATAGCCACCAGTTCCGCCCCCAAACCACGAACCTCCTCAAGCCGGTCCTGATAGGCCTTGAGTTCAAGATTGCAGTACGGACACCAGCCGCCACGGTAGAAATTGATAAGAAGAGGGCCTTTGACCAAAAGCGAGGCAAGGGAAGCGGGCGCGCCCGACGCATCCAAAAGCCCAATATCTGGAAAACGGTCACCTTGCCCCAATGCATGATCGCCAACCCCTTGGGCATCCAGATCTTCTGCGGCTTTCATCATCACCGCCAAAGCTTCTGGCGGGATCCGCTTTACCGCTTGGGCACTCATCGCTTCAAGTTGCTCTTTCAGAGACATATTCAGACCTCCTAATGATTGTTCGATCAATTTAGGAACGTCAAACAACACCGCCAATCACATTGCGGTGATGGGTAAGCATCAAGAAATGCGACCGTCGGCATACGCCCTCAACAGCGCGGGCTGCCACCATCAATGCTCCCGGTCCCGCAAACGGGTCATAAGCCTTCCTGCCTGATCCAATCCACCCGCCAATAGGTCGCTTGCATACACGCGAGACGCCGTGTAGCAGAGCCCCATGATAGCTCCGATCTCACGCTACTTGCGTTTTGTGCACGTCAACAAACAGCTGCTCCTTTTCGGTCTGCTCATGACTTTCGGGTCAAGTTTTGGACAGTCTTTTTTTGTTGGCCTGTTCCAGATGCAATTGCGAGAGGCGTTTGATCTGACCGCCTCTGCCTTCGGCGGGGCCTTTTCTTTCGTCACTCTGTTGAGCGCGGCGGCACTGCCGTGGACAGGGCGCGTGATCGATCAGGTCCGCTTGAGAACCTTTTCAGCCATCGTCATTACCGTCCTGGCGAGCGCGGCGCTGGCCATCGCACTCGTTCCTCATTTCTGGATGTTTGTGGTTGCCCTCTTTTTCCTGCGCCACTTTGGCCAAGGCCTCATGTCGCATACCTCCTCAACGGCAATGGGCCGGTACTTCTCCGCCAACCGCGGCAAAGCCGTCACGCTCGCATCAACAGGTTACAGTCTCGGTGAAGCCCTTTTCCCCGCTGTGATCGTGACCTTGATTGTCCTCATCGGCTGGCGGCAATCATGGGTGGCCTTTGCCGCCATACTGATGGTTGGCGTGCTGCCGCTATGCCTTTGGCTGGTGTGGCGGGAACCTCAACATGAGGCACCAGCAGATAGCCAACAGGACGACAAAGAACACTCAACGCTACACCCACGCACCACCAAACGCGACTGGACACGCGCGGAAGTTCTGCGCGACCCCCGCTTCTACATTCTCATTCCCGCCATGATGGCCCCAGCTTTTATCCTCACCGGCTTCTTCATTCACCAGGGCTTTCTTGCGCAGTCGAAAGACTGGCCGATCGAACTCGTCGCCGCAGGGTTTTCTGCCTTCGCACTGATAAAGATTGTCACCTCTTTGCTGGCGGGACCTTTTGTTGATCGTTTTGGCTTTCGGCCCCTTATGGCATTCTACATGGTGCCGCTGGCCTTTTCATTACTGGCAATCAGCTACATCGATGCCAATTACGGCATCTTCATTTATTTCACCTTGGCGGGCATTTCGACAGGAGGCGCCATGACAGTGGGCGGCCTTCTCTGGCCGGAACTGTATGGCACCAAACATCTGGGAGCCATCCGCTCTCTGAGCGTTTCTCTGATGGTGTTTGCCACAGCACTTGCCCCCGTGACCTTTGGCTGGATGATCGATGCGGGCCTCAGCGTCGCGGCCATCGCCAACATCGCGCTCGTCTACAGCCTCATCGCCATCGCTATGATCGGCTTCTTTTTGTGGCGGGAGAAGGAAACCCCTTAAGGACATAGGTCGGAGTCCGTCGCGGCGTCGCGGAGGAAAGAGATCAACGCCAACCTCTCCTCCACGTCCCGCACACCTGCATACGCCATCCGCGTGCCACGCACATTGCGTGTCGGGCTTTCGAGAAACCAATTGAGTTTCTCCTCTGTCCACTCACTCTCAAGTGCTTGTAGAGCTTTGGAGTAGGCAAAGCCTGGAATACTGGCGGTGGGTCGACCCACAACACCGCAGAGTTTGGGACCGGTCCGGTTTCGGGTAAGCGAGTGGCAGGCCACACAGCGCGAGAATATTTCCACGCCCTCAACAGGGGTCGAAGGTCCGGCTGTCGACAAGGGGATAAATCCCAAAACCGCATATCCAAAGGCGACGAACCGCACAACACGGCCCCGCCACAATGCCTGCCACCAGCTCATAATCATGACCGTCTCAAACCATTAGGACATGAAGGCGCTGGGAACCGGGTCCTGGCCCAAGGCATTGCGCAGGACGGCCCAGTGCATCGCCTCATCGCCGAGGATGGAAGCAGCAACCTTGGCAAGCTCCCGATCTTCCAGGATTGGTACAGCGCCGAGGTAGGCGCTTACCGCTCCCTTTTCGAGCCCCGCCGCGAAAGCCAGCACGGAGGCTTCATCGACCAGCTTATGGGTGGGAAAGTCGTAGGTCGCCAACGGCGCGGCTGCGA
>CAZFHW010000005.1:35117-49127 GCA_964518885.1 uncultured Parvibaculum sp. | reverse complement strand
CGATCCAGGCGGGTCGCCTCAGGAAAGACCAGAGACAGAATACCTGTCGCAGCCATTTGACGAACCGCGGCACCTGCACCATCAGCACCCAGGAGTTTCAGAAGCTCACTCTGCACACGCTCTGCGGAAAGTTGGGCAAGTCCCTCTTTCTCTTCCGCACAGGCGTTCAGGCCGGAAGCATCAGGCTCGCCGGTTCCGTAATACGCATGGAAACGAAAGAAACGCAGAATGCGCAGATAATCTTCCCGGATGCGCTCGCCTGCGTCACCGATAAACCGCACACGCCGCGCTTTGATGTCGTCGCGCCCACCAAGCGGGTCGTGCACCGTGCCGTCAATATCCGCATAGAGTGCATTTACAGTGAAGTCGCGACGCTTCGCATCTTCCAGCCAGTCGCCCGTGAAGGCGACATCGGCCCGCCTGCCATCTGTCGTAACGTCAACACGCAGCGTCGTAATCTCGAAATGGCGCCCGTCAACAACAGCTGTCACGGTGCCATGCTCAATGCCTGTTGGGACAACTTTAACGCCAGCCGCCTCCAGACGCCGCGTCGCTTCCTCAGGCGTATGGACTGTCGCGATATCGACATCGTTCACGGGTTCCATCAACAACGCATTGCGCACGCAGCCCCCAACGAAACGCGCTTCACCGTCTGCACCGCCCAACGCGCGCATTATTTTTTGCGTCGCTTCGTTTTTGAGCCACTCATGTGCGCCAAGCTCGCCCCGATTGTCGTCAGTCATAAAAACTATCCCGCATACCTTGAAATTACTGTCAGTTTCAGTCGCGCATTTTGCCTGGCATAATCTCACCATCGATCAGACGGGCGGGGTCATAAGTCGTGTACTGGTCAGCGCCTGTATAATAGCCAAGCACCACCATGCTCCCAACCCCCAGCGCGAGACCTGCAACAACCAGCCACCCAAAAGGGGCGTCGCCCCACTCCCGGTCCGGTTGATGGTCCATCCGCCGCGTCACCACAACGAATATCCAGTAGGTCAAAAAGGGTAGAAGAAAAAATAGAAAATTGATAACAAAGCGCGTCATGTGTCTCGTTTCCTGTCATCGCGCACATCATCCCCACACACTCTGTCGTGAAGATTGCGGATCATGCCAGCCGTCGCCCCCCAGATATAGTGACCCTGGTAGGGCATTGCATAATAGGCCCGTCTTTTACCACGCCAAAATACAGAATGCCGCTCATGATTGTCCTTGTTGAGAAGGAAAGAAAGCGGCACCTCAAATATCTCGGCGACCTCGCCGGGGTCAGCCGTGAGGTTAAACCCTGGACGGACAAACGCAATCACCGGCAAAATGCGAAACCCCGTCCCGGTTTCATAGGGGTCGATAAACCCGGCCACGTCAACGAAGCCCCGGTCCAGCCCCACTTCTTCTTCCGCCTCGCGTAACGCGGCCTCAACAGGCGTCTCCCCCGGCTCCACCTTACCGCCTGGAAAAGCGACCTGACCGGAATGGGAATTCAAATGATCCGCCCGCCGTGTCAACAAGACAGTCGGTCCGCTTTCGTGCACAATGATAGGCACAAGAACCGCTGCAAGACGCAGGTCAGGGCGGTCGCCCGGATCAACCCAGTCGTCTGGATTGAGATCAGCGTCGCCCCGCACCCCTTCGAGAACAGGTTCAAGAATGCGCGCCGGCGTGGGAGCTTCCACGTCAATACGCGACGATATCAAAGCCCGGTAGTCTTTCATAAACATCAACCTGCCATCTCGGCGGCACGCATAAAGGGGTAGAATGTGCCTGAACTCCAGACCCCGAACCACAGATCATCACCCACTTTTTCCTCCACGCCGAGCGCCACAAGGTCGTAAAACACAGCCCGGTTGATAAGGGCTTCCAGCCGCGCCCGCACCAAAACATAAGGGGCAGGTTCGCCGGTGTCCGCATCCACCTCAAACCGCAACGGATGCTCGGCATCCACGGTGACCGCATCCCCTACGCTGGTGTCAAAACTCAATACCTGATCACACCCCTCGCCAACCACACCCATGGCGATCGCTAAAAAAGGCACGTCATCAACGGTGATGCCAATCTTCTCGACCGGTGTGACCAGATAGTACCGATCATCATCATCGCGCCGCAGAACCGTCGAAAAGAGCCGCACCAGACGCTGCCTGCCAATGGGAGAGTTAAGATAGTGCCAACTGCCATCCCTTTTGATGCGCATATCCAGATCGCCACAAAACGGAGGGTTCCACAGATGAACCGGCGGCAGTCCCCGCGCCTTTGCCCCTGCGGCAGATGCCTCCCCCAACCCCTTCAACAGCTCTGTCGGAGCGCGGGCCGCTTGGTCTTTTTTGCTCTTCACCATCAAAAATCTACCGTCTCACAATCTTGTTATTGGCAGGTATTATGCGCCATCGCCCTCCCGGGGCATAATGGACAGCAGAATAAAGGTCATAATGGAGCCATATTGGCAGTCACACATGAGACACAAGTCCGGTTAAGCTACACAGAACGATAATATAACCAGCAAACCATCGCGCCCCAGCAACCCATCGCGCCAGAGAGAGCATTCTGCAATTGCTCTCACACCCCGCGCCAACCATATGTAGGACTATGCAGACAGTCAGCGACATGCCCGACAGCCCGGAAGATGGCGATATCGTTCAGGAAATTGAGGCCGTCGGGAAAAAAATCGCCGAGGCCAAAGCGGCCATTGGCGAAGTTATTTTCGGCCAGGAAGCTGTTGTCGATCAAACCCTCATCACTGTTTTGGCGGGGGGACATGCCCTGTTGGTCGGTGTCCCGGGCCTCGCCAAGACGCTACTCGTTCACACCATGGGTATCGTCCTCGGTCTCGACGACAAGCGCGTCCAGTTCACCCCCGACCTGATGCCGGCAGACATTCTCGGGTCAGAAGTGCTGGAAGAAGGGGAAGGAGGCAAACGCAGCTTCCGCTTTATCCCCGGTCCGGTCTTCTGCCAACTGCTCATGGCGGACGAAATCAACCGCGCGAGCCCGCGCACCCAGTCGGCGCTGCTGCAGGCTATGCAGGAGCACCACGTAACGATTGCCGGACAGCGACACGAATTGCCCCGGCCTTTTCATGTGCTGGCCACCCAGAACCCCCTGGAGCAGGAAGGCACTTACCCCCTGCCCGAGGCGCAACTCGACCGCTTTCTCATGGAGATTGATGTCCGCTATCCAGATCTGGAAGCAGAACGCCGCATGTTGCTTGCCACTACCGGTACTCATGAAGGCGTTGCCAAACAGGTCCTGACAGGAGACGAACTGAAGTCCATCCAGCGCCTCGTCAGACGTGTCCCCGTTGGGGAACAGGTGGTCGACACGATTTTGGAGCTGGTCCGCAGCGCCCGCCCCCATGAGAGCAAAGTTCAAGAAGTAGCCGACCATGTCACCTGGGGGCCGGGGCCCCGCGCCAGTCAGGCGCTGATGTTGGCCGTACGCGTCCGGGCGCTCATGGACGGACGTTTTTCACCCTCAACCGAAGATGTGATCGCCCTGGCAGAACCCATTCTCCGGCATCGCATGGCGCTCAATTTTGCAGCCCGTGCGGAGGGCGTGACGATTGTGGGTGTCATTGATCGTCTGACCCAACGACTTGGTTGATCTTCAAATGGCGACGGACGTTTCACACAGATCACAAAGCACAACCCTTGCGCGCGCGCAGGAATTGGCCGCAACCCTTCCGCCATTAATGGCGGAGGCAGAGCGGGTTGCAAACACGGTCCAACAAGGCATCCATGGTCGCCGTCGCGTCGGCCCCGGCGAAAGCTTCTGGCAATTCCGCCGGTACAATATTGGCGATACAGCAAGCTCGGTGGACTGGCGACAGTCAGCCCGGTCGCAACATCTCTTCGTGCGCGAAAACGAATGGGACGCGGCCCAGAGTGTCTGGCTCTGGTGCGACAGATCTGCGTCCATGGATTATTGCTCCCCTTTCGCCTCGTGCCGCAAACTGGATCGAGGTCTGGTGCTGGGCCTCGCTCTGGCCAGCCTCCTCACCAGAGGGGGGGAACGCATCGCAACCCTAGGCAGCGGCGACCCGCCGACAAGCGGTCGGACCGGCTTGCATCACCTGTCAGAGAGATGGTTTGGGGCGCAGGACCCCGCTCACGTCCACTCCGGCCTGCCACCACTGCAAGACCTTCCCCGGTACGCATCACTCGTTCTCATTGGCGACTTTCTTGAGCCCAGTGACGACCTCATTAAACGTCTGAGAGCGCTGGCGCAGAGCGGCACCCAAGGCCATCTGTTGCAGGTGCTTGACCCGGCAGAAGCCGACCTGCCCTTTCAGGGGCGCACCGAGTTCCAAGGCGTGGAAGAAGACTTGAAGTTCCTTGTTGGCCGGGCGGAAAGCTTACGATCAGCCTACAAAGACCGCCTCAGAGCACATCAAGACCGCCTTCTCGAAATGACCCGCAGCGTTGGTTGGAGTTTTGCGACCCATCGCACAGACCATCCGGCGACCAGCGCACTTCTGGCGCTTTACAGCGTAATCTCCACACCTTCCCTTCGTGGGTCGAGCAGATTAAGCAGCGAGGTCCGGCCATGATGTCGCTCGGACCGTTAGCTTTCGCTGCCCCCTGGGCGCTGCTTGGCCTGCTTTCTCTGCCTATCATCTGGTGGCTGCTGCGGGTCACACCGCCTGCGCCCAAACGCGTCCGCTTTCCCGCGATCAGACTGCTACTTGAGCTCAAACCTGAAACAGAAACGCCGGCCCACACACCCTGGTGGTTATTACTACTGCGTCTCTCCATTGCGGCCCTTGTGGTCCTGGCCATGGCCAACCCCCTATGGCGCCCGGCTGAACGCCTTGCCGGTGGCGGTCCCCTTCTCATCCTGATCGATAATGGGTGGGCAGCTGCCCCCGACTGGTCGCACCGGGTGAGCCTGGCCAAAAGCCTGATCGACCAGGCGGCACAGGCCAACCGCCGCGTCGCCATTCTGGCAACGGCCCCCAAACCCACCCCCACAAGCCTCCGCTTTGAAGCCTCGGACAAAACGCTAAGCCATTTGGCAACACTCTCCCCTCAACCCCTATCGCCCGACCGGGCTGAGGTCATGCTGCAGATCGAAGCACTTGATGAAAAACCGACCCAGATTATCTGGGTTTCGGACGGGCTTGACTATGGGATGACTGAATCCCTCATCGAAAGTCTCACGTCTCAGAACATCGAAATAGACCTGGTCGAACCCGCTGACGGACACCGGACATTTGCCCTGCTGCCTCCGACCATCGGGACAGGAGACATTGTCGTTCCCGTACTCCGCGCAAGCACCAGTGCTGTCGATCAAGGCAGCTTGGCTGCATTTGCCACCGATGGGCGACCGCTGGGGCGGGTGAATTTTGCGTTCGAGCCTGGAACGCTCCGCACCGAAACAACACTGCCCCTCCCCCTTGAGCTGCGGAATGAAATTGCGCGCATCAGCCTTGATCGTCAGCCAACCGCCGGGAGCACTATTCTGCTTGATGAGCGCTGGCGCCGACGGACGCTCGGCATGGTATCGGCGGAGAATATCGATCAACCCCTGCTGTCCGACCTCTACTATCTGGAGCGCGCCCTGGAGCCATTCGTTGACGTGCGCAAACCACACACGCTGCAAGACGATGAAAGCCCCATTGCCAACCTCCTTTCCAACGCGCTTTCCGTTTTGCTACTGGCTGACCTCGGCCGACTGTCAGACACTGACGTCGAGTTGGTGAGCAGGTGGATAAAGGACGGCGGCGTTCTTGTGCGCTTTGCAGGCCCCCGTCTTGCCGCCCAGGCAGACCCGCTTATCCCTGTCCCGCTGCGGTCCGGCGGGCGGGAATTGGGAGGCGCCCTATCCTGGTCCGAACCCCAACATCTGGCTCCCTTCGAACCTGAAAGCCCCTTTGCCGGCATCGCAATTCCAGACGATGTCACGGTCACCCGACAGGTCCTTGCAGACCCCAGTGGGACCCTTTCCGCGAACACCTGGGCACGGCTCGAGGATGGCACACCGCTTGTCACAGCAAGGTCGGATGGAGAAGGCTGGATGGTCCTGATCCATGTGACCGCCAACACCGACTGGTCAAATCTCGCCCTGTCCGGCCTATATGTGGACATGTTGCGCCGCCTGATCGACCTGTCACAGGGAAGTGCATTATCCGGGAATATCGTTGGCGCTGGAGCGGCTCTTGCTCCCAGACAAATGTTGGACGCGTATGGCCGCCTTGGTCCTCCGACACCGTGGGCGACCCCCATCAGCCGCGTAGAAATAGCTGACGCCGATCCGAGTGCGCTGCATCCACCTGGCCTCTATGGCGATGCGGGGGCGGCGCGTGCGCTCAACGTCACCTCATCCACCACCACACTTACACCCTTGCCCCCCCTCACCGGATTGGCCTCCAGACGCGTCTATGCACAAGGCAGCGAATACACCCTCAAAGCGCCCTTCCTTATCGCCGCTTTGCTACTGCTCCTCGCAGATGGTGTCGCTGCCCTTTTCCTGAGCGGCCGCCTCACCAGAGCGCAAATGAGCCACGCGGTGCCTCTCACCGCCTTGGCGTTTTTCATGGTGATCGCCCAGCCCGACGCTGTTTTGGCTGAGGAGATAAAATCAGACGATGCGGCAGCCCTTGCTGCCGTTCTGGAAACACACCTTGCCTATGTCCTGACCGGAGACCTGGAAGTCGACGAACTGAGCCGCGCCGGACTGGCAGGCCTCAGTGAAACATTACGGCGGCGGACCGCGCTGGAACCCGGTGATCCCATCGGCGTGAACGTTGAATATGATGAGCTAACCTTTTTCCCGCTTCTCTATTGGCCTGTCAGCCCTGCGCAGGCTGAACTGTCCAGTGCTGCCTTGGCGCGGGTCGATGCCTACATGAAACAGGGCGGCACCATCCTCTTCGACACACGCGACCAGGGCCGCGCAATCCAAGGCCTCACCACGCAAGCTGGCCAAGCACTTCGCACCCTGCTCGCACAGCTCGACATTCCTCCCCTAGAGCCTGTACCCGATACGCATGTGCTCACCAGAGCCTTCTACCTTCTCACCGATTTTCCGGGGCGCTGGGACGGCGGCCTTCTTTGGGTGGAGCGAACCGAGCCCAGCGACAGATCAACACCCAACAGCAATGACGGGGTGTCCGCGATATTGATCGGCTCGAATGACTATGTCGGCGCTTGGGCGCAGAACTCTTCCGGGCGCCCGCTCTTCGCCGTGGTCCCCGGTGGGGAGCGTCAACGGGAAATGGCGGCGCGGGTCGGTGTAAACCTTGTCATGTATGCCCTCACCGGCAACTACAAAGCAGACCAGGTCCACTTGCCCGCTCTCCTCGAACGGTTGGGGCAGTAAAATGACCTGGAGCCTCATCACTGATCCTTTGATATCACCAGCCTGGCTCCTTTTTTTTACTGTTGCTGCAGTAGCAGCCATGTTCTTTGCTGCCTGGGTACGCGCACCCGGTACCCTCTACCGGGCGGCCGCCCTTGCAACACTGCTCGCGCTTCTGCTCAACCCAACCTTACGAGAAGAAGAACGTGAACCGATCACTGACATTGCAGTCTTAGTTGTCGACCACAGTGCCAGCATGGATCTGAGAGACCGAGCTGCCGCTCGGGATCAGGCACTTGAAACACTGAAACAAGAACTGTCCCTTCTGCCCGCCCTCGAAGTCCGAATAGTCGAAAGCGGCGAACCAGCAAGAAACGGCGGCACCGCCCTTTTTAGAGTACTCGATCAGGCAATTGCGGATATCCCCCGCGACCGTCTTGCTGGCATCATGCTGCTCAGTGACGGTCAGGTTCACGACGCCCCTGAAAGCCTTGCCGCCCTGGCCATCGATGCACCTCTTCACGCCCTGCTGATCGGTGACCCAAATGCACCGGATCGCAAACTCATCGTTGAAGAAGCTCCCCGCTTCGGCATCGTCAATGAAACCATTATCATTCGTTTTCGCGTCGAAGACAAAACGGGATCCTCCGAACCAATTTCGGTACGCATCGAACATGACGGAAAATTTCTGCGCCAACTGTCCGTCCATCCTGGTGAGATCACAACCGTCACCCTGTCCCTGCCCCATGGGGGTGAAAATGTTGTTGAACTCATTGCCAAAGCCCAGCCGAACGAACTGACCGACCAAAACAATCGGGCAATGCTGATCATAACGGGCATACGGGATCGGTTGCGGGTCTTGCTGGTATCTGGGGAACCTCATGCAGGCGAGCGCACCTGGCGCAATCTGCTGAAAGCCGACCCTTCTGTCGACCTTGTGCACTTCACCATTTTGCGGCCCCCTGAAAAACAGGACGGCACGCCGATCTCGGAACTGTCCTTGATCGCCTTCCCTACCCGCGAACTATTTTCGGCAAAACTCAACGAGTTCGACCTGGTGATTTTCGACAGGTACCGCCGTCGCGGTGTTCTTCCCATCATATATCTCAGCAATGTCGCGCGGTATGTGGAGGAAGGCGGAGCTGTACTCGCAGCTGCCGGGCCAGCCTTTGCCTCACCATTTTCAATCTACCGAACACCATTGGCTGGCATCCTTCCCGCACAACCGACGGGGAAAATCATTGAACAGGGTTTTCGGCCAAATGTGACCGATGAGGGCAGACGCCACCCTGTCACCGCCGGATTGCCTGGCGGTGAAACCACACCGCCCAATTGGGGTCGATGGTTTCGTTTGATCGAAACAACCGCAACGTCGGGGAGTACCGTCATGAACGGCCCGGACAACCGCCCCCTTATGGTGCTCGACAGAGTGGGGAACGGGCGTGTTGCCCAGTTACTGTCAGATCATGCCTGGCTCTGGACCCGGGGATTTGACGGAGGTGGCCCGCAGGCAGAGCTTTTGCGGCGGCTTGCGCATTGGTTGATGAAAGAACCCGATCTCGAAGAAGAACGGCTGTTGGCCAGCGGGGAGGATGGAACCTTGACGGTTGAGCGCCACACAATGGCTGAGACAGCCAACCCCATCACCGTGACGCTGCCATCTGGTGGCCAGGAAAAAATTACTCTTGCTGAAACCGCTCCTGGCCGTTTCATTGGCCACTTGGAAGCCCCTGAATTGGGCCTCTACCAGGTAAGCGATGGAGACCTGCGTGCCATCACAGCCATCGGCCCTGCAAACCCACGCGAATTCAAAGATGTGAGCGCTACCTCACAAAGGCTTGCTCCATTGGCCGAGGAAACCGGCGGCGGCGTGTTTTGGCTGGACCAGATGGGCGACGTCCCCTCTCTCCGAGGGGTCCGCCCGGGGCGAGATGCGGCAGGAACAAATTGGGCAGGTCTGCGTCAGAATGGCAGATACATCCTGAAGGCAGTGTCTCAAGTCCCGCTCTTCTCCCCGTTCATCGCCCTTCCCCTGATGATCGGTCTGCTATTGCTCGGATGGCGCCGCGAAGCTCGCTAGACCTCAGCAGCCAAACTCAGGCCTTCTCGACACTGCCTTCAACCGCGTCAAACGCGCCGGGAGAAAGCTCGCAATAGAGCAGCCGGGTTTTATCCACCGGCCCCGGCAGGGTTAGCCTTCCAGGCGGCACCTGCTTGAAGCCCGCCTTGGCGTAGTAAGGAAGGTCCCCCACCAGAATAACAAGATCGTGCTTCAGATGACGTGCAACGTCGAGGCTCACTTGCATGAGTTTCTGGCCGCCACCCTGTCCACGCACCGTCGGGTCCATCGCCAGCGGGCCGAGAAGAAGGCCCTTCTTCCCACCGATCAGAATTGGAGAGTAACGAATACTCCCGACCATGCGGCGCAGATCGCCCTCCCCGGCAAACACAACGAAGCTAAGCTCGGGGATCGCAGTCACACCCTCTCGCAGCCGGTAAGCGGTCTTCACATAACGCCCCGGACCAAAACTCAGGTCATGAAGGGCGTCAATTTGGGGACCGTGCTCGGGGGCTTCGGCGACAATATCAAACAACATGGAAGTATCTTTCGAAACGGCAGACTAGAACGACAAAGCGGGAAGCGATCACCCGGCACCGTTCCTTGACCGTTTACAGGAACGTAAGTGCGCGCAGCCCGAACTCGAGGCAACAGGTGCCTCGGGTGCTGTTTCGTCGTCGCAATGTGGCGCTAAAAGCCATCGTCCGTTCCTCAAGGTGCCCAAATGACAGTACAGACACTCCCGCTCACGTAGCAGGCTTGCTCTCTGGCGTCCATGAAAACCTATCAACAAGGGCCGGTACCCTTACGTCACGGGGCACACGAACAGAACATCACAGCGAAAGGGCTGGCCCCACCGTGGCTTCATCGGCTAGTTTCTGAGCCAACCAAAGCGCCCCTCCATCTACTTCAAGGCGCTGAATAATGTTGCGCCCCGGTTGGGGGAAGACAGAAAACAAGGAACACAGGGTATGGGATTGCTTGACGGAAAAGTTGTTCTGGTTACCGGCGCTGGCCGAGGAATTGGTCGGGAATGCGCCCTCATCGCAGCACGCCAGGGGGCCAAAGTCGTGGTCAACGATCTGGGCGGCGGCGTTGCTGGTGGTGATGAAGGCAGTGCAAACCCCGCGCAAGAAGTTGTCAAAGAGATCAAGGATGCCGGTGGCGAAGCGGTTTCCAACTCAGACAGCGTCTCCATCAAGACCGGCGCGGAGCACATGATCCAACAGGCCATGGACGAGTTTGGTGGCCTGCACACCATCATCAGCCCCGCAGGCATTCTGCGCGATGGCATGTTCCACAAAATGTCTGACGAAGACTGGGATCAGGTTTTGGAAGTCCACCTGAAAGGGTCTTACAACATGACCCGGGCGGCCATCGTCCACTTCCGCAATCAGGAAGAAGGCAACTTCACCCTCTTCACCTCAACCTCAGGCCTGATCGGCAATATTGGCCAGGCGAACTATGCCGCCGCCAAGATGGGCATTGTCGGCCTCTCGCGCATCATTGCCATGGAAGGGGCGCTGAAGAACGTTCGCTCCAATGTCATCGCGCCGTTTGCCTGGACGCGCATGATCGCCACTATCCCAGTCAAAGACGAGGCTTCTGCACAGCGGGTTGATCGCATGAAAAATGCCATGCGGGCAGACCAGGTCGCCAACGTAGCCGTCGGTCTCTCCGCGCCTGACTGCGATGTCAGCGGACAGATATTTGCCGTCCGCGGCAACGAAGTCTTCCTGTTCAGCCAGCCACGCCCCGTGCGCGGCATCACCCGCCTGGAAGGCTGGACGCCAGAGACCCTTCTCTCTCACGGCTTCCCCGCCATGAAGGGCGACATGACAGACCTTGGCAACACCGCGTCTGTGTTCACCTGGGAACCAGTCTAAGACATCGATCTACGCACGAAATGAGCCGTCAGTCTGGATCTCAGCCTGACGGCTTTTTTGTACGCCGCCGCTTTAGGACAAGTGCCAGTCTGCCTTCTCAGCCGAAAACACTTTCGCCAGGTAATCGACAAACACGCGCACCTTGGTGGGCACATGCTGCCTGCTCGGATAGAGAGCGTGGCAGGTCAACACCGCTTCATCCCAGTCAGACAGCACAACTTCCAGACGCCCTTTTCGTATTTCCTCAGCCACAATAAAGTCCGGCAGGTAGGCAACGCCAACCCCACCGCACACCATAGCGACGCTCACCTCACCATTGTTGCTGATCACGGATCCCTCAACAGTGATACGGACCGGTTTTTCTCCGTTTTTGCGAAATATCCAAATATTTTGCCGGGGCGCCAGACTGTAGCGAATGCAGTTCAGCTGCTTCACATCACGGGGATGTTGCGGCCTGCCCACACGATCAAAATAGTCAGGCGATCCAACCAGCAGGGTATGGATGGAGGTCAGACGACGCGCGATGAGAGAGGAATCCGGCATTGCCGAAATGCGGAGCCCGACGTCATACCCCTCCGCCACCAGATCAACCCGCCGGTCATCCAACTCCAGCTGAACCGTCAAATTGGGATACGCAGCGATAAAATCGGGCATAACCCGGCCAAGCTGGGAGATGCCAAACGACATCGGCGCGCTCACCCGCAAGGTGCCACTGACAGCCTCTTCCTGATGCATGGCGGCAAGTTCCGCCTCTTGCGCTTCTGCCACAATTCGCTGACAGCGCACCAACATGGCTGCCCCTGCCTGGGTAAGACTGAGCTTGCGTGTTGTGCGATTAAGCAACCGGACCCCGAGGCCCTCTTCCAGCGTGGATATCTGCCGGCTCACCGCAGACTTCGAGGAATTCAGAACGGCAGCGGCAGCGGTGAAGCTCCCGGCTTCGGCGACCTTCGCGAACGTGGCCAGCAGATTGAGGTCAGAGATCATCTTATTGTCCCGATTTACACAACAATATGTTCCATATTCTCCATATTATCATTTTTTTTGAAACAACTATCTTCATGGGCAAGACGATCCACCGTCAAGGACACCAACACGCAAACCTGGGAAACAAGCACATGACGACCAAAATCCTCGTTCTCTATCATTCCTCTTATGGCCACATCGAAACACTGGCGACCGCCATCGCCAAGGGCGCCGCGAGCGAAGCGGATACAGACGTCACGATCAAACGCGTCCCCGAGCTCATGACAGACGAGCAACTGGCTGCCGCCGGGATGCGCGCGGACCAACCGGCTGACATTGCCAGCCCTTCTGAGTTAGCGGACTACGACGCCATCATTTTTGGAACCCCCACACGCTTTGGCAACATGACGAGCCAGATGCGGAGTTTTCTCGACCAGACCGGCGGCCTCTGGGCACAAGGGGCACTCGTCGGCAAAATCGGCAGCGTTTTTGTTTCCACCGGCACCGGTGGCGGCAGCGAAACCACCATCACCTCGTTCCATTCAACCTTGCTGCACCATGGCATGGTGATCGCCGGTGTTCCTTACGCCGTGCCGGAACTAACCGACCTTAGCGGTGTGCATGGCGGGAGCCCCTATGGTGCCGCAACAATTGCCGGTGCAGATGGCAGTCGCCAACCCGTCGCCCAGGAATTGGCCATCGCAGAATTTCAGGGTGCCCACGTTGCCCGCCTCGCGACAAAACTCGCCGCCTGACCCCCGTCACACACAACACAAAGGAGATATCTCATGGGACTTTTGATAGAGGGAAAGTGGCGCGACCAATGGTACGAGACAGCCGCCAATAACGGCCGCTTCAAACGTGCTCAATCAAGTTTTCGAAATTGGGTCACTCAGGACGGAACCGCAGGGCAAACGGGAAATGCAGGGTTCAAAGCCGAGAGCGGCAGGTACCACCTCTATGTGTCATATGCCTGCCCCTGGGCACACCGCACACTCATCTTTCGCGCTTTGAAGGGGCTGGAACAGCACATTTCCTTATCCATCGTCCATCCCTACATGGGCTCAGATGGCTGGACGTTCGAAGAAGACAAGGACACCCTCCAAGACAGCATCAATGGTGCGACGTACCTTCACGAAGTCTACACAAAAGCAGACCCAACCTATTCAGGCCGCGTCACCGTGCCTGTGCTTTGGGACAAACAGACCGGCACCATCGTCAGCAATGAGTCTGCTGACATTATCCGGATGTTCAATTCTGCTTTTGATGCTCTGCCCGGTGTCAAAGATGACATTGACTTCGCCCCCGCAGATCGCCTTGACGAAATCGACAGCGTGAATGCTCGTATTTATGACCGTGTGAACAATGGCGTCTACAAAGCAGGCTTCGCCACAACACAATCTGCCTATGAGGAAGCCGTGCACGCCCTCTTCGAGGAGTTGGACAATCTGGACACGCTTCTTTCAGGGAGACGATACCTTGTCGGTGATCGGCTGACCGAAGCGGACTGGCGGCTGTTCACGACACTGGTGCGTTTTGATCCGGTCTATGTGGGTCATTTCAAATGCAATATCCGCCGGATCGAGGACTATTCAGCCCTGTCCAACTACCTGCGTGATCTCTACCAAACCCCGGGAGTGGCAGAGACCACCCATCTTGGCCACATCAAACGCCACTATTACGAAAGCCACCCCACCATCAATCCCACCGGCGTCGTGCCAGCGGGGCCGGACCTTGATTTGACCCGCCCCCACAACAGAGCTGAGCTGTGAGCTA
Source organism: uncultured Parvibaculum sp. (assembly GCA_964518885.1). Taxonomy (GTDB): domain Bacteria; phylum Pseudomonadota; class Alphaproteobacteria; order Parvibaculales; family Parvibaculaceae; genus Mf105b01. Next base: position 35,150 of record CAZFHW010000005.1, on the reverse strand, counting down.
GTTAAAGAAGGGCCGTACATCATGCATGCTGCG
>CAZFHW010000005.1:12086-35017 GCA_964518885.1 uncultured Parvibaculum sp. | reverse complement strand
CGAAAATAGTTTTCACACCATCCTCCTGTCTTGCTTTCGTCGTGATGCCCCTCGTCTCAACAATACCTCCGAGCCAACGGAACGTCCCCTTACGATCTCCAAAATCGCGAAAATGTGACTCCGGCAGGATTGCCCCCTAAGCTGAAGAAAACAAATGAACACGGGGGGATAAAAATGGCGCACTTCAAGGAATATGGGGACTATGACGCACTGGGCCTGGCCGAACTGGTTGCCAAAGGCGATGTCTCTCCAACAGACCTTCTCGAAGAAGCCATAGAGCGAACCGAAAAACTCAACCCATCCCTAAATGCCATCGTCCTGAAACACTATGACGAAGCACGCAAACTCATTGCGGATGGCCTGCCCGAAGGGCCTTTCAAGGGTGTTCCCTTTTTGCTGAAAGACCTCCACCTGCTTTGGAAGGGGACCGTCACCACATACGGCTCCGCCGCGTGGAAGGGATACGTTGCCGATCACAACACAACCTTGACGGACCGGTACCTCAATGCGGGCATGGTTGTTTTCGGGAAAACCAATTCGCCGGAAATGGGCCTTGCTGGCACGACAGAGCCACGCCTGTATGGCGCAACACACAATCCGTGGAACCTGGAACACTCGCCAGGCGGCTCTTCTGGGGGGGCCGCCGCTGCCGTTGCCGCTGGCATACTCCCGGTCGCCAATGCGTCGGACGGGGGCGGATCCATTCGCATCCCTGCGTCGGCCTGTGGTCTGTTTGGCATCAAGCCCACACGGGGCCGCACACCCGCCGGGCCTGACAGAGGGGAAGGCTGGGCAGGCATGTCAATCAGCCATGCTGTATCCCGGACGGTCCGCGACAGCGCCGCGCTGCTGGACGCAACAACAGGCCCCGCACCGGGCGATCCTTATGCACCGCCTGCGGCCAGCCGACCGTTTCTCGACGAAGTCGGTGCCGCCACCGGCAAACTCAGGATCGCTGTGAACGTCAACCGCCCCGACGGGTCCAAGCCTGACCCGGAAGTGGAACGGGCCGTTCTAGAGGCCGCGAAACTCTGCGAGCAACTTGGCCATCATGTTGTTGAGGCGGCGCCAAAAATTGATCCCCAGGCAATGGGAGACACACAGGCAACCGTCATCGGAGCAAACGTCGCCCTCGCCCTTGAGCAACGAGCAGAAGCCCTGGGTCGGGAAATCACTCTAAACGATGTTGAAAATGTCACCTGGATGATCGCAGAGGCAGCGAAAACCCGCACAAGTACTGAATACGCGCGGGGCACCCTCTTCCTGCATGAGATGGGGCGCCTGATGGGTAATTTCATGGAAGCGCACGATATCTACCTCTGCCCGGTTCTGGGAACCCCACCGCCAAAACTGGGTGTCCTGGATATGATGACAGAGGATGTTGCGACCTATCTCGCCAATCTTACACGCATCATGCCCTATGCAGGCCTCTTCAATATGACCGGCCAACCCTCCATGTCAGTACCACTCCATTGGACCGCAGACGGCTTACCGGTCGGCGTCATGTTCACGGGCCGCTTTGGGGATGACGCAACATTGTTCCGCCTGGCTGCCCAGTTGGAAGAAGCAAAGCCCTGGAAGGATCGGCGCCCCTCTCTTTAAGGGCCTGACCAAAACTCCGCCGCCGGGCGATTTTCGATCACCTCGCGAATGCGTGCGCGCGTTGCGTCAGTCGTCTCGTCTGGCAACCCATCAGGCAAGAAAAAACCTGACTCGGCAATCTCCCGGTTGGGGTTTGGGGCATGCCGGAAAGAGCGCAGCACATAGAGCGCCACGTGATCAGACTTATATTCACGGAAATTGGCATAAAGCCCGAAAAAGGACAGATCACCTTCCGGTGTAATACCAACCTCTTCATACAGCTCGCGCACCGCTGCAGCTTTCATGGTCTCGCCACGCTCAACCCCGCCCCCGGGCAAAAACCATCCAGGCATATAAGTGTGCCTGACCAACAACACGCGCCCTTCATCGTCAAACACGAGAACCCGTGCGCCCGCTGTCAGGGGCCGCACCAAACGCCAGTAAATCCGCGCAAAATAATGCAAAACAGAGAACAAAATATATGAAAACCGCATCAAACCAGCCTTTAAGGATCCAACTTGTTCATCACTTGTAAACCCTGTCCCATTTACCGTCTACGCACAGTAATTCAGGTGTCGCTAGGACCCTGAAATGGGAGCGAGCAAATGGGGCTAATGAGTAAATTCGTCCGCCGACGCGGCAAGTCGGATGAGACTACCGTACCTGTCCTATCTAGCCAGGAAGCGGTGATCCGGACCATGCGCAACATGGCCAAGGGCCCACCTGCGGCTGTGGCAAAAGCCGGTTCTGAAATTGCAACCGCCTTGAACACAGTCGAGACGGCCATCCTCGCCATCGACACCATCGCTGACCTGCTCATTGAAGCCGAACTGCTCGCTGACACTGCCCGCGATACCGAGAGCGCGGGACGTCGCGCTCTGGTAGCAAACCGCTATCTGGCATTGCTGGATAAGATCGGCGATACAGTCGCGCGCTCTGACCACAATGGGATGAACCTTCTGGACGGCAACGAGCCAACCTACGAAATTGAACTTGATGTTGACCGCAAGGCATCGATCGTGCTGCACGGTGCGAACCTATCAGCAGGAGCTGGCGGGTTGGCACTCACCCGCCCGCGTGAGGCCTTTGCGAGCACAACGGAAATTGAGCGTACCATCGCCGAAGTAGACGCCGCCCGGCGCACGACCACCCACGTTTCAGATCTTTTTGCCGACAGTGCCGCCGTTCTTGCAGAACGCCTCTCACGTCTTGATCAAGACTTTGGACCAGACGCTATCTTGGCAACCCAACGTTCCGGCGCCACGCACTAGTCATACGCCAGGGGACCGCGCTCCGCCGAGTGCATACCCGGCAACCTTAACCGGCCACTAACCATCTTCGCAGTCGCCTTGTTAATAGGCTTCTCCTAGGCTTAAACCCATCATGGCGGAGAGACGCCATAAGGAGGGGCAAACAGACATGCAGCAAAGACCAGAGGAATCGCTTCGCGAAATTCCAACTGAAATCACCTCAACACCGACAGCATCGCCACTGCGCGACACCGGGCGAGGTGATATTCCTGTTCGCATGGACCCCCGAATTTTGGACCGCATGTATGAGGTCGTGTCCGTCCTGCAGGCTGACTACACAGAAGTGCTGATCAAACAAGTAGCCGGGCTTGAGCAAAATTGCCTGTCTTTACCAGACAGCACCAATACCGCTATCGGGGAAATTTACGAAACCGCGCTCGAAATTCGCGGCACAGCAGGTACTTTCGGTCGACCGCTGGCTGGAAAAATTGCCGCACGCATTTGCAGGTATCTAGACGGGCCAAAAGCTGAGAACACCATCGATCCGGGTATTATCCGAGAGCATGTTGATACCCTTGGTCAGGTCGCCTCGTTTACGCCCGAACCTGAGGGCATCTTCGCGTCAATTATTATGAAACGACTGGAAGACACCGCGACAACGCTGCCAGGGTAATTTTCTCCAGCGCCACCTCAATCAACGTCCTCAAGAAACGCAGCCAACAAGGCGTTGAATGTTTCAGGGTCCTGCCAGAACGGTGCGTGCGCCGCCCCTGGTAGTTCCTGCACCGCGCCACGCCACAGCTTGGCGTAGGACAGCTGCTTCAGGTAGTCGAGACTAATAAACGGATCTTCTGTGGCATGTAGCACGGCGAGCGGTACTTGGAGTGTTGCGACAATCTCCTTTTGATCGCGCCCCCGTCCCGACATTGCAGCCTCAATCATCTGCGACCGAAAGCGTCCGTCGGCACGACGCGCGCCCTCAATCATCCAGGACTCCAGAGGAACGTTCTCACCGATTGTTTCTTGCGCGTACGCGCAAGCCTCCTCTTCCAAAAATTCGGACTTAAAAGTCAACTCCATATGCTCACTCGGAAGAAAAGCCGCCGCAAGATCATCCGGGTTTCCCCCAATGGGCGGCGTTCCGGAAATAACCACACCCGTTACACCTGACCATTGGGCAGCCATTTCCAGCACAATATGTCCGCCCAAGGACCATCCCAGCAATACGGCTTTCTCAATGTTCAGCGCCCGAAGAAATTCAAGTCCGGCGTCCGCAAACCCATCAATGGCATAGGTCGCAACCGGGTCCGGTGCGTCACTACTCCTGCCATGACCAGGAAGGTCCATAGAGATCAGGCGACGGTTTTGAGCGAATTGCGCCGATATTTGTCGATCAAAAACCTCTTTCACCGACGAATTTCCGTGAACGAACAATACCGGAGCATGGATTTCCTCATCGGTAGCCGCATGATCCCAATAGGAAATTTCGCCGTGACGGGTAGAAATACGCTTTGTTTCTGCCATTCTCTTCTCCTCCACAAAATTTCATTCGCCTTTCGGACCGGCGCATTTTCCGATTGCGCTCCACAACGAAGCAGGCCTTCAAAATGACTATCCCGTCATCTTCTTTTGCGTTCCCCACCGAAATGCATATAGCATGAAGTTATATCGCCGCTGGCCACCCGGCGGAAATTTGCTCATGCCCGCCGCAAGGGCAGGCTGTAGATCGCCCTGGAGGAGAGTCATGTCTACGAAACAAGTAAATATCACCGTTGATGCTGCTTACGAAGCGGTTGCACCGGACGACTTCCCCGCGATGATGGAGGTCGAGCGGTACAGCAACCGCTCAACAGCGTTCGACAAAATCATTTCTGCCACCCATGACCATTTCTGGGACCCACAGGACACCAAATATATCGACTTCAGTCAGCCGTTTGACATGGAAAACGAATATCTGATGAACCCGACCGGCCTTCCCGAACTCCGGACATCGATCAACGACAGGCTTGACGAGAAACAACGCATCAAACTGGTCAATCTGGATGTGCAATGGTCACTTTCCTCCATCCTGCATGGAGAACAAGGCGCCCTTGCCCTGTCCGCAAGCCTGTGCCACATCCTGAAAGATCCAGGCGCACAGGAATATGCGGCAAACCAGACACGGGAAGAAGCACGTCATGTTGCCGGCTTCTCAAATTACATCAAAGCCCGTTGGGGTAAGCCCGTTGGCGTGGGCCCGGCGCTCGGTGATCTGCTGACAGACCTGGTCCTGTCGCCACTCGTTTGGAAGAAAATCGTCGGCATGCAAATGCTGGTTGAGGGCCTCGCCATGGGTGCCTTCGCGACGTTCTACAAAGAATCGCGTGATCCATTGCTGACCCGGCTTATGCAGCTCACCATGACGGACGAGGCATTCCATCATAAGTTCGGGAAAATCTGGGCCGACCGGACAATTCCAAAACTGTCAGAATATGAACGCGACCAGATTGAAGACTGGGCCTGGGAAGTCTTCCAGGTCCTGCTTTACAACCTTGGCAGCCCAGAACAGAAAAAGCATATTTATGAGGCTGTCGGCCTCGATTGGGAGTGGGTGCAAAGCGCTTTCCTGGAAGCCATGACAGACGCTGCCGTGCGCGAAGACATGATGGAAGCGACCAATATCTTCCGTGTCCTCATCAAAACCCTGCTCAAGGCAGGGATCATCACCGACCGCACATCCGCAAACTATGCTGCCTTCATCGATATGAAGGAATTGCACAAAGAAGGTGATCGGATGGTGGGTGACGATATTGCCGAGGAAGGCATCAAATTGCTGCGAGAGTTGAACGGCAATACCAACAAATATCTCTCTCTGGATGCGATGACCGCAGCTGAATAGATCAATCACTTTTCGTTGAAGGGGCGGTACAAGGCACGTACCGCCCTTTTTCTTTGCCCAAGCCATGTTACGCTTGTCCCAACGTCACGGGGGCAGGTCAGTCCATGCGTGTAGGCACCAGTTTATTTCGATCACTCAACTGGAGGGATAACACCCGCCTCGTTGCGCTTTTACTCGTGATTTCTTTTTCGGATCAATCCGCCAATGCGAATGTATTCGAAGACGATGACAGGCGTCCCGTCAATGAAGAGGACGACCTCGCTTTTGTCGGCGTGATTGCATGCACCAACACAGCACGCCTGCCCACGGCAAGCTTGATCACGATAGAGGGCGCCGACCCTGATCGACGGTTCGACATTCTCATCACCGTCGCCCATGCCTTCTCCAGGCGGGACGGAGAGCGGTGGGAAGAATGCGACTTCCATCCTGGCGGTGATCCAGAACGCGCAGCTCGGATTGTCTATGTTGTCTCAGGAACAGAAACACCCGGCCAGGGCTGGAACACAGACTGGGCGGTCGCCGTGCTGGCCCGCCGCATCTCAGATGACATGACCCTCCCACGCCCCCTCTCCTTGGACGAAGTCAGCACACAGGACAAAATCGACAACGGCGCTCATATCCTTCTCGTTGGTCACAACGGTGAAAAATTGCCCATGCTCGTCTCCGACAATTGCCGTCCGCGCGTCAAGACAAGCGGCAGCCAAAACCGCGGGGATGACCGTGTCTTCAATCATGATTGCGATATGATGGCGGGCTGGTCAGGAGGCCCCCTTCTCCTGCGAGAGAGCAATGCAACATATGCCATCGCCGTCAATTCGACCCAGTTTAACCGGGTCGTTCACCAGCAGGGGTGGCCCTTCGACGGACGCTTTAATCCCAACACGGCTATCCGCATTGATGCAGAATTTGAAGAGACAATCCGAGAACTGGCAATCACCGGGGCTCCCGTGCTGCTGGCCGACAAGATGGCCTTCTGCGCGGTTGAAACCGCAGCCTCATGCCAAACCACCAGTTCAGAGGGGGGCAACCAACAACCCGAGGTTGAGCTGCCGTAGCGTCAACACACAAAATACCTCGGGAACAACCTGACATCGACGGTTTCGCGTGACCTCTCCCCGCCAGTCGCTATATTCGGCTCAAACGGGCAGCAAGCCCGAAAGCAATAAATACGGGGAGGAACATATGGCCTGGAACTATGGCGACATATTGGACGCGATTTCAGCGGTCTTACCAGCTGACGCACCAGCAATGATCCACGGGGATCGCACGATCACCTGGGGAGAAACAACCAAGCGCTCCAACAATCTTGCTCGCGCCCTCATCGCGGGAGGCGCCAAGCCTGGTGACAAGATCGCATTCTATATGCGCAATCGCCCAGAATACATGGAAAGCCTCGCAGCCGGGTTCAAATCCCGCATGACACATGTGAACGTGAACTATCGCTACAGGGCCGACGAAGTCTTTTACATATTTGATAACTCCGACGCCCAGGCCATCATCTATGGATCTGAGTTTCGCGACATTATCGAAGAATTGAAGGACCGCCTGACGAAAGTCGGAACCTTCATCGAAGTCAGTGACGATGGCACGGTCGCCAGTTTTGCCAAAAACTATGACGCGGTGGTCGCGACAGGAGATGGCGCCCCGCTTGATATCAAGCGCTCCCCCGACGACCAATTGTTCATCTACACCGGCGGCACAACAGGCATGCCAAAGGGTGTGATGTGGAGCCACGATGCTCTGCGCGAAGCACAAATCGCCGCCCTTCGGCGTTTGGGACCCATACCAGAGTCAATTGACGAACTTGTCACCGCCATCAAAGAACAGGGCCCAGGCGCACGCATGATCCCAGCCTGCCCCCTTATGCATGGCACGGGGCTTCTGACGGCTCTGGGAAATCAGATGAGCGGCGGTTGTGTGGTAACCCTAAGCCATCCTTCATTCAGCCCAGAAGAAATGCTGGAAAATATTCAGAAAAACAAAGTTGATAGCGCGGCAATCGTCGGCAATGCCTTCGCAAAACCGCTCTTGAAAGTCCTTGACGAAAACCCGGGGAAATATGACCTGTCCAGCATGGCCACCCTCATCTCGTCGGGGGTCATGTGGTCCACAGAAGTGAAACAAGGTCTCTTGAAGCACATGCCGGACACCATCATGACCGACAGCTTCGGCTCATCCGAAGGCCTGGGTTTTGGCAGTTCGCTGATGACGAAGGACGGAGCGGTTCAAACCGCCAAATTCCAGATTGGCGAACGCTGCAAAGTGTTTGAAGAAAACGATGTCGAGGTCAAACCCGGGTCCACTACACCGGGCTTCATCGCCCTCACTGGTCCGATCCCCGTCGGTTACTACAAGGACGAGAAAAAGACAGCCGAGACTTTCAAAACCATCGATGGGGTCCGTTATTCGATCCCCGGCGACTGGTGCACCGTTGAGGAAGACGGCACGCTGACATTGCTCGGACGAGGCTCCGTGTGCATCAACACGGCTGGGGAGAAAGTCTATCCGGAAGAGATCGAGGAGGTCTTGAAAACACATCCAGCGGTCGAAGACGCGCTTGTTGTTGGCATGCCGGATGAGAAATGGGGTCAGGCCGTAACAGGTGTTATTCAGCTCAGCGTAGGAGCAGATTTTGATGAAGAGGAACTTCGTCAGCATGTGCGCGCTGCTCTGGCCGGATACAAAACGCCAAAACGCGTACTCGTTGGCGAAGGCGTTACATTCCGCGCCCCCAATGGCAAGGCCGACTACAAGGCCGTGACAAGTTTTGCCAAGGAACATCTGGGCATCGCCTGACACCGGCTCATCGAATGGGACAACGGCGGCTAACAAGCCGCCGTTTTCATTTATACCGCGTTGTGGTCAAGGGCCGGTGAGCGCCGGAGCCCCGTAACCAGATGATCGACCACCGCACGCACCCGAGCGGTTGTATATCCCGCCTCTTTGTGGACCACGTGAACAGGAATGGGTGGCACTTCAAAATCAGGTAACACAATCCTTAGCGCACCCGATGTCACATGGTCAGCGATCATGTAGGACAGAACCCGCGCAACGCCCCGCCCGCCGACCGCGGCGGCAATGGCGGCGTCACCCGTATTGACCCGACACCTCGTTTCGATACGACGCTGCATCGCGCGTCCGTTCACCTCAAAGGACCAGGCCTCGCTGGTCATCATCGGGGAAAAATCAATGCAGTCATGGTCAGCAAGGTCATCGGGGCTCAAGAGCAGCTTTCTTGCCTCGAGGTAGGCCGGCGAGGCACAGAGAACCCGGCGTACAGTTCCCACTTTTATGGCGGTCAGAGAGGAGTCCGGCAAGTGCGCAATTCTTACCGAGACATCAATTCCCTCTTCCTGCATATGTACCACCCGGTCGACATATAGTGTTGAGACCGACAGCATTGGATACGCATCCATCAGATCAAAAATCAGCGGCGTGAGAACAAGACGACCAAACATTACAGAGCCGGTAAGAGAGACCCAGCCACCAGGTTCTCCATGCAGCCCCCTCGCTTGACGCTCCGCCCCCTCCAGGTCGGCCAATATCCGACGGCAATCCTGCAGATACCGCTCCCCAACATCGCTGAGCTTTACCAAACGGGTTGTCCGGTGGAAGAGCCGCACGCTGAGCTTGGCTTCCAAATCCGCCACTGTGCGCGTCACCGACGGCGCAGACAGACCAAGTACCCGCCCAGCGGCCGCAAAGCCGCCTGCATCAGCCACAGCAACAAAAACCGCCATGGCGCGCATCTGGTTCATCTATTATTCCGTTTTTCAAAATTAAGAAGTCATAAATTAGCATATTAACTAAGCAAAACAAATCAATAGATTGTCACCACACAACCGCAAAGCCCCACTTAGGGGGCAGCAGCAATCAAAGGGAACGTCTATGTCCAACCCCACCAGCACCCCCCTCACCCAAGGCGCTCACCATATTGGCCTCACGGTGCCTGACCTGAGCGCATCACGCGTGTTTTTCATCGACACGCTGGGGTACACCCAACTCGGTGAAGTGCCTGATTATCCCGCCGTCTTCCTGTCTGACGGGGTTCTCATGATTACCCTGTGGCAGGCAACAGACCCCAATACGGCGAATACCTTTGATCGGAAAAACAACATCGGGCTCCATCACCTCGCCCTGACCGTGAACGGCTCGGGAGAGCTTGCCAAACTCCACGAAAAGCTAAAAAACACAGCAGGTGTCACAATCGAATTTGCGCCCGAAGCGCTCGGCCAAGGCAACACACAACATCTGATGTGCACCATCCCCGGCGGTATCCGGGTGGAATTTATCGCACCGGCTGCCTGAGCAGACCACAAACGAAACCCAGGGGAGAAATGAAATGACGGACGGTTGGCCTCTCGAGAGCTCTCCCTTTCACAGGGGAGAGCAGGAAATACAGGATCGGGTCGGTGTGCGTGATCGCGCCGAGATGCTGGCGCGCCGGGTCGTTCGTGACCACATGCCTGACGAGCACCGGGAATTTTATGAAGCCCTGCCACTTCTCCTGCTCGGCTCCACGGACCAGGCGGGCCGCCCCTGGGCGTCCGTAGTGGCGGGCCCAGAGGGTTTCATAAGCAGCCCCGACCCCAAGCGCCTAAAAATACAGGCGGCACCCCTGCCGGGTGACCCACTCGCAGAGGCGCTGATATCTGGAACACCTGTAGGCGTGCTGGGGATCGAGCCTGCCGCCCGTCGCCGCAATCGCATGAGTGGCGAAATAGGCAATGTTGAACGCCAAGGGTCCGAAATCGAGAGCTTCGAGATCAAAGTCACCCAGGCGTTTGGAAACTGCCCAAAATTCATTCAGACCCGCAGCATCAATTTTGCAGACGACAAAGACAGTACTGATAACACTGCAAATGTAGAAAAAAGCGCTGTTCTTGATGCTGAGGCCCAAAGCCTGATCTCAACAGCCGACACTTTTTTCATCGCCACCACATTCAAAGACGAGAGTCCGTCCCAGGCAGACGGAAGTGACGTTTCGCACCGAGGCGGCAAACCGGGATTTGTCAAAATCGAAAACGAGCGGTCCCTCTTGTTTCCAGACTTCGTCGGCAATAATCATTTCAACACACTGGGTAACATTCAGCTCAACCCCAAGGCGGGTCTCCTGTTTATCGATTTTTCCTCCGGTGACCTTCTCTACATGACCGGCCACGCTGAAATCATCTGGGAGGGTCCAGAACTCGAATCCTTCGAAGGCGCCCACCGTCTGGTGCGCTTTAACCTGGACGAAATGGTACGCAGTTGCAGCGCTTTGCCGCTACAGGTCAGTTTCGGCGAATACTCTCCCTTTCTTACGAAAACGGGAGCCTGGAGCTAAAGTATCGCACTCTGGACCGCCCTGATTTTCCTTAGTTCATGTGTGGTTACTTCAGGGCTGGCAAGAAACTTAGGGGGATATTTCAAAAACGGGACCTAGCCCCAAAGGCTTCTTGCCTGATCGCCTCTCGTCGGTATGCTCGCTATCAGCAGAACTGACGAAAAATCATAAAACGAGGCGCTTATGGAAGCTTTAGAGCAATTCCGGTCAGAAACCAGAACTTGGCTGGAAGAAAACTGTCCTCCCTCAATCCGGACACCCATGCCTGAGGAGGAGACCCCCTGGGGCGGGCGCAAAGCCAACTGGACAAATCCAGAATCAAAACAGTGGCTGGACGCCATGGGCGGACGCGGCTGGACGGCCCCTCTGTGGCCATCAGAGTATGGCGGTGGCGGTCTTACGAAAGATGAAAACAAAATCCTCCAGCAGGAGCTTCGACGCATCAAAGCCCGTCCGGCTTTGCTGAGTTTCGGCATCTGGATGCTTGGACCAGCTCTTCTGGAATTTGCCAACGAAGAACAGAAGAAAGAACATCTGCCAAAAATCGTACGTGGCGAAATTCGCTGGTGTCAGGGATATTCCGAACCAGGCGCTGGCTCCGACCTCGCAAATATTCAAACCAAGTGCGAAGACAAAGGCGATCATTATCTGGTGAACGGCCAGAAAATCTGGACATCATACGCCGACAAGGCTGACTGGATTTTTGCCCTGGTCCGCACGGACAGCAGCGTTAAACACGCAGGCATCAGCTTCCTTCTGTTCGACATGGAAACACCAGGTGTGGAAGCTCGCCCCATCAGCATGATTTCCGGCGCGTCTCCTTTCTGTGAAACCTTCTTCACTGACGTAAAAGCGAAGAAAGAAAACCTTGTTGGCGAATTGAACAAGGGCTGGACCATCGCCAAACGCCTGTTGCAACACGAACGCGACATGATTTCAGGCATGGACATGGGGACAGGCGGCGGTGGCGCCGGCTTGGTCGACATGGCCAAGGAATATGTTGGTGAAAGCAATGGACAAATCTCCGACCCCACCATTCGCGACGCTGTTGTCCGTCAAAAAATGGACTCCCATGCCTTCGGTCTGACCCTTCAGCGCACAGGTGAAGAATCAAAGGCGGGCAAAAGCATGGGCGCAGCCTCATCCATCTTCAAATATTACGGCACAGAACTGAACAAGCGCCGCAATGAACTTATCATTGAGGTTCTCGGTACCCAGGGACTGGGTTGGGAAGGTAACAGTTTTTCTGCAGAAGAACTCTCCGCCACCCGCAGTTGGCTCCGCTCGAAGGGGAATTCGATTGAAGGCGGGACAACCGAAGTTCAGTTGAACGTGATTTCAAAGCGCGTGCTCGGCCTACCGGACTAAACCGAGCCGCACGCCGAAAACAACCGAATAGATGTAGAAACGACTACATAGAACAGGGATACCCATGGGCCTGGTACTAACAGAGGAGCAAATGCTCCTCAAAGATACAGCGGCGCAATTTTTTCAGGAAAAACTGCCGGTCGCTAATTTGCGAAAGCTACGTGACGAAAACGACGCTACGGGTTTCGACAGAACCGTCTGGAAAGAAATGGCCAATCTCGGCTTTGCCGGAGTTTTGGTATCAGAAACCTATGGCGGCACTGAGTTCGGTCCGGTAGGCCTTGGCATTGTGCTAGAACAAGCCGGACGGACCATAGCGGCAACGCCGTTGCTCTCAACAGTTCTGCTCGGCACAACCGCTCTTCAACTAGGTGGCACGCAGACGCAGCGCCAGGAGTTTCTGCCTCGCATCACAACCGGCGACCTTATTTTTGCGCTGGCTGTTGAAGAAGGTCCGCACCACAATCCAACTCAGATAGCCACAACAGCCACCGCCTCGGGCGACGGCTTCGTGCTCAACGGATCAAAGACGTTCGTCCTCGACGGCCATATCGCCAACTATCTGGTGGTTGTCGCCCGCACGTCCGGCGAAGTGAATGCGCCCGAGGGTCTGACATTATTCCTCATCAACACTGCAGATACTAAGGGCCTTAAGGTGACCCGCACCCTGATGGCCGACAATCACAACGCTGCAAACATCACGTTCAAAGATGTCGAAGTACCCGCCACATCTGTGTTGGGCAGCGTCGACGGTGGATGGGATATTCTGGAACCGGTTCTCGATTTCGGTCGCATCGGCATTGCGGCAGAACTTTTAGGGCTGATCCAGGAATCGTTTGATCAAACTCTCACCTACATTAAGGAGCGCCAGCAATTCGGGGTGCCCATCGGATCTTTTCAGGCTTTGAAACATCGCATGGCTGAAATGTTTGCTGAGTTGGAAGTTTGCCGGTCCGTCGTCCTTGACGCTCTTAATGCTCTCGAAGACCGGCGTAACGACATTCCAAGCCTGGCAAGCCTTGCCAAGGCGCGTCTGTCTGAAGCGTCTCGACACATCACCAATGAATGCCTGCAAATGCATGGCGGCGTCGGGATGACGGATGAGTATGATATCGGCCTGTTCATGAAGCGCGCGCGCGTCGCCGCAGCCACATTTGGCAATGCCGGTTTCCACCGCAATCGCTACGCCCAACTTCAAGGTTTCTGACCCGACTGATTCGGTCTTTAGGTACAATCATCAAGGACAGGGCTCTGCAGTTTGACTGCAGGGCCCTTTCTGCAAGCAGCCAGCGCGTTTGCAAAGAGCTTCCCCGTCTCCGCTATCGACAGAAGCCAACCCGCCCCTCATACTGGCGCCAGACCGCGACGGGAGGGACCCCATCGCCATTGATCACAAAAAACAGAGACAGGATCTCAAGACAGCCATGGCCGACCAGAACGATGACAATCAGCCAGAACGCATCACCGTATTGGCAAAAGACTTTACGCCCGCAGCGATGGAATTCCACCGCCGCAATATGAGCGCAAAGGGTTATCGGATGGAGGGTCAAATTGTACCCAGAAAATTTCAGATAATTGAAGGCATGGGGGAACCAGAAGACCTTTTCGAAGGCGAGCGGTTCTACGCGGTCACATTTGTCCGCAAGCCTGCGCAGGACTAAACTGCCAAAAAAACAATATCAATCACCAGACTGGATCGTGTGCCCCCTTCACCCAATATGAGAGCGTAGACGGGAGGCCATGATGAGCCCAAACGACAATCCAGCTGAAGGCGACGATAAAGTTCCGGAAGAAAATGAAAGCCAGGCAACTGCGCCTGGTTTCGAGGATGTCCCCTCTTCAGGCGCAGCCACTATTCCAGAAGCCGCTGATATCCCAGAAACCGTCGACCGCTGGACATTGATGCGTGACCTTGGCGTATTTCAGGGAAAGCTTCTGCTTGATGGTCTGAGGGATCTGGTCTTAAGCCCCATTTCAATAGCTGCCGCCGTAATTGCCCTCCTCAGAGGGGGCGAGCAGCCCGGCCGCCAGTTCTATGATCTCCTGTACATGGGCAAACGTAGCGAACACTGGATCAACCTGTTTGGAGCAACCACACGGGTCAGTCCCCCCTCCTTCGATCAAGAAGGATCGGAAAGTGTCGATGCTCTTGTTGAACGCCTGGAGACAGTTGCCCGCCGTCAATATGAAAAAGGCGGCCTCACGCAGAATGCCAAGCATGCTGTGGACCGGGCGTTGGATGCCATTGACCGCGGCCTCAACCATCGTAAATAGTGTAGGCAGAAGAAGCAGCTACCAGGAGACAACATGACCCTTTCCCTAATCGGCGCGGGATTTGGCCGCACAGGAACTAATTCTCTCAAACTCGCATTAGAGCAAATTGGTTTTGGCCCCTGCCACCACATGCTGGAAGTTTTCCTCAACCCCAAGTCCGCCGCCCACTGGCAACAGGCCTTAGATGGTCAGCAGATGGACTGGGAGACAGTGATGGCTGGCTACAAATCCCTCGTTGACTGGCCGGGTGCATTTTTCTGGCGCGAGCTATGGAAAGCCTCACCCGAAGCAAAAATACTGTTGAGTGTCCGAGACGAAGAGAACTGGTTCAAAAGTATTTCCAACACGATCTTTATGGCTCGGAGCGATCCGGCAACCCACGAAGACCCGGTCGCGCGGGATATGGCCCGCATGGTCAATGAACTGCTGGACCGTGCAATAGGAAGTACACAGCGGGACCGAGACACAGTCCTAGCGGCCTACAGGAAAAATATCGCGGACGTGAAAGAAGAGGTGCCAGCGGACCAATTGTTGGTTTTCGACGTTAAGCAAGGATGGGCCCCCCTCTGCGAGTTCCTTGACGTCACGGTGCCTGACACACCCTTTCCACGAACAAACTCTACGGATGAGTTTGTCGCACGCCTCAACACCCGCAACGCGCCCCGAAAAACGTGAACTAGTTTTTCTGGTGCCACGCTGCTGTCCATGCATCAATAGCTAAAAGCAAACCCTCAGGGAGAGACCAATGAGCGCAGCAGAAAAATTCGGACACAGCTCCGTGGCCGCCGACATCGTCAAGGACATCACCCTTAAAGGAAAAATCGCCATCGTCACTGGCGGTGCATCGGGCCTTGGGGTTGAAACAGCACGCGCGCTTTTGACTGCTGGCGCCACCGTCATCCTTCCTGTTCGCAACCCCGAACGCGGCAATGAGGTCGCCAAAGAACTGGCCGCCGACACGGGCAATCCCAATGTAAGTGTCGAGAAGATGGACCTGATCGACTATCCAAGTGTGCGTAAGTTCGCCGAAAAATTCCTCGCGACCCATGATCGCCTGGACATATTGATCAACAACGCCGGCATCATGGCCTGCCCCCTCGCCCGCTCGGTCGAAGGATACGAAAGCCAGTTTGCGACCAATCATCTGGGTCACTTCCTGCTCACCTGCCTGCTGGCACCTGCCCTCATTAAGGCAGCGCCATCACGGATCGTTTGTCTGAGCTCGCTCGGGCACCGCATTTCCCCGGTTAGGTTTGACGATATAAATTTCGAGAAAACCGACTATGAAAAATGGACGGCCTATGGACAGGCGAAATCAGCCAACGCGCTATGTGCGTTGGAACTAAATCGCCGCCTGTCGCCCAAAGGCGTCACCGCCTTTTCCGTCCATCCCGGCGGCATTATGACCAACCTTCAGCGCGACATGTCGGCAGAAGAGATCAAAGGTTTTGGTTGGGTGGACGATGAAGGCAACGTGCGCGAAGGCTTCAAAACCCCGGCGGGCGGTGCCGCGACAGCTGTTTGGGCGGCAACCAGTCCTGAACTTGCCGACCGTGGTGGGGAATATTGCGAAGATTGCCATATCGCAGAACCGGCCAGCGATGACGTGCCCTTCGGCGGCGTCTTTCCTCATGTCAGAGACCCGGAAGCAGCGAAGCAGCTCTGGAGTGTGTCAGAAGAAATGCTGGGGCAGAAATTCGATCTCTAAGCTCAACTGTGGCGAGACCCGGCTCAGGCAGCAAAAAAACCAATGCCTAGATAGAACGCCGTAACGATGGCCACCGAAATCATGATGGAAACGATCGAGACCAGGGCACCAAGGGCCACAATCGCCCCGTCATGTTCAATCAAGCCCATGCCCAGGATGCAAAACGAAATAGCGGGAAGCCATGCACTCAGCGGAATAGGTAAGCAGAGGTTGATGGCGGAAGCGAGAAGCAGAAGGCCCAACACACGTTCGGCTTGCCCCTCAAACAGGTAAGCCATGCGGGCCCGGGTGAGCCGCGCCACAGGTCTTGCAATCCGCAAAGCATTCAGCGCAGCGAACCGCCATTTTCTCTTTTTCAAATGACGGTTAATAATGAACTGCGGGAACCAGAGCCGCCCCCGGCCAAGCGCCATCTGCACAGAGATAAACAAAGCAGGGAGTCCCAGGACCAAATTCGACCCATACGGCAGGGGCAACATGTTGAGAAGCCCGACCAGCAGCAAAGCCCAGCCAAAGCTGCGGTCGCCAAGCCCCTCAAGAACATCACCGATTGTACTGCCATCCGGCCCATTGCGTGTTCCGAGCCCGGCCAGCCCGCGGATTGCTCCACTTCTCTTCGTCTTCATCGCTCGCCTGTTACTCTGCATTTGCCGCTTGGATTAGCATATTGAACATCCCCACGATAGCAGACCCCTTGCCGCACCAACCCGCAATTATTGTCCCGACCCTGATCAGGTTCCTAAATGGCTGCGCATCAGATAAAACGAACCATATGACGAACCTCGATAATCTGGAAACCCGGCATTGACCGACCGCCCTTGGTATCTGTATGTGATCGAATGTAAAGGAAATCGCCTTTACACCGGCATTACCGTTGATGTCGAAGCGCGGTTTGCGGCGCATTCAAACGGAACCGGCGCCAAATTCACCAAGAGCTTTCCACCGCAACGCATTCTGTTTAGCGCGGTTTTTAAAGATCGTGCCGCAGCAAGCAGGGCGGAGTATGATTTCAAAAAGCTGTCCGCTGATAAAAAGAGGCACTTCATCGCGTGCCACACATCTGAAGGGAGATAGCATCCATGACGGGATCTGACCAAAACAGTGCCATCGCCGATCTGGAAGTTCAGATGGCCCACCAGGCAAAACAGCTGGACGAGCTAAACGAAATTGTACGCAAGCAATGGGACGAAATTGACAGGCTGACCCGATCCCTCACCCACGTCGCAGAACGCCTTTTGGGCATTGAAACCGGCGACCAGAAGGACCAGCCCGGTGAAGACCCGGCGCCGCCGCATTATTGATGGCACCTTCTTCACCCAGACCCTTCAGCTACGCACCCCCGCACACACCATTGCGGGTGCTGCATCAAGACGATCATATTCTGGTGCTCTCAAAGCCTAGCGGGCTGCTGACTGTACCTGGCAAGCCTGCCGCCCATGCCGACTGCCTCGAACACCGTGCTCGGGAGCAGTTCCCAACGGCCACCATTGTGCATCGGCTGGACATGGACACGTCAGGCATTTTGATCATGGCGCTAACACCCGACGTACATCGCCATCTCGGGCTGCAGTTCGAGCGTCGCAAGACCGCGAAAAGTTACATTGCTCGTGTATGGGGCGACATGTCCGCGCCTTCCGGACAGGTAACCGCACCCCTGATTTGCGATTGGCCCAACCGTCCCAAACAAATGATCGATCACGACCAAGGTCGGCATGCCGAAACCAATTGGGAAGTCACCGCCAGGGAAGACGGCATCACGCGCGTCCATCTGCGCCCTGTGACAGGCCGATCGCACCAATTGCGCGTTCACATGCTCAGCCTTGGGCATCCCATTCTCGGCGACAATCTATACGCTCATGACGCTGCCTACACCGCAGCAGACAGGCTGCAACTTCACAGCGCATCCCTGACACTCCACCATCCAAAAGGCGGCGAGCGCGTCACTTTTAACGATCCATGCCCGTTTTAGAGCGCCGTTCTAGGCAGCCCGACTCGTCTTACGTCGCGAGCGTTGTGGATTGCGACGCCGTTGGCTCGGACGCCCCTTACCCTGCGGACGACTTTTAGATTTTCCTGGATCATTCGCAATTTCTTCTGAGTGATAAGGATGGTCATCCACGACGGGGACGGTCTGGCGGATGATTTTTTCAATGTCGCGCAACACAGAACGTTGTTCTTGGTCGCACAGGGTGATGGCGATGCCCGTGGCACCCGCCCGTGCTGTTCGGCCAATGCGGTGCACATAACTGTCTGGATCATCTGGTAGTTCAAAATTGATAACGTGGGTCACCCCATCCACATCAATGCCGCGAGCCGCAATGTCCGTGGCCACCAGCGCCCGCAGGCGACCGGCCTTAAATCCCTTCAACGCACGCTGCCGGGCATTTTGAGCCTTGTTGCCGTGGATCGCATCCACCTTGATGCCACTTTGAAGCAGATGCTTGGCAACCCGGTCGGCACTGCGCTTGGTACGGGTAAAAATAAGCACCTTTTCCATCGACTTGTCGGTCAGCAATTCATCCATCAATGCCCGCTTCTTGTCTTTCGGCACGAACATGACCTGTTGATCAATTTTTTCAGCAGTTGTTGCTGCACGCGCAACTTCAACGCGCACTGGATTGGTCAGCAACCCATCCGCAAGCCCCAGAATGGATTTTGGCATCGTGGCTGAAAAAAGCACCGTTTGGCTTTTATCGGGGATCGCCGCCGCGATCCTTCTAACATCGGGAATGAAACCCATATCGAGCATCCGGTCGGCCTCGTCGAGAATAAATATCTCCACTTCGCTAAACCGCACATGCCCCTGCTTCATCAGGTCCATCAAACGACCCGGGGTCGCAACCAGAATATGAACACCCCGCGCCAGCGCCTGGATCTGCGGACGAATGGAGACCCCGCCAAAAACAACCATGGTGCGCAAATGCATATGCCGGGCATAACCGCGCACACTGTCATTGATCTGGCCGGCGAGCTCGCGCGTAGGCGCAAGGATCAGGACACGGGGCTGCTTGCTCAACGCCTTGCGGTTTTTCTGCGCAAGGTGATGCAACAAAGGCAGCGCGAAGGCGGCTGTCTTGCCTGTGCCTGTCTGAGCAACACCCAGCAGGTCACGCCCCTCCAGCAGAGGGGGAATAGATTGGGCCTGAATAGGCGTCGCAAACTCGTATCCATCCTCGGCAATGGCACGAAGGAGGGGTTCGGCCAGATTGAGGCTCGCAAAGTCGGTCATTAATTATCGTTCTTTCAAATCCAAGAGCTGTCTCTCCCTGCCCCCAAAACAGGGCAGCGAGTGCGCAAGCATGATGCAAGCATGTCCAACACGGCTCTTGTTCCCAAACGGGAAACAGGAAAAGCCGGTCTAACGAAACGCCCACATATGTCGGAGAAGATCATGGCCAGCAAAGCCTGCTGGGCTGGCGATCGATTAACTTATCGATCAATAGCGTGTGTCGCTGGCCGCACTTATGCCTCTGGCAAGCGGGAAGTCAAGGTATTTCCCTCTTCCGTCCCGCGACCAATTAGCGATTGCCCCCCCGCGCGCCATCCTTACGATGGCCCCGTGAATCGGCGTCGTTTCAACCAGCCTCAAACCATTAGGGATTTTCAATGGACTTCACTTACCCGCTGACCGGGATCGTCACCATCGTGTCTCTGCTCATATATGTCTGGATGGCGGTGCAGATTGGCAAAGCCCGCGGCCTGCATAGCGTACCGGCTCCTCTCACAGATGGCCCGGAGGCCTTCGTGCGTGTCCTGCGGGTCCACGGCAACACCATGGAAGGGTTGATTCTCTTCATTCCTGCCCTTTGGCTGTTCGCTCTGACAATCGGCGATACCTGGGCGGCTCTGGTGGGTGTGGCATACCCTATAGGCCGACTGATCTATGCCCGCGGGTATTATGTCGCAGCCGACAAGCGTGGCACCGGCTTCACTATAGGTCTGGCCTCAACAATCATCCTGCTTTTGGGCAGTTTAGTTGGCCTTACCATGGCAACCATCAGGCTTTACCTTTAACCCTCGAAAGGGGCTTCTGCACGCCCTTTAACCCTACAAAACGGCCGGTTAAACAACGCTCTGTCATTGATTGCCAGAGCGGTTGCGGTGCTTCAGCTTGAATGCTACGACCCGTTATGTAGTTTTTACATATGGGCTGCATAATAGGCATCCCGTCGGCAGACCGATATCAGGTCCCGGATGGAAATATACACTGGGAAAGGTATCTCGCCGTTGAGTGACGTGTCACAGCAAATAGCACCTGAAATGAACGAAACCCAAGATCGCAACTGGCTGAAAACTTTAGCCGAATATCGCGAGCCCAGCCGCGTGCGCAGCATTGTCGAGCTGGCCGCAACCATTGGCCCGTTTATTCTCCTTTTGGTGGCCGCCTGGTGGTCCCTGTCAGTTAGCTACTGGCTGACCCTGGCTATCTGTTTACCAGCCGGTGCATTTCTCACCCGCCTCTTCGTGATCCAGCATGATTGCGGACACGGTGCTTTTTTCCGCAGCAAATTGGCGAATGACTGGATCGGACGCATTCTGGGCGTCGTGACCTTGACGCCCTATGACCTGTGGCGCCGCACCCATGCCATTCATCACGGTACCTCGAGCAATCTCAGCAAGCGCGGAACCGGCGACATCGACACGCTGACAGTCGCAGAATACCTGGCGTTGTCCCGCGGGCGTCGCTTTGCCTATCGCCTGTATCGCCATCCTGCCGTCATGTTCGGCATCGGGCCTGCTTATATGTATTTCTTCCGCAACCGCCTGCCCCAGGGCGTGCCGCGCAACACGGTGCGTTATTGGGTGAGCGCCATGGGCACGAATGTGGCCATCGTCGTCGCCGTCGCGGCCATGATCTATGCGCTGGGTGTGCAACCCTTCCTGCTGATCTTCCTGCCCACCATCATGCTGGCCTCAACGTTTGGCATCTGGTTGTTCTACGTTCAACATCAGTTCGAGAGCACCTTCTGGGCGGATGACAAGGATTGGAACCTGAACGACGCCGCCCTCTATGGCAGCTCGCATTTCGACCTGCCCGCTCCGCTGGGCTGGTTGACCGCGCACATTGGTATCCACCATGTGCACCATTTCTACAGCCGCATCCCGTTCTACCGGCTGCCAGAAATCCTGCGTGACTATCCTGAACTCATCGACGTCAGACGCATCACCTTCAAGGAGAGCTTTGCCTGCCTGAAGCTGCGCCTGTGGGATGAAAGCCAAAACCGGATGGTCCCCTTCTCCGCGTTAAAGACCGCCACAGCGAAGTAACACGCTTCCGTTCAAACACGATGTTCCATTGCGTCCGTGCGTGAGAGTGCGCACGACGACGAACGCGCTTGGCTAGTCTGGCCAGGCATCTGCCCGATCTTCGCGAGAAATTGGTAGCGGAGGAGGACACCAACTCCCGACACGCGGAATGCATTGATCAGTGTCACAGAACCCTGATACTTCATTCCTCACGTTGTTCCGCATGAAATTGCGCGACGAATATTGTGCCAATGTTGAAGAAATAAAGGATCACCCCTACCAAAAAGAGATTGTAGGCCGGAAGCTCCGTAACCATCAAAACATTCAATGCGCCTGCAACAAAAGCGCATAAAGAGAAGAACAGTGCAAGCGGAAGCAACACTGGCAACGGTTCAGGAGAGAAGATGATTTTGGCTGCTGGCCAGAGACCTCGTATCGCTGACCAAGAAATCACTATCGCACTCCCACACCGCCAAGGGAGGTCTGTTGGCACATAAAGGCTTGCTAGCACAAACGGCAGAAAACACACCCCGGCAATCACCAAGCCGCCTTCAATCACTATGTTAAGACGAGTCCTGCTTCGTCCATCTGGATCATAATCACCGCTGAACGCTTTGAATGCGGCTGCGAAACCAGACAGTGTCACCGCAGCGCCGACGACCGAACTCAAAACTTCTGGAAATTCCAACTTCTCTCTCCGCTTTGACCAACCAAGAAGTAAGTTTGCAGGGCTTGCTGCCATTTGGCTAGCGGATAGAATTGCTTTTTTGAACACATCAGACAAGATGTCGACTTACCGATTTGACGCAATGGTCGTGTCGATCGAACCCAATTTGCCGACGAGGTATGGAATGCGGTGGCTCAAAGAAAATTCAGCGGCCTTGGAAGCACTGGGTGCAATTTTCACTATTGTCTTCGCTGTCATAGCGCTGATCGCGATCAAATTGCAGATCGACGCGTCTGACCAGACACAGAGAGAACAGTCTGCCCGTGACATCTATCGAGAACACCTCACACTTGCAGTTCAATACGCTGACATTGCGCACGCCGAATATTGCGAGCTGGAAGACGCATCTGAGCGTCTAACCTATGCGGCATATGTAGAGCACTTTCTCTACACCGCAGAACAAGTCACAACACTAGGGACACATTGGCAGCGAACGATCAAAGATGTCCTCATAGAACATGCTTCCTATCTCTGCTCGCGAAAAGACTGGGAGGACTATCCCGATGATCTCACGTCGCTCATCCGGCGCGTGCAAGCTGAAGAATGCGACACAGCAACCATCTGTCCAGTCG
>CAZFHW010000005.1:0-11986 GCA_964518885.1 uncultured Parvibaculum sp. | reverse complement strand
ATTTGAGCCTCTCGCGAACCTCGAAGGCACGGTAGCAGATCTCTCGTTAAGGCGATGGGAGCCGCTAGGTTTGTGTTCAACATGCTCGAAATGGCTACATCATCCATTTCTTGAAGGGTGCCTACATGAACCACACCTGCATTATTGATCAGCATACTAATTGACCCACCGGCGGCGTCACAGGCATTGCGAACAGCAGTGCGTCCATCCGCCTGGGTAACATCAGCGCTGACACAAATCGGGTTTGTCTGCTGTGGCAGCGTCGAGGCGATATCCATCAAGGGAGCATGCCTGCGCCCGACAAGAATAACCTGCCAACCATCTTTAGCGGCTTCTGCCGCTAGTGCGGCTCCAATGCCCGAACCCGCACCAGTAATGACTACTATTTTTCGTTTACGCGGCATGTTGTGTACCTTCTTTCTGTGCATCGCGGCCCAATTTTGCGAACATTTCTCCCCAAAGCCCGTAGACCATATTGGCCGTGTCGATAATGGCGCGCTGGTCTTCCTCATCTTCAATTGGATTTACGAGGTTTTTGAAAAACACCAGATGATCTTGATCTATAGCGCCGTGCGAGGTGAGGTAGGTAAAACCACGCTCCTCACCTTCCATCCCCAATCGACGACGCACAGAATCCGCACCCGCGGAAGCGATATCAACCGATGTGCCTTCAAGCACAAGCACCATGCCAAGCATGGCGTATGGATTGACGAACTGCACCGCGTAATACACCCAAGCAACCATTGATCGTACAGGCCAATCCCCCTGCCCTTCGCGAACGCGGTCTGCATCGCCACCCATGTGACCAATGTCGTTCAGGATCCATTCCTCATGGCCTTTCTCCTCGTCAAGATACTCAAGAAGAGCCTCCCGGTAGACACGGTCATCCTTTGGACAATGCGCAAGTGCGTGCGCCAATAGCGGACAAGTGTGCCTCACGTGGTGATAGGCCTCCGTCAGATAGTTGATGTACAACTCGCGGTCTACACCATTTGTCGCTGCTTCAAGAACGATCGGGATCGAAAAGAAGTGGCTCCGCGTTACCTCGGTTTCTGCGACAAGCACGTCATAAAAACTCATACGGCAAACTCCTTTTTGGGGGACATGTGAATGACGCGGTGGACTGACTTTTCAGACAACAACCATTCTTGAACAGCTCGGCGGCGCACGCGACCATTCGGCGACAGCAATCCAAGCTGCTGCAACTCTTCGTTTGTGATGCAGACAAACGAGGTCGGGCGAGCATAGTCAGGCGTGTCCGCACAAATTTCTGCCAACGCGTCAAACACAAATTTCGGGTCAGGCGTTTCAAAAAGGGTTCCGGCCAGAGGTCCGGGAACCAAAAGAACCGTAGGATAATCTTGGCCGTGCCCTGTCAAAATCGCTCGCAGTATCCTGGGGTCTCCCTGGAACCGAGTTTCGATCCATTCCGGCTGAACATTGCGTCCAAAGCTCGTGACGAGCACCGCGTCTTTTCGCCCTTCAACGACCAGCTTTCCAGCATCGTCAAAATGTCCAAGGTCACCTGTGCGCCAGGGCCCCGAATGTTCATCGCGACCCACATAACCATCCATTATCGCGGGGCTTTCAACAACGATCTCACCATCAATAATTTCAACGCTCACGCCATCAAGCAGCGTCCCAACACTGCCGGGCACACATTGTCCTGGACGGTTGACAGCAACCACCGAACCGCATTCAGAAAGCCCGTACCCTTCAAGGCAGGGAATATTCATGTCAACAGCCGCGTCTAGAATTTGCGGTGGCACCGGCGCACCACCTACGGCGACAACACGAAGCCCTTCAGGCGCCTCATGCCCCCCCAGAAGCAATGCACCCAGCCATGCACGAAGAAGTTCTGGCACAAGGACGCTTACGCTGGGCCGCACTTCCTCGAACGCCAAACGAATTGCATCTAGGTTTCCTGCCGCACAAGACGAGAGGACCCCTGCGCGAATAGAACTACTGCCACCCACCAAAATCGGAACATGAATGCCACAAAGCTCTTCAAGAAGTAGTGGAAAGGGAAGAACGGAAAGATAGTGGTCGGCACTCGTCGCCGCGATTGCTCCCGCCAACGCCTGAGACACAAAATCAATTTGCCTATCGCCCAGTCGAACACCCTTAGGTTGACCAGTTGACCCGGAGGTATAGATAACGCGTTGACCAGGTCTTGCCTGGAGCAAAAGTTCTGGAACCTGCCTTATATTTGGGATCGACGATGTGCGTGAAAACTGTCCAGCCTTCTGCTCGTTATCCGCATCGCAGAAAATGAGCTCGATACCACTATCGGGAACAACGTGAGACAGTTGTTCGTCTGAAAAAAAAGGCGGCAAGGGAACAAACCGCCGACCCGCAGCTGTAATGGCCAGGTCAGCAATCACCCATTCAATGCTGTTCTCCGCCATCAATCCAATTGGACTTTGGTCATCTTTCAAAACGGAGAACACGCCCGCGACACGCTCAGCTAACGCGCCATAACTGATCGATCCTCGATCGTCGTCAAACGCCACCCTGTCAGGGTCATTTAGCGCAAATTTCACCAACGCCTCAATAACTTTAGCCATGGTCAACCTCTGCCCCCGAAGAGCCGGCAGCGATCAAATTACATCGGGGAAATAATTCTGTAGGTGCCCCGGTCGGATTGACCAATACACAAACCTGTGGATCGGCCCCATAGTAAGTGCCCCACCTGTCCGCATCCTCAACTCGTTGTGGCGATGCCGTGGCAAGCGATATTAGGGGAAGATGCAATCGCTGAAACAAGCGCCTTAACCCCGAGGTGGCGGTAAACACCCCACAAGAATATCTGTTTTCACGCCCGTAGGAGAGAACCCTCAACATAAATGGAAAGACCACATGAGAGCTCGCGCACGCGAGGTTAGAAATCTCCAGAATCTTTGACCGATCGAGGTTCAATCCAGTCGCACGTGTAACCACTTGGTCAATTGGCTCATCGAGGTATCTTTCGGAGAAAAAGCCATCCGCTACCCCACGCAAGCCCGCAGCGGCCACCGGCCGATCATTGCCAGAAAAAAGAACCAAAATGTTCTTGGGAAAATTATCTACACTGGCTTGATAGGCTTGCCAGTATCTCTCGCGAATAAAGGCTTCGACCTCTGGTCGACGCAACGCCATTGGGTCAACAATTTCTGAAAACACATGGCTTCCCTTCGAACTGTGAAACTTACGTTCGAAAAGAGATTGCGCGACCTAGCTTACCTCAACATTACGTAGACTGATCTTATGAAAAATCCGATGCAATCGGGACAAAGGTTACTGTAAAAACACTGCCTCCAGCAGGATTGTCTCGCAGCGAAACGCTTCCACCGTGCCCCTCAACAATTTGAGAGACAATAGCTAACCCAAGACCTGCACCATCTTCTACACTTCGGTCAGCGCGCCAAAAACGACTGAATACCCTATCTCTCATGGCGCTAGGAACCCCCCTCCCAGCATCCCAAACACTGACAGAGTTTTCATCATGAACTACCACACGCACCACTGTTCCGGCACCTGAGTACGCCAACGCATTTTCTACAAGGTTACGCAATGCGACTTCCACAAAGGCTTCACTTCCCCTCACAATTACAGGGGCATCATCAGCTTGCAGTTCAATTTCTTGACCCTGTGAAACTGCATATGGCGCTAACAAAGAAACAGTTTCTTCAGCAACCTTTCGAAGATCAACAACCGTTTCCTCGACCATCGAAAAATTATCTGCTTGAGCCAAGTGCAAAAACTGTTGCACCATTCTTTCAAGAGACGTTACCTCATCCAAAGCCTTGTTTCTGTCAAACTCGTCGCTTTCCAAATCAGCCCGTATAATCGTCAGCGGTGTCCTCAATTGATGTGCAGCATTCGCCGTAAATTCACGTTCGCGCCGATAACCTCTTTCAATTTCATCCAACGCTTGATTGACGGCATCCACGATGGGTTTGATTTCCGTGGGCACACTCTGTGCGTCAAGACGCACGTTCAGCGAACCTGGACCGAGTTTGCGAGCGACGAGAGCAACTTTTTCAACTGGTGCCAGCGATGTTCGAACGATCAATACAACAGTTCCAACTATGGCCATCAGGAACAAAAACAGCACCCACCATTGTTGTTCGAAAAACTCTTCGATGAGTGTATCAGCCAATACATCAGCATGATCCGGACCTTGAGCAACTTGCGCGATAAAGGCGTTCTGGCCGATCCAGAATTTCAAATTCGCACCATAAAAAGTCTGATCAAATTCAATATCACGAAACTCAAAATAGCTGACGCGCGCAGTATCCTCGGCGGGCAAGTGTCCAGCAAGGATCGTCCCCCTGCGAGAACGGAAAAGCTCCTTTCCCTCCAAATCCGAAATCAAATAGATATACTGACCACTTGGCTGATCATACGCACGCGCAAGTTCGGGCGGGAGGTCGAATGTCAGATTGCCAGCCTCTGACGACCGGTGAAGATGCACTGCAATGTCTTTTGCCTGCCATTCAAGTGATCGATCTTGAAGAGTATCGCGTTCCAAATTCAGTTTGATTAGCAACACGCCAAAGATCACCCCGGCAACTGCAAATCCAACCAAAGACAAGCTAATGCTCAAACGAACAGTAAGAGAAGACAGGTCCGGTTTAAGCTGGCGCAAAATCACGATCCAACCTGTTCTTCGGTCAACAAGTAACCAACGCCACGTACCGTATGAATGGCAATATCCGCCATCGCCTTTTCCATATTACGTCGCAGCCGATGAATGCAAACTTCCACCGAGTTTGAAGCCACTTCTGCCCCAAATTCATAGAGACTTTCTTCGATAGTCGCCTTCGGAACCACCCGTCCTGATCGACGCATCAATAGCTCGAGAAGGTCTGTTTCCCGGCGTGACAAAATCACGGGCTGACCGGCAATAGAAATACTTCTTTCCGCTGAATTCAAAACGATGTTGCCAGAAACAAGCTCAACACCGAGCGCTCCACCAGGACGACGCAGTAAAGCCCGAACCCGAGCAGCAAGTTCATCCGGTGAAAAAGGCTTGGTTAGATAATCATCAGCACCGCCGTCAAGACCCTCCACGCGCTCTCTGATGTCGCTGCGTGCGGTGAGAATAAGGATCGGGATCACATTGCCAGCCTTACGAACCAGGCGAAGCACCTCCAGACCATCTTGATCAGGCAATCCCAAATCAAGGATCATAACATCATACGAAATATCTTTGAGCGCCGCCTGCCCGTCGCCAGCCGTCCCGCAAATATCAGAGACTAAACCGGCGTCGAGAAGTGTCTTCGCAATAATCTGCGAAATTTTTACATTGTCTTCGATAATCAGTGCCCGCATGGTCCCACCATAACTGTCGGATGCGGCAGATGCCTACTTCAAAATGTAGGTGATTTCTGACCCATCTGCGCCGTCAAACTGCACCTGGACCAGCACATTTTCCGCATCGTACCACAGCTCGCGATTGAGGGCCCCAGTCACTGAATAATGCGTGGCACTGATATTACGCTCCTTCGCCTCAACAATTTCTTGCCCAACTTCTGTTACACTCACAGACATATTGCTTCCATCAAGCGTATTGAGCAGCACAGATTGCGCGACAAGGGCATGGTTCCACAGGCTTGCGGGAATAATGGTGGCGACCTCAGGCTCTTTACGCGCATCGCCATCCACCAACAAGACACCATCTTCAGCTACGGCATCCAAACGATGGTCCGTTCCATCATCATTTGTCCTCGAACTGATCGAAACAAGCTGCCCATCTACCCACAATTCGTGACCTTCATGCTCAAACCGATAAAACGCAATTCCAAATACGGTCACGGCGATATCAGTTTTTACATCAATCGTCAGCCCCTCCTCACTTTCACTAAAGACAAGGCGGTGAGTACCAATTTCATCGCCCTCTCGCATAACAATGAAATTGAGTTCACCAGACGCAGGTACTGCAGCGTGCGCACCACCCATCCCAATTATCGCAACGACAAAGGCCGATGCCGCACAAAGCGTAGTCCGTAGAGACATGAAGACACTCCTATCTGATCGATTGATTCTTCAGACAGAAGGCACTTCGGTGCTTACATCATCCTTACGGGATGAAAAATGCTCCAAGCTTCCGTTGAAATTTGATTGATATTGCGGGATGGGCTTTGTCACAAACTCCAACTCGAGGCAAACGAATGCCTTTGCGCTTACTTATGCGACAGTCATATCGCACAAAAACGCTAGTGCTTGATCACGTGTGATGCGATGTTCAAAAGCGGTAACCAGATGCCTTCGAGTATTGAAGTGATTGTAGAACGCAGCTTGAATAGACAAAAATCGTTGAGCAGAGCTGGCGACCTGAAACCCTGCATGGTTCGTTCTCGCTTACGGATCCGAACATGCGATCCTTCGACCCGTTTTCCCTGCATCAGGGTTGATGGCGATGCACCACCCGTCCCTACCAAAAACAACGCATTGGAAAATTGGTAGCGGAGGAGGGATCCGCTCCACCGCCTCATAAGCCGTTGATTTAGCTATGTTTTTCGAACTCAAGCTGTACCAAAGTGTACCACGTTTTGGTACCACCTGCGACTGTTTTCAGCATCAACACGCAACACTAAACCACTAATCAACTTTTCTAGTTTCGGCGTAATTTCATCTGCCGCACCAGCTTCCACCAGTACCTCGCTATTGCCATTGACCCATACCCGCCAGGCACATCAAGTTCAGTCTACCTGTGAGCCATTTTGTAATTGTAATCGGGTGGGAGTGATTTTCTTGCAGGTTCCAGACTTCATAGCGTCGCAATCTTCAACTAAGATTTTCAGAGAAGCAAACTCCCGACGTCGAAATCGGCGGCTCAATTGTCGATTGAGATGGCGCCAGTCAGTGAACACCGAACATCATCGTGTTCTCCGGCATGCCACGATAAGAAAGATCTCTCATGGTTGTGAAAATTCTCAGCTGGGTTTCAGCTGTCCTCTTTATCCTGGTCGGCATTTCGTCGTCTAGAAAGGGGAATGTCCCTGAAGTGATACTCCTTGGCTCTGCCGCAGCACTTATCTCACCTCCTTCTATCGGGTACTGGTTTCGTTTCCTGCGTTGGAAGGGCGAGAGCAGTTGGCCGGGCACTCTGACACTAGGGGTAGTCTGGATGTTGATATTGTTGGGGCTTGGCACATCTGAGAGTCTAGCTGGTCAGGAGATCGAGGATCCGGCTGGTCAAGAGACTGAGAGAAAGACAGATCAAGAAATTACGCAATTGAAAGACAAGATGGCCGCCGCACAAACCGATGTGCAAGTTCAGCCCGGTTCAAAACTAGATCCCATCTACACGGAGACTGTACGTGAGCGAGCGTTGGTGCTTTGGCGACAGCTTGAAGTCGCACGCCATCTCCCAAGATATCACCAAAATGGCTTTGGCGGCAACGGAGCAATGTCCAATTGGATTGAACGTTGCGATATTCTTGTCCAGGAATGGAGAGACTATGCAGGCACCTTGCCGAAGCAAGAGCGCGCGCGAGTAGAGCTCTTGTTACCGATTTTATTCATGAAAGAAGTCCGGCTGGTTTGGACTTACGCGGAAGGTGGCAACGATATTCCCTCACAAGATTCAATGATTACAGAAATCGAGAGAGTGATCGTCGGCGGCGACCTATTGGTTCAGCAAGACGAATAGGAGGTCACAGCCCTCTAGATAGGGTGAGCCCCTACAAACTACTAATGGAACTTTGCCCATCGTCAGGCAGCTGCAAATCGATCCTCAGAGGGCATCCAATACATATGCGTGCTGTTGGAATGAGAAGCCTGCCTACTAGTTGATCTTCGGCGACCAGTCATGCACGCAGCATTCGATCAACCGCGTCAATCATCGACAGAGAAGCAACTTCCACTTGGATGTGCGAGCTCCCCACACACCTCGGTTCCACTCACACGCCGTGTTTGCTGACATTAGAGCATGAGCAAACACCATCGCTCTTTGACGCCACAAAAAGCGGATGTCCTAGAAGAACACCAACACTTCCACCCTGATGCCTTCAATCTCTAAGAGCTTCTGGAGCCAATCCTTATACTTTGGCAAACATTTCGCTGACGAAGCGAACTCTCTCATGTCTCAATCAAAGTCTTGGGAGAAGAGTTGTTCCGGATCGAATAAGTCAACATAACTGTACCCTAACTCCACAGATTTCATGAAAACGTCCACTTATCGATGACGTCTGATGAAGACATTCGCAGGATCTCTGCGGATGACGAAAAGTATAAGCCTGAAAATAAGACTTCAGAGAACAGCCAACTCTTAGAGTTTGATTGGGACCAAAAGTTCAAGCTTATACTTTGAGTCACGGACCCAAGCTTTGAGCACATTCGGCGAGCAAACTATAAGCCTGTGAAAGACAACTTCGCTTCTGGGTGGGAGAAGAAGTCAACTTAAGTCAAGTTTCAGTCCAGCCGATTGCATTGATCAAAGTCTTCCATCCTAACGCAATGCATTAGCATCTTACTAGGCACGAGGAATCTAACCTCTTCAGCAGTAGCAAATATCGCGTTGTAGCTCTCTCCACCTTGCATGATCACGCCAGTGCGACTAAGTCGAACAACCAATTCGAGATCAACAAATCCATTCGGTTCGCTGTTTAGCAAATAGCTCTTGTCAGAGCTCGACATATGCCATTCCATAAAATCATCAAAGTCGTCAATAACCAATGCCGCATTGGCATCCACGACTGGAGCATCATAGAGAAATGGGTGGCGGCTAGTTGTTAGACGCGCGCGAACACCAGTATCTGTCGAAAATAACTGTGTCCACAGCCAAACTCTGATGACATCGGCGTCCCGAAACAGCTGACGCTGCTCTTCAAGCTTGGGAACCGCCAAAGAGATAAAATCCGGATGGCTTGGATCAACCCTGACCCTATTTTGGCGAAATTGTTCCGGAGTCGCCGTGCTCGATAAACGTTCCCTATAGATTACAGTCCATGATCCGGCATCACGCCAAGATATGCGATCCTTCTCATCAACGAACGAGTTAAACAGAGTCACGATCGATTCCTTGTAGGGAAGAAAAAGCGCACCCTCCTCAGCTTTCGTCGAAACAAAACGAGACGAAATAAGCAGAACAACGACTGCGGCCAGCACAGAGGTTGAGACTTTTCTAGGCATATTTGATCCGTGCTTCATATTCAGAAATCCACGATCAGAAAACCCGCCAAGCGACCAAACCGGAGCAGCGGAGAAACAATCCTCCAGTCATCCACTTCGTTATCCGTGGTCCAAAGCGCGCAACTCATCGAAGGATCGTCTCATAGGAAACTTCAACACCCGGTTCTGCGAGCAAGCCTACTACGTCGCGCAAGCTGAGGTTAAAACAGACAGACAGACAGACAGCCTGCTGCCCGTTTACCAGGTCATCAAAAAATCCAAGCTACGCTCAGAGTGAAAATGGCAAAAAATACTACCAAAAGTCCAGCTGAGACGAAAAAGCCGATAATGCTTGCATTCTTAAAGACCAAGCCCTGGTTCAATCTCAGTCTCGAAAAATGCGGCAACAGCCGGAGCGAAAATAGGGGGAAGAAGTACGCCAACGCCAACACCAATACCAATACCAATACCAATACCAATACCAATAACAATAACAATAACAATTAGGGCGAGAGCGAAAAAGAGGCGATCACGATGATCTACGTATTGTGATATGGCACTTTCCTCTATCCGCGACCTATTTCGATAAATTCTTGTATCTTTTGGGGGAAGGGCATTCCTTCAATACTGATCTCAATTTCTGCGGTCGCCGCAGTGCCAATTTCAATGTCCGCAATCTCCATAATACGTTGGAACAATGTCTGCTTAATATTGAATTCGGCAATGTCTTTAGATCTAACATCACAAATGTTCTTACTGAAAATTCCTAGACGCTTCACAACCCGGTTTGGGTAAATGGTAAGTCGCTGTGATCTATTTTTGATGTACCAGTAGCCAAGTGCAACAAGACCAATTCCGAAAACAGGAACAGCAAGAAGCAACGCCATAAACAAAAATGGCCTTTGACGTCCCATAGAGGGGCTGTAATCATAAAGCACATCCGAATTTGGTCGGTTACCGGCGGCCTGGGCATCAGAAATTTTCTTCGCACTATCTTGTGCCATCGTTCCCCCTACTAAAGCACTGCAGCAGCCCTGACCCCACGTCATAGAACCACTTGAACCAAAATATTCATTCATTTGGAGAATAGAAGTCAACAACGCTTTGCACTTCCTGATTGATCAGTATTTGTGGCCAGTAATCGATCAAGATGGCGAGGTTCCGGATTTCCGAGTTCAATCGAAAAGAGGGCTTTGTCACAAACAGTTTTTCCGCTGGATTCATTCAACCATTTGTCAAAACCAGTTTGAATAATTTCAATGACTTAAGCCGTTCTGTAGAACTGCGGGCGGTGCGAATTGGCTGCGTAGAGTTCCTGTTTGTGACAAAGCCCGCAACACTAAACCACTAATCAACTTTTCTGGTTTCGGCGTAATTTCATCTGTCATACCAGCGTCCACCAATACCTCGCTATCGCCTTTGCCCATACCCGCCAAGCTGATCAATATCACTGGGTTTGCGGTCGAGTTACACACTCCGAAAATTCCACCGGCTCAAAAATACAACTTGAGTTAGAGACCAGGTCCCAGTTTAAACCAGGAACCGCTACTCTCTCCAAATTCGCGTACCATGGTTCAAAACTCTCGCCCAGATTAAGCACCTCACGTGCGTTTTGGTGCAGTTGTAGGCGTGCAGCACTGGACACAAAACCATTATCGTTTCTATAGGAGAGGCGCAGGCGTTCGAATTCCTGATGGTAGTGCAGGTCTTGGACTACCGGAACAGTAGACGCGACTTCTATCTTCCAAGTTGGGCCACTATATCCGTCGCGAAATCCGCTTCTATCAGCTACAAAGCGTACTCTGGCCAAAAGCAAAGCGCTCTTTATCACCTCTTCATCCGGCACCAAGGAAACCGAAACAATCATTGAGCCTGTTTCGGCCTGCAGATCCTGGGCCGCTTGGGTTGTCGTCGCAACGAAGTCTTTTCGCTCGCCCTCCAATTTCTCTAGAACAATGCGATAATGCCGATTAGTCCTCGTTGCACTACCAACATCGGCAACGTGCACAATTCTGTAAGGCAATACAGTGCCCTCGCGAAATATTTCCATCGTAGAACGACGGATGCCCAACATTGTCTGTTGAATATCAAATTCGTAGCCGAGGAGTTCCATCACGGCCCTGATCGGCAATGCAGCTAGCACATAACAGGCTTTACTTAGGCCATCTCCACAGGCTTGCGCATAAAATGCAGCTGCCGTGACCTTGTCTCTTTCAACACCGATGCCGAACTCGTAGAACGAGCCAAGACCGCCACAACCTTCGGCCAAGCCTTGATCACAAATATGCTCGACTAAACCAACTCCACGAGCTTCATCTTTTGTCATACCAATTCCCGATGCATACAGCGCTCCCAGCGTTACGCAACTTTTGGGATACTCATCCTTGCAAGCTCGACCAAGCAGTGCGGCGGCTCTTTCACCATCCTGCGACACCCCCCTACCCTGCACAAACATCAATCCAAGGTTATGACAACTTCGGACCTCGGACCTTCTGCAGCCACGTTCGTACAACACAGCCGCTTTCGCCTCATCTGTGATTGTGCCAAGTCCTTTTTCATACCGAAGTCCCGACATGAAACAACCACCTGGGTCATCACCCTCACATGCGCGCTCGTACAGGACCGCAGCCTGCTGATAATTTTGTTCGGTACCAATACCTCGCTCATACATCAATCCGAGTTGAAAGCAATCCTCAAACATGCCTCCGTCACAGGCGCGTTTAAGTGGCAACAAAGCACGAGGCGCATCCTCCCCATCCTCTCCTTCTTTCAAGTACAAAGCTGCAACGTTATGACAAGCTTTCGCATAGCCACCGTCGCAGGCTTGTTCATATAGCTCGGCCGCACGAGCTCCATCTTTCTCCACGCCCTCGCCTTGCAGATACTT
>CAZFHW010000004.1:0-50206 GCA_964518885.1 uncultured Parvibaculum sp. | reverse complement strand
CTGTGATCTGGGCAACAGCCTCACGCTTGAACTCTTCCGTGTATCTCATGCCTGATATGCCAGTCGCCTTGCTTCCAAATTTACCAAGCAAGGCGTCTACAAATCTTGGGCCACATCAAACAGTAGGAACAGTAGGAACAGTAGGAACAGTAGGAACAGTAGGAACAGTAGGACAGATGAAACATATATCATTGATATATCACACAATTACCAAACTAAAGCCTGACACCTGAAACGACCGCCCGTTTTGTAACCAGGGGGTCGCGGGTTCGACTCTCGCAGCCGGCACCACTCTCTCTCAGTCAGAGTAATCCAGCGACCCCACGATAGAGGCACGCTGCGACAGCTCTATCCAGTTGCCATCCGGATCGCGCACCATCGAAATCCGTGCGGTCTCTCCGAGCGTAATCGGCGCAAGTGCTTCCCGACCGCCAGCATCCAGCACACGGGCATGTTCTTCATCCACCTTGAAAACCTGAAACGTGATGTATCGCCATCCCTTGCCTTTGAACTCAGCGTCTGAAGGCGCATCCGCCCCCTCCTCCAGCAAGATCAGGCTCTCGCCTGCCTGAAACGCGACACCCGGCGCATAAGGTTTTTCAGGAAATCCAAAGGCTTGTTCATAGAACCGCCGGTGCGCGTCAAGGTCCCGCACCACCAGCCGCACACCAATCTGTTCAACACCCAGTGTCCCTGATGGTACCAGCGACAGCGCATTGCCATCCGGGTCCACAAGAGACCGGACAGCGCGCTCTCCTTTGCGGGCAATCAACAATTCGCGGTATCCACTGGCCGGCACATCCGGAAGCGGATCAACAAAATGATTGATCTTCAGCACCGATCCCAAAACATCATGTCGGTGCTGATGCTGACCGCGACGAATTTTCAACAGATGATCGAACGGGATTCCCGCATCTCCTTGCCAGAAGGAAAGCATAGCGTCTGCATTATTCGTCGAGAGCCCAATATCCATACGTGGTTTGGCAAGCTGCATACTCATACCGATGGAAACTCCCGATCTAACCAGTTTCAAACTGTTTTGAAACCATAGCGCATCTGTCCATCAGAGCGTGAGTGTTGCAGGCGCGGTCATAAAGAAAACGTCTCTGTGTGAGACAAAGAAAAACCGGCCCCATAAAGGGACCGGTTTTCCGAGATCAGCTATTAGCGGTTAACACCGGAGCCCCCACTCCATGAGGCGCATCCGCAAGCCGGTCCCTAATCAATTGGACCAGGAAAAGAACCAGCTATAGTCGCTGGAGCTGCCACCGCCGCCGCCGGAACAGGCGTAGGCCGGTTCTGATGTCATAAGCAGCGCTCCCGTACCTGTAGCAACAGCGAACATGGCGCCAAAGATCATCATGCGTGTTTGTTTCATTTCGAGACTCCATGTCCTGATAAGGATATTTTTCTGGGACGATAACAATATTCCCTCTCTCCAAAGCACATCACGTGCCAACCGGTCTCACACCGCGCACGCGCCACAGCAAAAAAGGGGCCGCTCAACGGCGACCCTTGTCCCATCCTAGATTTTCCCGGCAAGCTTTCTACTCGCCAGCCTTAGAGACTTCCTCGGCTATTTTCTGCGCTTCCTTCGTCTGCGCGTCTCGCTCGGTGATCTGCCGACCAAGAGCCAAGATAGTTGGAATTTCGTCGTCCGTGAGTTCTTTCATCCGCACTTTGCGGGCCATCGCCTTTTCTATATACGGCGCTAGTTCTTCAGCCTTGCGTGCCATCCGTGCCGCTTCATGTTCCTGGAACTCCGGCATCACGTCAGTCGCAAAAAGCTCCAATGACTCGCAAATGTGTTCATGACGATTGCGCCCACCCTGCTGAATGAAGGTGACTTGATCCACGCCCGCATCCGAAAATGTGCGCAGATGTGCTCGTAACTGATCGGGCGTGCCAATGCCGCGTCGTTGTCCCTCTTCGGGAAGATCATCGCGCGCGCCCTCGAAATTCTTCCAGATGTCCGTTCGGCCAGGCTTGTGCTCACCAAAAATATAGTGGTGTCCCAAGCCGTAACTGAAAAACCGGAAGCCATCCATGCCACGCCGCTTCGCCTCTGCTTCATCATTATGAACAGAAAACCCGGTGACCATGGCAATGTTGGGGTTCACAGCATGTCCAATGGGCACACACTCTTCTTTGAAGATCCGGTAATAGTCGTCCACCCATTGCTTCGCCTCGCTGGCATCAACGAAGGAGAAGGTCAGTGCCCCAATCCCCAAGCGGGCGGCAAGCTTGATGGTCTCTCGGTTTGAACATGCCACCCACAAAGGCGGATGCGGCCGCTGCACAGGCTTCGGCACAATATTGCGGCATGGCATGGAGAAGTATTTTCCTTCAAAGCCCGGATAAGGGTCCATTGCCATCATATTCGCACACTGCTCAACCGCCTCGCGCCACATCGGACGCTTATCAGCGACATCTATGCCAAAGGCACCAAGCTCAGCCAAGGCGGAGGACTCGCCCGTTCCCCACTCCACACGGCCATTCGACACAAGATCGAGCGTCGCGATGCGCTCCGCAACCCGTGCAGGGTGGTTATAATTCGGGGCCATAAGCGTGATGCCGTGTCCCAACCGGATGTTCTTTGTCCGTTGAGAGCAGGCCCCCAGAAATACTTCCGGTGCCGAAGAGTGAGAATATTCTTCAAGGAAATGGTGTTCAACCTCCCAGGCATGGTCAATGCCCAGGCGGTCCGCCAACTCCACCTGGTCCAACGCATCCTGGAAGAGTTTCAACTCATCGCCGTCATTCCAAGGGCGAGGCAGCTGGTGTTCATAAAAAATCCCAAACTTCAACTGCCTCTCCTCCCAGAAAATTGGACCTGAATTTTTAGGCCCCTGCCTTTTTACCGACTGTGCTCAAATCCTGGGGCGATGCATAACCCGAGCCCTGCAAAGCCTCACTCTGCTCCGCCCTGTCAAACGCTGACATAATATCGTTGAACCGCGCTTCCACTGCAGGGCGCATATCAGGATGAGTAAAGATATAGAGCTCGTTGTCACGTACAGCTTCCAGAACCCGCTCCCCAACCCGGTCAGGGTCAAGACCGTTCAGGACAAACTCTGCTGCACCCGTCATGTCGGCATCTTCAGCAGGGACCGTCTCGCCATATTCTTCCTGGCGTGCCCGACCAGATTCATGAATGCGTGTCTTCACAAATCCAGGACACAGAACAGATACACCAATATCGAGAGGCTCAAGCTGACCACGCCATCCTTCTGACATTGCCACAACAGCAAATTTGGTCGCGGTATAGGGTTCCATCCCTGGAGGCGACACCATGCCCGCCATTGAAGCTGTGTTGACGAAATGACCGCCTTCGCCTTGTGCACGCATGATCGGAACAAAGACTTCCGTGCCGTACACAACACCCATCAGATTAACGTCGACAATCCAGTTCCAATCCTTAGGCCGCATGTCCTCGATCGGACCTCCAACGCCAACACCGGCATTGTTACAAACCACATGGACTTTTCCATACTCATCAAGTGCTTCTTGAGCAGCACGTTCAACGGAGGCACGAGATGCCACATCGCACTCAACACCGATAGCCTTAACCTGCCGAGCGTGCAGATCGGCCAGGGCGACTTTGATCGCATCAGGATCAATGTCGGCCACAACAACGTTCATGCCCGCTCTGCCAAAAGAACGTGCCATAGACAATCCGATGCCACTCGCACCGCCAGTTACAAAGGCCGTCCGGCCTTCCAGTTGTTTCATCAAGCTGCCTTCTGTTTGTAAGTATCCAAGGCATCAAATGCCGTCAGCAATTTCTCACCGCCATCCATCGACAGCAATCGTTCCTTGATCGCTCCATAGCTTTGGTCGCGAGACAAATCGAACTGCGTTTCCCCGTGCCAGATCACCATGTTTTTCCATATTGGGTCGATCAAATCCGTCCCCGACACGGTGCCACCATCAACCGTCTTGAACGTGAAGCTCCGCATTTCCGATATCACGGTTTGCAAATATCCCACATGCACCGCCTCATCGGTACGGATACGCCCCACCATGGTCGCTGCCATGTCAGCATCTTCTTTCCGAGATCCAAACAATTCCCCATCGCTCATCAGGTCCATGCTGTGTGCAAAAAAGGCTTCCGCCCGCACTTCAATCATCAGCACATTCATGAGCAGCAAAATGAGCTGCTCGAACCCCTCTGGGAGCTGCGGCATCAGCCGCCCCTCATCTGGTCGACCAATCGAGTTCGTCGGCTCAACCAGAGGATAAGCATCTTTGCCAAAAATCAGATCACGGGCGGCGAACCACATCGCATCATGCGCCCCGTATTCCGGCTTGGCGGGATCACCGCCTTCATCCGCGCCGTGGGCATAAAGCAGGCCTTTGTGCAGATGTCCGGTAGCAGTCTCAGAAATATCATCGACAATAATGCTCTGAAAATCCGGGGCATCAATTGTGCAGAGGATTTGCCCCCGCGCTTCAATAATCCCCGTAATGGTCAATGCGTTCCAAAAGGATTCACCAGACCCGTTCTTGATCAGAAATTTTTGCTGTTCCAGATTAGGGAAGTTGCCCCTCTTGAGAAGATCCAGCGTCGCCTCAAGCAAATCCCACCCCTTGTTTTTCAAGGATGCCTGCCACGCATGAATGGCCGGCCACCGGTGCAACGTCTTTGGTGACAAATAGGTGCCCGCTTCATCAAATCCCCCATGAAGCAGATATCCGACTTCCTTTTGCGGGCGGGCATAATCATGATCCGCCATCAATTCGTCGCGGCTGTAAATAAGTTGGTCCATTGGGTCTTCCTCCAGTCATCATCCAGGTATCGGCAGGACGGTGGTCTTTTGCCGACCCTATGATGATCTAATTGTTTGGTTTCAGCGTGCTTGTGATTGCACGGCTCAGTTGCTCAACCGCTTCCGCCTGATCTATCCCCGCACGTTGGGCATATGCGCCCCCTTGACGAATGATCCCGACGATGACGTGTCCGGCAAACATCGGATCAACATCCGCTGCCGCAACACCTTCCTCGCTCCATTTACGCACAATGTCCGACCACTGCTCTGCCCAGCGATCAACCGGCATTTTCTTATCCGTCTCGCCCGTTGCCAACACGTTAATATCGGTTAGGGCGGCAGCGAGAACACCTGTGTTTTCGGCCGAAAACTCAAAGATCGCTTTCACGACTTCTCGAATACCCTCATCAAGTGTGCTGACCTCCGCCAGATGCTCTTCGATGAAATTTTCCAGCTCGGCAGAGGCGTCTTCCGCAAACGAGAGAAAGCAATCAAACTTGTCGGCAAAATGCAGATAGAAGGTGCCGTGCCCCACGCCCGCCAGTTTGGAAATATCCTGGGGACGTGTCGCGTGATATCCGCGCTCCACAAACAATTGTCGGGCAGCGGCAAGAATGCGCTTTCTACTCTCCAAACGTCGCTTGGAGGGCGCTGGGGCAGCAACTTCTTCAGAACCATCGATAGTTAGGGTTGCATTGTCGCCGTCTTGGTGTGCATGATTATTTGTCATTTGCAGAGTGTTTGTTGAATCTGACAATTTGTCAACAATCAACGCCGCATTATTATGACAAAGCCCCCAAAGCAGAACTTAGTCTTGCAGGCGCGTGAACACGTAGCTTGAGGCGTCAGACAGGGCTGGTCGAAAGACATAGCCATCCTCCGCAAAGTCCTTGAGACCTTCTGGCTGATCAATCTGGTGTTGAACCAGAAAGCGCGCCATCATTCCCCGCGCCCGCTTCGCATAAAAGGACACGATTTTAGCAACGCCTGCGCGCTCTTCCTTGAAGACGATGCTGAGAACTTCCGGCTTGAGTGCCGAGCGATCAACTGATTTGAAATACTCGACCGAGGCGCAATTGACCACGACGTTGGCACCGCCGGACGCTTCGCAATCCTCATTCATCAGAGTTGAAATCCGGTCCTGCCAAAACGCATAAAGATCAGACCCGCGCTCATTTTTCAGCCGTGTTCCCATCTCCAGGCGATGCGCCTTGATGAGATCCAGAGGTTTCAACAACCCATAGAGACCAGAGAGAATACGAAAATGGTCTTGAGCGTAGAGGAGCTCCGCTTCATCCAGTTGGGCGACATCAAACCCCTTATATGTGTCGCCTGCATAAGCAAAGACAGCTGGTTTCGCGTCACTCGCCGGGTCCGACACATCGAATGCCTGAAAACGCTGATAGGTAAGGTCAGCCAGGGTTTCCGACAGGCTCATCAGCTTCCTGAAATCAGCGCGCGAGCGCTTTTTGGCAACCGCGCCAACCAGCGCGGCTTCCTCCAACAGACGCGGCACACTCACCGGCAAAGGCCGTTCCAAGGGCGAAAAATCCAGCGCTTTGGCGGGAGAAACAACAACAAGCATGGCTACGAAATCACATTTCACACGTTTCAAGGAGAGTGGGCACCCTCTCCCTGCAAAGGCGGAGCGTCAATCGATTCGGCGGCGTGGTAGATCGAACCCACCCGACCCGGTCACGGATTGTTGATCCATGCACTCAGGCATCGGGTGAAGCGCACGCTATGGTTCCCCCACGGGGCTTTCAGATCTGGAGGAGATCACCACCATGCAGCAGGCAACCAACCATCGAAGAGTGAGATATCTAGCTCTCGCTATCGCAGGCATTTTTCTTGTCACGCTGACAGCAACGGACACCAGCACCAAAGCTGCAGCCAGCATCTCTAAGGAGGAATTGGCGCAGGAAGAAGAAGATATGAAAACGGCGGTAACCTTGATCGAGGCAGGTCAGTTTGGCGACGCCATCACCCGGCTCATGAATATCTACAATGGCATCGGGGCTGGTGCAGACGCTCTCAACTATCTGGGTTATGCACATCGGCAACTTGGCCACCACGACCTATCACTTCAGTTTTATGAAGAGGCGCTTGAACTCGACCCCGAGCACTTGCAGGCGCATGAATATCTAGGTGAGCTCTATGTCCAGACCGGGCAGCTGGACGACGCCGCAACGCAACTCGAAACCCTCACCAAGCTATGCGGCGCGTGCGAGGAGTCAGAACAACTGGCCGAAGCGATTTCCCAAGCGCAGGCGGGGGAACAACACTCCGCTCTCGGCACCAGTTGGTAACCGCAACCAGACAGGCTGAGTAATAGACCTACTCAGCCGCCTGACGGCGCGCCTCATGGATAACCCGCCACAGCTTTTGCGGTGTCACCGGCATGTCGATCGAGGTGACGCCATAGGGCTTCAGGGCATCAAGCACAGCTGAGATAAACGCAGCCGGAGCCCCAACCGTTCCCGCTTCGCCAGCCCCCTTAACCCCAAGCTCATTGGATTTCGCAGGTATCTCATTGTAGGAGAAGTCGAAGTTCGGCATATCATCGGCACGAGGCATCCAGTAATCCTGGAAAGAACCCGTGATGAGCTGACCTGTTTCCTCATCGTACACCGTGTGCTCACCCATTGCCTGTCCAAGCCCTTGAGCAATGCCACCATGCACCTGCCCCGCCACAATGGGCGGGTTGAGCACGGTGCCGAAATCATCCACGACCGTGTAGCGAACAATTTTCAGGTCGCCGGTCTCAGGGTCAATCTCCACCTCGCACACATGTGCGCCATTGGGGAACGTATTGCCTTTCTGGTCATATTCGCCATCGGCACTGAA
Source organism: uncultured Parvibaculum sp. (assembly GCA_964518885.1). Classification (GTDB taxonomy): domain Bacteria; phylum Pseudomonadota; class Alphaproteobacteria; order Parvibaculales; family Parvibaculaceae; genus Mf105b01. The sequence continues at coordinate 42,590 of CAZFHW010000004.1, read as the reverse complement.
CTCGCCCAGATCAACTTGTGTTTCCGCAATCTTGGCGACACGGAAGAGATCAATCCGGCGGTCCGTCCCAACGACCGCAAATACGGCCTCGCCGTCCGCTCCGCGAAACTCAACATCAATAACCGCCGCTTCAAGTTCATTTGCGGCGATCTCACGTCCCTTCTCGATCAACGTATCGGACGCGACACCTAATGCCCCTGTGGCCATGTAGACAGCCTTCGAGCCACCGGTTCCCGCGCCACCAGCCAGTACATCGCTATCGCCCGCGTGAACTTTGATCTTCTCAACATCAACACCAAGTCGGCTGGAGACATATTGCGTCCATACTGTCTCATGCCCCTGCCCGTTTGTCTGAGAACCGGTATAGACGTGGACAATCCCTTCATCGCCATCGACTTCCAGCCGGGCAAATTCGGTCATGCCCGCAGCCGTGCGTTCAACGTAATAGGCAAGGCCAATCCCGCCGAGCTTGCCTTGCGATGCAGACGCGGCACGGCGTGTTTCAAAATCCTGAAAATCAGAGCCCTGCAACGCATCCGTCAGATTGCGGTCAAAATCTCCGCTGTCGAAGGGGAGCGAGGGCTTATTGTTGTAAGGCATATCTGCGGCAGGAATAAAATTGCGCCTGCGCAACTCATCAGGCCCGATACCCAGCTGGCGAGCTGCCGCGTCCATCAACCGCTCAATCACGTAGGACGCTTCGGGACGCCCCGCGCCCCGGTAAGCATCGACGGGAACCGTGTTGGTCATCACGGCTTTCACACGGTTGTAGAGAACCGGAACTTTATAAACGCCCACATGCATGCCGCGCGGCGCAAGCGTGGGGATGAAAGCCGCAAACTGGCTCTGATAGGCACCAAGATTGGCGATCGTGATCACTTCAACACCCAGAATATGCCCGTCAGCATCCAGAGCCAGTTCCGCGTCTGTCACATGATCACGCCCTTGCGTGTCTGAGAGAAACGATTCACTTCGATCCCCCGTCCATTTGACCGGGCGCCCAAGCTGTTTGGCGGCGAAAAGAACAATGGGGTATTCGTTGTAGGCGAAGGTCTTCATGCCAAACCCACCGCCAACGTCATCGGAAATAACCCGCAGTTTTTCCACTGGAACATGGAGGCAAATTTCGGCGATACGCGCACGCATCCCATGCACACCCTGGCTACCTACGTGCAGCGTATACTTGTCAGCCTCCGCGTCATAGGAACCAAGTGCCGCCCGTGGCTCCATCGCATTCACAACAATACGGTTGTTGATGAGGCTTACCTTGACGACATGTGCGGCCTTCGCTTTCGCCTCAGCCATCGCCGTCTCATCACCCACCTCCCAGTCGTAAACAACGTTTGAACCATGTTCAGTCCAAATCACAGGAGCGTCTGACGCGGCGGCTTTCTGTGTGTCCACAATGACCGGCAGTTCGTCATAGTCGGCCATCACCAGCTCGGCCGCATCCCTTGCAAGCGCTTCTGAGGTCGCGACAACAACCGCCACCGGGTCACCGGCATAGCGCACGCAGTCGCGAGCCAGGATGGGCCGTGTTGTTTTATACATCGGCGTGCCATCGCGATTTTTGACCATCGCATAGGCGACATTGGGCACTTCGCCATATCCCGCCGCATCAAAATCGGCAGCGGTATAGACCGCGAGCACACCTTCGGCAGCCTGCGCCTCTGCGATATCGATCTCACCAAGCTTCGCATGAGCATAAGGCGAGCGAACCAGGACAGCGTAGGCTTGGTCAGGAAGGGAAACATCATCCGTAAACCGGCCATGGCCCGTAATAAGGCGGTCGTCCTCGACCCGTTTCATGGATTGTCCAACACCAAACTTCACCATTGGTGATCCCTCCCGCTCAAAAAACAAAATTGCAACACGTCAGAGCCGTGACAGCACGCCGTCACGGCCCCAGCACTCATCAGTAGATATTAATCCCGGTAGGAAGGATCAACCCTGTCTATGGTCCGAAGCAATGCAGGCCACGCCAAATCGCCAATGCCATTCGCATCTTGGAACCGGGCCTGTCCGGCAACTTTTTCGACAACCTCCGGCGCAGGCAATTGAATTTTCACTCCCCCGCCCAAGGCTCTAATCTGCATCGTGCAGGCTCGTTCAAGGAAAAACAGCCGCAGGAAAGCATCAGCACAACTTGCGCCACAGGTGAGAAGTCCGTGGTTCCGCAGGATCATCGCATGCTTGTCCCCCAAATCAGCGATCAATCGCACACGCTCATCATGGTCCAGCGCGATCCCTTCATAATCATGATAGGCAAGATCAGCCATCACCACCATTGAGGTCTGGCTGAGCGGCATCAGGCCATCAGCATGGGTGGAGACGGCAACCCCATCATCTGAATGGGTGTGGATCACCGCATGGGCGTCTTTGCCTTCTGCGTGAACAGCACTATGGATAGTAAACCCTGCCGGATTGATCATGTAGGGCGTTTCCATGATGATATTGCCATCAAGGTCGACCTTCACGAGACTGGATGCCGTGATTTCGTCAAACGTCATGCCATAGGGATTAATCAGAAACTGATTTTCCGCATCAGGCACACGGGCCGAAATATGGGTGTAAATCAGGTCCGACCATCCGTAGTGCGCGACCAGCCGATAAGTGGCAGCAAGATCAATCCGTGTCTGCCATTCGGCGTCTGAGACCTGGTCTCGAACGGATACGTGGCTCGTGTCTTCAGCTACAGACATGCGGTTTCCTCCAGTAAATTTGTGGTTGAGGAGACAGTGGGCCACGCGACCTATCCCTGTCAAACCACCCTGCTGCAAATCCCGGCTGCGGCCCATCCACTCACCTGTTGAAAAACACCACACCATGGGTAAAACCCGGGCTATGCTTCCGGCACTGTGACTGGAGAGGTGCCTAAATGGCCTGGATTCCCACCGTGATTCCCATCGCGCTGAGCCTAACCCTGGGCCTTATCGCTCTTCTACATGGCGCTTGGGCACTGGGCAGTCCGTGGCCAATGAAAAACGACAGGGACCTGTCGCAGGCTGTTGTTGGCGACCCCGGCAGAACCATCATGCCGCAAAAATGGCAATCGGCCCTCGTCGCACTCTGCCTCGCAGGCGCGGCCTTATGGCCATTCGTCATGCTGAACAAAATTGCGATTCCCCTGCTGCCAGATCCCTTGATACTGCTGGGCGCCTACGCCTTGATCGTCGTATTTCTGGGGCGCGGAGCAATTGGTCTGACACCGTGGTTCAAACGGTTGCTGCCGGGCGATCCATTTGTTCGCTACAACCGCATTTACTATTCACCGCTCTGCCTGCTCATTGGCAGTGGCTTCGTGGCACTTCTTCCCGACATGCAGCTCACTCTGCCGCTTTACTGAGTTCGGGCTCCAGCACCTTGCCGGGGTTCAAAATACCCTTGGGGTCCAAAGTGTTCTTAAGCGTCCGCATCAGGGCGATCTCTTCAGGCGTCCGTGACCAGCCAAGATAAGGCCGCTTCTCCAGCCCGATCCCGTGTTCCGCCGACACAGAGCCACCAACATCGCGAAGCGGAGAGTAAACAATCTCCTCAACCTGACGTCGCGCAACTAATTCGCCATCCCCCACACCGACAATCAAATGCAGATTGCCGTCTCCCAAATGACCGAAAATGATGAGCGACGGGTTGTCCCACTTTGCGTTCAGGCGCTCGGTCACGGTCTGCACGTATTGCTGCATCTGTGCGATGCCAAGGCTCACATCATAGGTGAAGATTGGCCAGTTCTGGGCCACCTGAGAAACATCATCACGCAACGCCCACATGGCATCACGCTCCCCCTGATTTTTGGCGATCACCGCATCTGAAATGAAACCCTTCTCCAGCGTCTGCATCAAAGCTGTTTCAAAACGTGCTGAGTCTTCTTCCTGATGTCCCCCCATCGCCTCCAGCAATACGTAATAGGGATGCCCATCAGCCAGAGGGGGGCGCCCAGCAGCAGGTGGGCGTGTCACCAGCTTGTAGAAATTCTCCCACATGACCTCAAACGCAGAGAGCGTCCCGCCCATCGCCGCCTCCATGTGCCGGAGCAGCTTGGGGAGATTGTCAAAATCATCGACGGCAACAAAAGCTGTGTCCTGACTGATTGATGCAGGACGCAACCGCAACACAGCGCGCGTGACAATCCCCAGCGTGCCTTCGGATCCGATGAAAAGTTGTTTCAGATCATAGCCCGCATTGTTCTTCAGCATATGGTTCATCGCGGAGAGAATGGTGCCGTCCGCCAGCACAACTTCAAGACCAAGCACCAACTCCCGCATCATGCCGTATCGCAGCACCCGGTTGCCGCCGGCATTGGTGGCAATGTTGCCCCCAACCGTCGCTGTCCCTCGCGACCCCAGATCAAGCGGGAAGAAATAATCTTTTTCCGCCGCCGCATTGCAAGCCGCCTCGAGGGGGATGCCCGCTTGCACCGTCATCGTGCCACCAATGGTGTCGATCTCTTCGACCTGCGTCATCCGCTCCATCGACAGCGCCACCATGCCTTCAGCGTAGCCTCCCTCGACGAGGCCGGTTTTGCCGCCCCACGCGACAACACCCTGCCCGGCTGCGTGGCAAAGTTTAAGCGCTGTGGACGTTTCTTCTGTCGATGTCGGTCGGACCACACAGAGAGGCACGCCGAGAGGGCTCCAGCCCCCTTGCGCTTTTTCTTCCGCATCTGCTCCGGTCAAAACCCCGGCGTCTCCGAGAGCCGCTCTGAGTTCGTCAATCAGGTCCGTCATCCGTATTTCCTCCCAAAACCTCCGGGGCGTTGAAGCTAACTTGTCAAAACCCGCCCCACTGCAGTCTGCCAGCGTCCATAGCGTGCGTCTCGCTCATTCTCATCCATTGAAGCAACGAACCTTGCTTCTTCCTGCCATTGGCTGGCGACCTCTTCGGGACCCCCGAAAAAGCCCACTTGCATGCCCGCCAGATAAGCCGCCCCCAGCGCTGTGGTTTCCTTGACCTTCGGGCGCACAACAGGCCGTCCGAGTAAATCGCTCAAGTTCTGGGCAAACCAATTGTTGGCAACCATGCCCCCATCAACACGCAGCTCGGTGGGTGCCGTGAGACCTGCTGCCTTCATGTCAGCCCCCATCGCGTCCATCAGGTCGCGCGTCTGACACGAAACAGATTCAAGCGCTGCTCGCACAATTTCGGCAACACCCGTATCGCGTGTCATGCCCAGAATGGCGCCGCGCGCATGTGGGTCCCAGTATGGCGCTCCAAGACCGGTGAAGGCAGGAACCACCACGACCTGACTTTCCGGATCGGCTTCTTTCGCCAACGCTTCGCTCTCTTGCGCCGAGGATACGAACTTCATTTCATCCCGCAGCCACTGGATCGTCGCCCCCGCCATAAAGATCGACCCTTCAAGCGCATAAGTGACCTCTCCGTTCAGCCGATAAGCGACGGTTGCGAGAAGCCGGTTTTGCGAATGCACATGAGCCTGCCCCGTATTCACCAGCGCAAAACAACCGGTCCCATAGGTCGACTTCATCATGCCCGGTTGAAAACAGGCCTGCCCCACCGACGCCGCCTGCTGATCGCCTGCAATGCCCGCAATGGAGAGAGAAACGCCAAACAAGTCTGGCGCCGTCATCCCAAAGTCAGCGCAGCAATCCTTCACCTCGGGCAGCAGACTTCTGGGAATATCAAGCCAGCCCAGAATTTCATCATCCCAGTCTTGGGTATCGATATTGAATAATAAAGTGCGCGACGCATTGGTGGCGTCGGTCACGTGGGCCGCACTGCCGGTCAGATTATAGACAAGCCAGCAATCGATGGTCCCAAAGCAAAGCTCGCCTTTCTCGGCGCGTGCGCGGGCGCCTTCAACATTGTCGAGCAGCCATGCCAGCTTGGTGCCCGAGAAATACGGGTCGAGCAGAAGGCCTGTCTTCTCCTGAACGGTCGCCTCCTTGCCCTCCGCCTTCAGCCGGGCGCACAGATCAGCCGTCCGGCGGTCTTGCCAGACAATCGCGTTATAAAGCGGCTCCCCGGTCTCCCTGTCCCATATCAGGCTGGTCTCGCGCTGGTTGGTGATCCCGATTGCCGCAACGCTCTCAGCGCCACCGGCCAAAGCCAGCACCTCCCGGCAAAGCTCGACCGTGTCCGCCCAAATCTGGCGACCATCGTGCTCCACCCATCCATCGGCAGGGAATATCTGCGGCAGCTCCTTTTGCGCAATATGGACCGGCATGCCGTCCTTATTGAACAACAGGGCTCTGGTGCTGGTGGTCCCCTGATCGATGCTCAGCACGTATTTTTTGTCGCCGCCTTGGGCCATCCTGCTCTCCCTGATATTTTCGTGAACCCTAGCGCGACTGAAAGGCTTGGCAAAGGAGTGGTTTGCCCCCATATCGTCCTTCAGCAGAGGACCAACAGCTATTCCCTGCAAACAGAAGGGCCAATTGAAGAAGATCAATTTGCTGAGCGATCAATCTGCTAGGATGCGTGCATGAACGAAATGATGTTGAAAGCGCCGGCGAAGCACATGATCGACCCCTTTGGTCGAGCCGTGACCTATCTGCGCGTGTCGGTAACCGACCGCTGCGATTTCCGCTGTGTCTATTGCATGTCCGAGCATATGACCTTCCTTCCAAAGAAAGACGTACTTTCTCTCGAGGAATTGGAAACCCTTTGCGGGGCCTTCATCGACAAGGGTGTTCGTAAAATCCGCCTGACCGGCGGAGAGCCACTGGTCCGCAAAGATGTCATGGTTTTGATCGAACGCCTGGGGGCGCGCGTGAAGGCCGGTGACCTTGACGAGTTAACCCTCACCACCAATGGCTCGCAGCTCACCCGTTTTTCAAAAGATCTTTATGCCGCGGGTGTTCGGCGTCTCAACGTGTCGATCGACACCCTCGATCCGGAGAAGTTTGCCGCCATTACCCGGTGGGGCCGTCTGCCCCAGGTTCTGGATGGCATTGACGCCGCCGTTGAGGCTGGCTTGAAAATAAAAATCAATGCCGTGGCTCTGAAGGGCACCAATGAGGAGGAAATTTCCTCCATGATCGAGTGGGCCCATGCGCGTGATCATGAGCTCACGCTGATCGAAACAATGCCTCTGGGTGAGATCGATGGCGAGAGAACAGATCAGTATTTGCCCCTGTCAAAAGTACGTCGCGACCTGGAAGAAAAATGGACACTCACCGACCTGCCTGACAGAACAGGCGGGCCCGCTCGCTATGTGAAAATCGAAGAGACCGGTGGACGGCTGGGTTTCATCACGCCGCTCACACACAATTTTTGTGAAAGCTGTAACCGGGTGCGCCTCACCTGCACGGGACAGCTGTTCATGTGCTTAGGACAGGATGATGATGCCGACCTGCGCGCCATCTTGCGCAATGAGGGGCCGGACGCCCTTGCAAATGCCATCGACGAAGCCATTGGCCGTAAACCAAAAGGTCACGACTTCATCATTGATCGCAACAATAGCAACCCCGCCGTCAAGCGACACATGTCCCTTACCGGCGGGTAATCCTAGAACGCCTTCTGCCATCCCACCATCAACCGATAGTTGGACGCCATCTGAGGACCGTTCAGGTTCTCATAGAGCGGCGCACCGAATTCGATAGCAACACGCTGTCCTTTCAGGAAACCGGATTGACCGACAAGGTTCACACCGACAAAGCCTTCAACGCGCTCACCGCCATAATTATCCGGATCAGCCGTTTGCACCGGGCCAGAAATAAATCCGTCAATCCCATCAATCTTGCCATCTGAGCGCGCGGCCAGGCGACCCGACAGGCTGATCCACGGATGGAACTGATAAGCAGCCCACCCAGTGATTTCATGCCGGTTACCTAGGGAATAGCCTTCCGTATTGGTCCCAAGACGCAACGTCGAGCGCCACTGCGCGCCCCATCCCCAATTGGCCTGTTCGCCCGTATAGGTCAAACCCGGCATCAGATCATAAGTGCCAGACCCCAATTGCATGGCATAAGGCAACCGCACTGTTGGTGTGCCGCCCATTGGCGTCAAAATCTGCCCTGTCTCGCGGATCGACCCCGTTGGCAAGCTGACCCCCAAATTGGCATGAAGGCGGTGCCCTTCTTCGTCCTGAAGCCGGACCAACGCGGCAACACTCGTATCACCAATGCCTGAGCTGCGGGTTGTAAACGTCCCTCGCCGGGTGGTACCCGCCATGCCCGCGAACGTTAGGAGATCCATTTCCTTTTCCACATACATGCCCATCACCATCAAAGTAATGATGTCGGACGGGGCATACATCGCCCCCACCATGTGCATGTCCATGGTCATATCGAGCGGCACAATCCGCAGGTTGGCCGGCGGGGCAAACCGGTTGGCAACCCCGCTCACAATTTCTTCGGGACTGAGAGAGCTGGTCCCATCCCGATTGTCCGACATGTTCATCTGGCTAAAGCGGTAGGAAAACATCCACTCGCCCTTTTGATGCAAATGGTCGCCCATCACCCCAATCGGCGCATGTGCATAAGCATTGGTGGCGTCAGGATCATGGTCCACCCCCTCATGGGCGAATGCGGACGGTGAAATGGCAACGGCCAGCGCAACGCACGCCGCCGCAATGTGGCCACGCGGGCGCACAAAACGATAAGTCATTATTGAAAATCCTATTGATAACGGAAGAGGCCGCGTGATGATGGCGCGGCAGCAAAATGAAATCCGTTATGTTGTCGGAGGACCTCGGGCTTGAAAGCCTGCAGGGGCCTTCCACGTATCCGTGCCAAATACCGGCACAGTCCAACGCACCCAATTCCAGTCTGGCCCCGACAGAGAGGCCATCGCCCCACAGGATCCCGCTCCCATCGAGCAGCCACACGTCACGCAAATATCGCACCCGGCAGAACTTTTCGATTGGGTCGGTCGTTCTTCGCCATCCTCGACATCAAAATCGACAATAAGTGTCTGAAATCCAGCAGCGGTGCAAAGCTCAATGAGCAACCCATTTCCAGACTGCGCCGCCAGCGCACTCGCCGTGGGAAGCAGGGATTGGAGCACAAGAGCCCAAACGCCGAACACAGCGACGATCAGCCTTCGGGTATCATCCCGACGGACCTTTTTCGCCTGCGCTCTGGAAACAGATTCGAACCCCATGTTCACCCCATTTTCGACGGCCCAAGAAATAACACGGTCCCGTCACCCCGTCAGCGGGACGAAACGTCTCAGGGCCCGGTAAACCGGACCAAACCACTCTGGAAAAAAGGTCAACCGTCGCCAGAATTCAGCCCCTTACCAAAATCACTTGAAAAGTTATAGTACCCGTCGCATCTATGCCGTGGCGTCAACGAGACAGGAAGAACGGAGCACAATATGAAGTTCCGCAAAATTGCATTTGTGGCTACCGACGTGCCGGAAGCGCAGAAGGCTCTTGCCGAACTCAGTGATCGGTATGGCAATGCCGAACCAGCCGATGCTGATGTTATCGTCGCCCTGGGCGGTGATGGCCTCATGCTGCAAACACTTCACGCATATATGAAGCACCAGATACCCATTTACGGCATGAACCGGGGCTCTGTTGGCTTCCTGATGAACGAATATCAGGATAACGATCTGCCCACTCGTTTGGCCGCCGCTGAAATCACCACACTCCACCCGTTGAAAATGGATGCGTTGGTTTCAGATGGTACGCGCCACACAGCGCTCGCGATCAACGAAGTGGCTTTATTACGCGAAACCTATCAGGCCGCAAAGATCCGCATTTTTATAGATGGCAAAGAGCGGATGCCAGAACTCATCTGCGATGGTGTGCTGTTGGCAACCCCAGCGGGAAGCACAGCCTATAATCTTTCAGCCCAAGGCCCCATCATCCCCATTGGGGGAGAGCTCCTGGCCCTAACCCCCATCAGCGCTTTCCGGCCGCGACACTGGCGCGGTGCCCTTCTGCCCCATACCGCTGAAGTTCGTTTTGAAATTCTTGAAGCCGACAAACGGCCCGTCAGCGCGGTCGCAGACCACACTGAGGTGCGCAATGTGGTCGAAGTTCGCATTGCAGCAGAGCGGTCAATCAAACTTCTCATGATGTTTGACGAGGGTCATAGCCTCGACGAACGCATCCTGCGCGAACAATTCCTCAATTAGATCAATATCTTGTCTCATATCCCCCACCATCAATAACAAATTATTAAACTCGCTATTGTAGCTTTATACCAAGTGTTCAGGCCAAAGCTTGAACCGGGGTGGCACCTGAAGAGGGCAATAGGATCTTGAGTCTAATGGCGCAAAACAATCTATCTCTATCAAAGAAGCTTCGTCCGGCGAAATTGCCACGTGAGTTGCTCATAGCCCGGGCAGAGCAGGCTTTGGAAAATATGCGTGAGGAATTTGCGGAATGGATCGAAGAGGAAATCGACGATCTGGCAACGGCGCTCGCGGACTGGTGCAAAACACCTACTGACCCCGCAGCAGTCAGCGAATTGTTCCGTCGCGCACATGACCTCAAAGGCCAGGCCACCACATTGGGCTACCCCATCGTTGGACGGATCGCTGCCTCGCTATGCGACCTTCTCAGCATCGATGGTCTCGATTGGCAGGAAATAACCGCACTGACAACAAACCACGTCAATGCGGTCAGAGCCGCCGTTCGTGATGAAATCCACGACGAAACCAACCAAACAGCCGCTGCGCTCGCGAATGAGCTGGAAACCGCCGTTACCCAGATTCTGACAGACCCCCCTAGTTGATCCGGTCGAGCCGCTCTTCAGTGACAGAATAATCAGCTTCTGCAGGAATGAAGAGCATCTTCACACCCTCCTTTTCCCCCACCCTTGGCTCAACTGTCACCACTTTGCTCGCCTGTGCAGCAGCAATGGCATCCGCCACATTCCCCGATCGACCCAGTTTTTCGATGTTCATCCGTGTCGGAAAAATGACCGTACGGCGTTTTTCCTCTGCATCCTTCAAAGCGTCTGCCGGCCTGATCCAAACCGAGTCCACATTTTCGTGTCCATCGTGAACCGCCACATGGTCTGCGGGTGCAGCAGCTAGGTAGAAGTAGGTATCAAACCGTCTCGGCATCATCGATGGTGTAATCCAGTGAGCGAACGGGATCAGGGCATCACATGCCAAATGCAGATCTTCCTGCTCAAGAAACTCAACCATGCTGGCTTTCCCTTTGTGCAAACGATCCCGCCAAGGGTCAAGCTTGGCCAAGCGGGCCCTATCGACAAACGTATCGTCGCCTTTTGGTCGGGCAAGCAACACACCGCACTCTTCAAACGCCTCACGAATAGCGGCAACCTGGATGGCCAGCTCATCGTCCCCAATCGTCCGGTTGCAATCACACCGCGCTCTGATGACGGGATCCTTATCCCCCGCATCCAATTTTCCGCCGGGGAAAACAAGTGCTCCCGACGCAAAATCAATCTGATGATGGCGCACGACCATAAAAACTTCCTGGCCGTCTGTTCCGTCGCGCACCAGCATTATTGTGGCTGCTGGTATGAGTGCATTTTTCTTCTCTTGGCTCACGCTTATCCCCTATTTTATGAGGCGTTCTATAGGTTTTTCGACCTGCTGATAGGAACAATTTGTCTCAAATTACGCCGCCAGTTTGACGTCATCCTAACGCGAACACCCTAGCGTCAAAGGTGAAGACAACCCGAAATTCCCCTAGCAATCTCACCTGAATGATGATGCCCATGTATAACAGTTCCAGCCCCCTGACCAACGACGATTTGGACCTCGCTTTCGCTGAAGGCCATTTTGCGGCGGTGTTTCAACCGAAAATTTCTCTGATAGACGGTCGCACTCTGGGCGTCGAAAGTTATATTCGCTGGCACCATCCCGAACTAGGAACCCTCCTGCCAGGAGAGTTTCTCGATTTCGTAGCGTCTGCCGGACGCATGGAGGATCTGAACAGTCTTATGTTGCATGAGGCGGCCCGCGTTGCATCTCTGTGGCGATCAGATCGACGGCATTGGACAGTCACCGTCAATGTCAGCGCCATCGATATCGATAATCCAGATTTTTTGCTGCAAATGAATGATCTCACAACCGCCTATGCCATTCCCAGGGACGCTGTCTCGATTGACGTTCCGGAGGCCGCCCTGACGGTAAAAACAGATCAACGGCTTGAGGCGTTGAAGGAGCTGAAAGCACACGGCATTCACATTGCGCTGGAAACTTCCGGCATTGATCTCCTGCCATCAGAAAAGATCACCGCCACTCATTTCTCAGAACTGAAAATGGGAGGGTCAGGTCTCATTAAGTTTGCGCGCAACGTTAAACGGTCTCACAAAGGCATTGTTGCTGAACGCCTAGACATTGCAGTCCGAGAAGGCCTGTCGATGACGGCCACACGCGTTGAAAATATAGACACAATAAAACCTCTCGCCGACATGGGTTTCAGTGCTGCCCAAGGGGCGTTCATACATCACCCCGACACATTTGAAGGTCTTAGCTCCTGGTCATCAGATTGGCTCATGCCCGTTCTATTGAATGAACGCCCTGCCCGCGCGGATACGCTTGCGCGAGCGCGCGCCAACATTGCTGACCCCGATCTCCTGATCCTGCCAAGCCCGGATCAAGGTGCCAAAAGCGACCCCGAGCACGCAGCAGGAGAAACACCAAGCACAGGCAGCCCAGCTGAGGAGCGCGCGGAACCCCTTGTCGCGGCTCTGCCCTAAACCCGCTCAATGATGAGCGCAATCCCCTGACCAACACCAATGCACATGGTGCAAAGCGCATACTTGCCACCCGTCTCCTGCAGCTCGTAAGCGGCGGTCATAACAAGCCGGGCACCACTCATGCCAAGCGGATGTCCCAGAGCAATAGCTCCCCCATTTGGGTTCACGTGAGCGGCATCATCCGGCAGCCCCAGATCACGCAAAACGGCCAATCCCTGTGAGGCAAAAGCCTCGTTCAGCTCGATAACATCCATGTCCTCGAGGGTAAGCCCCGTTTGCGCAAGAACCTTACGGGTCGCAGGCGCAGGGCCTATCCCCATGACACGGGGAGGAACCCCAGCGGTCGCCATACCAATGACGCGCGCAATAGGCGTCAGTCCGTGGTCATCAACCGCCGTTGAGGAGGCCAACAGGAGCGCGCAGGCCCCATCATTCACACCCGACGCATTACCCGCTGTAACAGTTCCACCGTCCCGGAAAGGTGTTTTCAATTTCGCCAGATCATCGGCCGTCGTTTGGGGGCGCGGGTGCTCGTCAACGCCCACCACTGCCTCCCCCTTACGGTTGGAAATTGTGACAGGAACGATCTCGCGGTTGAACCGCCCGCGCTCAATCGCCACACCGGCTTTTTGTTGACTACGCAGGGCAAACGCATCTTGGTCCGCCCGACCAATCTGGAAGTCTTCGGCAACATTCTCACCGGTTTCCGGCATTGAGTCCGTGCCGTACTGTGCGTCCATTAGGGGATTAACAAACCGCCATCCAATGGTCGTGTCATACATCTTCACGTCCCGCGCAAAGGCAGTGCCACTCTTCGCCATAACAAACGGCGCCCGCGACATGCTCTCAACGCCCCCAGCAATCATCAGGTCCGCCTCGCCCGCACGGATCGCCCGTGCCGCAGTACCAACCGCATCCATACCTGATCCACAAAGCCGGTTGATCGTTGACCCGGAAACGCTGGCGGGCAAACCAGCAAGCAAGGCCGACATCCGCGCCACATTGCGATTGTCTTCGCCAGCCTGATTGGCACATCCAAAGATGACGTCATCCACGCGGTCCCAGTTGACGTTGGGGTTGCGTTCCATCAGCGCCATGAGAGGCACCGCCCCAAGGTCATCCGGGCGGACGGAAGCGAGCCCTCCCCCATACCGCCCGATGGGCGTGCGGATAGCGTCACAAATAAATGCGTCAGTTCTGAAATGGGTCATAGAAATAGCCTCGCGTCACCAGCCGGGAAACCCGCAGACTATCAGTTTTATCGGATGGTTCAGGTCCCAGCGCAGACGTTCAGCCCAAGTGTGCCGATTTCCGCTCGACGTGTTCGAGATCAGAAAGACGAGACATACGACCCAGCAGGAAATCGAGGTCATCGCCCTCAATATCCTCATAGCTTGTGAGCAATCGTTCCAGCATCAGCAAGCGAAAATGATGCCTGTCATTATCAGCCCCGGTGTATTCCATCTCTTTGTAGATGCCCACAGCAGCTCGAAAAGCCGGGAGCAAAACCTGCGGGAGCCGGGCGCGCACAAATACTGCCTTCAGCCCAAGCGATCCCTCATCATGGATGAGAGACCTGCATTTAGCCTCTGGCATATCTGCCAACTGCGCTATCGCCGCTTCGAAGAAGCGCATCTCCCCCATACATACTGCCCGAAGGATAAGCGAAGAGGTCAGTCGACCGCTCCTCGACAATTGTCGAATGAGTTTGGGTATATCATCGCCCTCAACGCCATCTACAAGATCGACGGTTGCGCGCTCGCGACTTTCCATCATCAATTGAGAGGCCACTTCAGCCGGCATTTTATGACGTTCAATAAGGTAGCTGCGCAGCTCATCAGACACCGCACTTACCAATCTTTCAATAACCGTTACCGGCAGATCCTGACGCCGAACCAACCGTTCAGCCACCAGATCATCATCGCCGTACCTGTCAGCAATCCAGATGAGAGTCTCATCCCGAAAAACAGCTCCATCATTTTCGACGAGGCGAGCAACGACGTTGCGGTTTTCGGATTCCACCAGCGCTTCGGACAAAACAGTAGACACAGTCGGGCGTCCAGCAATCGCTGTTTGCTTCGACGCAGACCCCCCGCGCACAATCTCCAGAAGATCTTCATCGTCAAGTACCGGTGATGCTTCAAGCACCGGGAGAGCAACCTCATCAATATCAGATGCCAGTGCGATAATGATGTCCTTGGGAGCCCCGGGATACTGGCACAAAGAACGTGCTAAACTCGCACGCACCAACTCAGCTGCGTCTTGAACGAGGTAAGCAAGAATTTCCCGGGCAAGCTCTCTCTCACGCGACGTGATGAGGACATTTCCAAATCGGGCTGCAACCTTGGTGCCAATAGCTGCCTTAACCTCAGGCGACGAGTCGCCCTCAAGGCTTGCAACATCAAATGTGCTCAATTCAAATTCAGCAACCATAGCCGCCTCCCTTTCCGGAAGAATATACCGCCCGAATGCATCTGCAATTCGATGGATCAATTGGCTATAATCTAGCAAATGCCGGTTAACAAACCCTTCTGCCGGGTTCTTCAAAGGCACTGAAAAAGCGACACACAAAAGTTTAAAATTCACAGATTTGAGCTATTTTTTTTGATTACATCCCACAGCCCCGTCAATCCATGACATCAAACATCATGGTTAAAGTGCACAGGCCCGCGTCAAACCATTTCTACGGCAATGGGATTTCTTGACGGCTTTCTCTCTTAAACGGTTGAAAGAGCTGGCCGGTGAAGCTTGCAGGCATCGGTCCTTCAATACCGATCTCAGCCGGTGGTCTGCGGTCCGCGTCAAAATAGGTCCCAAAAATCAGGTCCCAGACCATCAGGTTTTCCCCGTAATTCATGTTGCCTTCTTCCGGCACCATCGAGTGATGCCAGCGGTGCAGGCGAGGAGTATTGAGCACGTAGTTAAGGAAACCCGTGCGGGTTTCGATGTTGCAATGTGTCAACACACCCACAAAAGCGGTGAAGGCACTCACCCACAAAAACACTTCCATCGGCGCGCCAAGTAGAAACAAAAGTGGTTGGCTCATGACGATACTGAAAATGGAATCAACAAAATGGAAGCGCCCGGTATTGATAAACCAAAGCCTGGTCACCGAATGATGCACGGCGTGGAACCGCCACAAAATAGGAAACTCATGAGCAAGCCGGTGTGCCCAATAGAGACCAAATTCAGCGATAAACAGCCCCAACACAACCTGAAGAACCATCGGCCAATCACCAGGCCACAATCCTGTCGTCGATCCGGCAGCGGGCTGCACAACACCCGCAATCCCCACGATTGTTGTCACGACGATCAGAACCTGAACAAGCCCTTTGCTGAGAAGCGTATGCGCCAGATTAGCAAAGGTCTGCTTGTCATCTTTGAGCCAGGTGACTTCATAGGGCATGAAGCGTTCGAGCGCGCCAACCGTGAGCGCAAAGCTGACGTAAATGAGATTGAAAAAGAGGATCGGGGACTCCGTTGTCATCCCCCAAGAAGTCAACGCAAGTGCCGTGGCAAGAAGACCCGGCCAAACAATCACCGACAAAACAAACTTCACTCGTTCCACCATCTCAGAACCCTTCTCCGCCACACTCATTGTCAAACCTTCTCCGCACCTGTCGCAATCTACTTAGCATGAGCGACACAAGTCGCCGCGGCAGGATCAATATCCAAACGCGCGCGCTGGATAAGATCACCACACACCGCACAATACCCAAATTCGCCTTCCTCAATCCGCGCAAGCGCCACTGCGATCTTGCGTAAATCCAGTTGTCGTCGTCGCTCGGTCTCCTGGGCCATTGCCTGGTTTTGCAAAGCGTCCATCCGGGTCAATCGCCCCACACTTTGCTGATCGAGCAGCACAACATCGCTGGCCCCTTTGGCCTTAACCCGAACCTCCTCAAGCTCAAGCCGTAACTCTTCCAATTTCGCCCCGAAGGCGGCGATATCTACGTCGCTCCATTCATCCATATGCCAACCTATCACGGCAAACCAGACCGGGGAAAACATCCTGTTTCCCTCGCACTCCTCTTCCTGCGAGGTAAATGAGGAGAATCAATCCCGGGTCTAGCCCGCACCTAGAATGTCGAAATATCGGTCTTCAGGCCCAAATAGAGACGCCCGGCCTGCTCCATTATCGGCTTCCCCACCATCATGTGCTGGGTCGCGACATTCACGTCGCGGAAGTGACGCTGCAAAGGGGAGCGGCGATAGACCGATGTCCCCCCTCCCAAATGATAGGCAATTGTCACAACCTCCGCTGCAGTACGGGCACCAAACGAGGCTGCATTACGAATGTCCCGGCGATGCTCAAGCGTCATCTGTCCCTTCGCGTTGGTCTCGTCCCAAGCCTGAGAAAGAACATCAAAAAGCCATCCCCTGGCAGATCGCAACTTCGCTTCTGCCTCCGCAATGGCGCCTTGAGTGTCCTGACGGGCAGCCAAAGGTTTCACTGCACCTTGCGGGGTTTTGGCCGACGCAAAGCCCACCAGTTCATCAATCGCGGCGCGGCCAATGCCCAGCGCCACCGCGCTCACACCTGCAGCCAGTAAGGCAAAAACGGGGAAGGTATATAGGGGGCGGTCCAGCGGTTTGTCATCCACCAGAGAGATCGCATGGGACTCTGGGACATAGAGATCCTTCATCACAAAGTCGGTACTGCCTGTGCCACACAGGCCAGAGACGTGCCAGGTGTCGAGAAGTTCGATGTCTTTTTGCGGCACCAGCATCATGCGCGAGACCGGCATGCCATTGGGCATCACTTTCGGCTTGCTGCCATCCATCACCATGCAGCCACCGGCCACCCAATGTGCATTGGGGGTGCCTGATCCCCATTGCCATTCGCCACTCACCCGGTAGCCCTCTCCCTCCGGTACCGCTTTGCCACGGGGCGCAAATACGCCAGCGGTGATCACCTTCTTGTCAGAAGCAAAAACATCGCGCGCCACGTCCGGCGGCATATAACCAGACAGCAGACCAGTGGTTGCCCCCACCATGACGCACCAGGCAGCAGAGGCATCCCCCTGCGCCAACCG
This sequence comes from uncultured Parvibaculum sp., assembly GCA_964518885.1. Classification (GTDB taxonomy): domain Bacteria; phylum Pseudomonadota; class Alphaproteobacteria; order Parvibaculales; family Parvibaculaceae; genus Mf105b01. Next base: position 24,964 of record CAZFHW010000004.1, on the reverse strand, counting down.
CTCAACCACCTGGAAAAAGGTGGGCGGAGAAACTTCACCCCCGCCATAGGCGTCCGCCACCAGCAGGGAATAAAAACCCGCCTCCACAAACCGTTCCGCAATGTCAGAGGGCAATTGTCGAGATTGTTCTATCTCCTCATTGCGGGTCCGCAGAAACGGCACAAACTCATCGGCTTTAGCGAGCCACAAGGCTCCGTCATTTTTCAAACCAGTCTTCTCCGCAGCTTTCAGCCTCAAGTCGGCCGGACACCCATCCCGCAACCTACCATGGGGGGCAGAACCGCAGAAAAGGATACATTTTGACACTATGCCGGATTCGTGGATGATCCGCCGCCAACAGCAACTTAATAACGCGCGCAAACGTTGCGCCGGGGGACATCACATGCTCAAGGGCATTCGCGTCATCGAAATGGCAACCTATATCGCAGCTCCAGGGGCTGGCGGCATCATGGCCGACTGGGGAGCTGACGTCGTCAAGGTCGAGCCTCTGTACGGCTGCCCCATGCGCCAGTTTCTCTCCAACATCGCCGCAGAAGGCTTGACTGGAAACCCGGTCTTCACAATTGATAATCGTGGAAAAAAGGGCGTCGCTCTCGACACCAGCAAGCCAGAAGGTGTTGCCGCTCTGAAGAAACTCGTAGCGGGCGCAGATGTTTTTCTGACCAACGTACGGCCCGGAGGGCTGGAACGGTCAGGCCTTGATTATGAAAGCCTGAAAGCCGTCAACCCCAAGCTCATTTACGCCAGCGTCACCGGCTACGGACTGACCGGCCCCGATCGCGACAAGCCTGGTTTCGACGTTGCCGCCTTCTATGCACGCTCAGGTATTGGCCGCATGGCCACCCCCAAGGGACAAGAGCCGGCCCCTCTGCGAATGGCCAATGGCGACCATGTCACCGCCATGGCAACTGTCTCAGGCATTCTCGCCGCCATCATCGAGCGCGGTCGCACGGGCGAAGGACGTTTGGTGGAAGCCTCCCTGCTTCGCACCGGCATCTATGCTGGTGGGTCTGACATGTCGATCCAACTCATGTACGGCAAGCTGGCCTCATCAAAAACACGCCACGAAGCCATCAACCCGATTTCCAACTTCTTCCTGACCAAGGATGATCACTGGATCGCTCTCGTACCCCGTCAGGGTCAGAAAGATTGGGCGGGTGTCTGCCGCGCGGTAGGTCATCCCGACCTGATCGAGGATGAGCGGTTCATGAGCCCCAAAGCGAGGCGCACCCACGCTGCTGCACTCGTTGATATTCTCGATGCCGCTTTCCGCGAACATGATCTTGACTACTGGCGCGAACGCCTTGATGCAGAGGACCAGATTTGGTCACCCATGCAGCATCCTTCCGAAGTGGTCACCGACACGCAGGCAGAAGCCGCTGGCGCATTTGTGGATATTGCGGGGCCGGATGGCAAACCAGCTTTTCGCTCCCCCGCCTCCCCCATCCGGTTTTCAGGCGTTGAAGACGGGATCAAACAACCCGCACCAGAACTAGGCGAGCACACGGAAGACGTGCTGAAAGCCGCTGGTGTATCGGAGGAGGAATGGGCAGCGTTGAAAACCTCTGGTGCTGTCGCCTGACGTCAGGACGCGCGTGCGCGAAGGTCGTCGAATTCGCGGTCCCGTTCATAGGCGGAACCGGTTTTTTCATCGTCGTTTGCCCGCTCAGGCGCCTCAAGAGACGCCAGAATACTCACAACCACCGGACTGAGCTCCATAATGGGTCGTGAATACCCGCTTGCCACCTGGACCCGAACCGGCGCCATGCGGCGCGGCGTTGGCGGCGCAATCGCATCACCCGGAAGTGCCGGTGATGCGCTTTGCGGCGCATCGCTGTGCTTGGCCATCAGGTCCCGGTAGACCTCCCGCATCGATTTGGAGCGCCCTGCTTCATCATAAAAAATAGGCCTGTTGGCAGCAGCCGCTCTCGGAAAGAGATCAGCGGCCTGGCGTCCTGGTGCCACCTCAGTGGCCTGGATGAAATCGATTGCCCCGCTCGTTCCCAGAAAATGGGACATGTAGAGTTCACCATTGCTGACCTCACGGCCAAGCTCCGATGTCATCCGGGTCTCGGCACCCCGTGTCAGGGCCCCTGCCATCAACGCCGCACTGACCGGATTATACCGCTCGGCAAGAATTTCCTCTTTCAGCGCCGGGTCGGTAACAAAATGCCGCCCGTCCGCCCGCGTCTCTATCGCTTGCGCATAGTCGCCCAGACCAAAGTCAGCGCCGTTCCGCTTCACCGTGTCGAGCCACGTTTGATCAATAAACTGGAACAGGCCTGCTGCACTCGAAGTCCTTGCTTTTGCTAGGTTTTCAAGCCCGGATTCGCGCTGAGCCGTCTGCATCAGATAGTCGAAATCGACCCCTGTCGCCTCGCTCGCACGCGCCACAGCCCGGGTTACCTCCCGGGGCGAAGCCGCAATTTCCATCGAAATAGTCGTCATGTCTCTCATCTCCCGTCCCAGAGGTTCGCAAGCTCTGTGCCAGCCTCACGACACCGCCCTCTCAAAAGTTTGTGGGAGTAAAATTGGCTCACCGCTTGCCATAGCCTGTTCCAACCCTGAAGCTCTCTTCGTTCAAAGCGCAGCAACATTGGGGGGAAACCAGGAATGGCGGACACGACGAGAAATTCCGGAACAAATGAGGCATCGCCTCCGGCAAAGGCCAGCCTTGCCCACGAAAAGCCATATCCAAATCCCATCTACGCGTGGTACGTCGTTGCCGTTCTCGTTGTCGCCTACACTTTTTCTTTTATTGATCGCCAGATATTGAGCTTGCTCGTGCAGCCCATGAAACGGGATCTGGGCATCTCGGATTTTGAGATGAGCCTGTTGCAGGGGTTCGCCTTCGCCATTTTCTACACCATCGTCGGCCTGCCCATCGGGCGTATGGTGGACAGCAAAAACCGGGTCAAGATCATCTCCATCGGCATTCTGGTCTGGAGCATCATGACGGCACTCTGCGGAACCGCCCGGTCTTACCTGCAGCTTTTCATGTACCGCATGGGGGTCGGTGTTGGTGAAGCCGCCCTGTCTCCTGCAGCCTATTCCATGCTCGCTGACTATTTCAGACCAGAACGAATGGGCTTCGCCTTGGGCGTCTATGGCATGGGCGTCTATATCGGTGCCGGCCTTGCCCTCATTATTGGAGCTCAGGTCATTTCGGTCGTGGGGGCCGAGGGCACAACCATTCTGCCGATTATCGGGGAAATTTTCCCGTGGCAGGTCGTGTTTCTGGCTGTCGGCCTGCCCGGTCTGTTCATCGCAGCATGGGTATGGACCATCAAAGAACCTGCCAGACGAGGCCACATGCGCACGCAAACCGGCCCGGACGGCAAGGAAAAACATGCGCCATTGCCGCTGGGTGAAGTTGTGGCTTTCATGTGGTCAAATCGGCGAACACTTATTTCCCACAATATCTGCAATGCACTGGCAGCCATGATGGCCTACGGCGTCGCGGCCTGGGTGCCGACCTTCCTTCTGCGCACCCACGGCTGGTCGATTGTTGATGCCGGGATCTATTACGGTACCATCATTATGGTCTTCGGCACGGCAGGCGTCGTTGCCGGCGGGTGGGCAGGCGACAAAGTGACGGCCATGGGACGCGAAAACGGTCGCTTGCTGGTCATGGTCGTGGGGTCCTTCGCGGTAGCCCCCTTCGCCCTCCTGTACCCCCTGGTCGACAACATCACGCTGGTCTTCGTCCTGTTGGCCGGCAGCACCTTTTTCTCGACATTTGCCATGGCACCCGGCGCCGCGGCTATCCAGGAATTGATGCCCAATCAGATGAGAGGGTTTGCGTCCGCAGTCCTTATTTTTGTGATCAACATTATCGGTCTGGGGCTCGGCCCCTCGGCGGTCGCCGCAATGACCGACTTCTACTATGGCGACGAAATGATGCTGCGATATTCACTGGCCTATCTGCCAGCCATCATCCTGGTGGCAGGTGGCTTAATCGGCATGGCTGGCCTCAAGCCATACAAAGAAAGCCGCCGCCGCGTTGCCAAATGGATAGCCACAAACGAAGCCTAGTTAGATAACAATTTCAATTGGTTATAGGGAGTTCCTGAGAACTTGAATCTGACATTCACCAACCTGTGGATGATTCCTAATTCAGACTCTTTTTCAAGCACTTGCCGGGATTTCTTAGCGCCAATCTGAGATTTGAACGACAACCCCACGAGCGTCGGCAGAAGGTCCTTTACGCGGGGCTGGAGACCACCCGTCAGATTGACCCACAGCCATCCGCTCAGCACCTGAGAATTGGCGAAGCTTCAGCGCAAGCGAAGCATCATCAAGGGGCCTGCGAAGATAGTCATCCGCGCCTGCGACCATAGCCTGATCAATGGCCGACGCTTCCAGGTCACGCCCGGTGAGCAGGATTGTGCCCCGGCCACCCCCCAACCCATAGCGAAGCGATACAATCAAAGCGCCGATATTGTTCGGAGCAAGCGAGATGTCCACCAACGTGAGATCCGGATTGAAGCGTCGGTGTGCCTTGCGCAAACCATCCGCAGAGCTCACCTCCATTGACTGAAAACCCAGCCGATTGCAGACGCGCCCCGCGGCGCGGCGTGCAAGGTGCGATGGATCAGCAATGAGGCATATACGCATAAGATGTCCTCGAACACAGGAGTGCGGTGCACTCAGGTCAGATGACAACGCTAGCGATGAGACCTAAAGCAAGTGTTAACCATGATTTGGAAGCAACACCGAGGAAGCTTTGCCGTGGGGCTAAGGCGAGCCCGGTGGCATCTGCAACCGAAAACGGCTGGGCGTTTGCCCCGCCCGTTCCAGAAAGGCGCGATGGAAAGGACCTATTGACCCATATCCCAAATCCATAGCGATGGTCAGGATCGGCAAGCGCGCCAGGCTCGGATCGAGAAGACGTTTTTGCGCCTCTGCGATCCGGTGATGATTTAGAAAATCATTGAAATTCCGAAACCGAATTTCCGAATTGATGAGACGCCGAAGCCTGTGTTCGGGAATACCTATCGCATCACCAAGACTGCGAATGGTCAGGCCTGTCTCGAAAAAACCCTCTCGCGCTTCAATCCACGCATTCAGAGTGGCGAGGTCTCTGGCGGCGATCTGATCCACAGCCGACACCACATTGGACATGGTCTTTTTCGGTTCAACGACCGGGAAAAACAGCACCTCGGGGATCAATCTGGTTGCTTGCAGCAAAACAGCCACAGCAAGAAGCCAGATCAGAAAAGATTGTAACGCCAATAGAAACAGCGGAGCGCTGGACAGGCCCAACCAAAGTTCAACCGTCGCCACTGACCCCATCATCACCGCAACAAAAGCGATGAAATCTAGCCGAAATGCCGAAAACCCAGCCGATTTCAAAATCGCTCTTCCCACAGGAACAATGAACAAGACCTAAAAACCAAAGCCCGCCATGTAGGCCTTGAACCAGTTCATGAAAGGCCCAGGCACATGACCAGCGACACTGATTACGACGCCAAAGCATACCCGTTTGCCCGAAAAGCGTGGATTGCTTTTGCGCCCGGCATTGAAACAACCAATGTCCTTTTGCTCTATTTCATCTTCGCGCCCTACATGACCCAAACAGTTTTGGGGGGTGGCGCTGATGATCGGTGTGGAATTGGCCGGGGTCACTTATTCCGCCCTCCTGCCAAAACTGGGAACCCCCGCCAACATTGGTCGCCTGAGCGGCACGGCCATCGCCGTGGGTATCACATGGGGGTTGTTGTTACTTGGCATGTACATATTTGCTTTTTTGCTGGGTGACGACGCGGCTTTCGGTCTCGACCGCGCAGCGTACGAACACAGCAGGATTTCGGGGCCCATCGCCGCTGCAGCACTCATCCTGTTCGTTCAGCCGCTGATCTGGCTGACCCCACCCACCCCTCTGCGCAAAGTCTCACTCCCCATTGCGGGTATTGTTCGAGGTGTCATCAAGGACGCCGTCGGCGCCATGCGCCGCGAACCTGCAATAGCCCGCTTCGTCATCGCCCGGGTGATCTATCAAGACGGTATTGGCGTCGCCCTTACTTTTGGTTCCATCTATGCCGCCAGCCTTTTCGGGTGGGATACACAGGAGTTGGCTGTCTTCGGGATATGTGTTCTGGGGTCCGCCGCCGCGGGCGCTTTCATTGGCGGCCGCATAGACGACCGGATCGGCGCCAAGGGGACAATCTTGATTGCCCTGGCCATTTTGATGACGGCGTTCGTTGTTCTGCTATCCATCGAACCCTCAACAACCATCAATGAGGGTTTTCTTGCGACAGCGGAAGAGCGCCGTTTTCTCCTGGTCGCCCTCATGCTCGGACTGGGTATTGGGCCCGCTGGTGGTTCAGGACGCACCATGATGTCGCGCATCGCACCAAAAGAGCATGTGGGGCAATGGTTCGGCATCATGGCCCTTGCCGGAAATGCGGTCGCCTTTACCGGTCCCGCTTTGGTGGCCCTCGTGACCTAGCTCACGGAAAGCGAACGGTATGGCCTCATGGTGGCGCCCGTCATCGTCGGTATCGGCTTTGTATTGATGTTGCGTGTGCGTTCCGACAGAGGCCACATCATCGCTGACCAGAAAATGGAAGCGACGACCTAAAGACCATCGGCCTGGGCAAGGTCAACGATCTTGCCCATCAGCCCTTGAGCGGCATCGAGGACATAAGGCTCCGCCGCGCCCACGCCCCACACAGGGGCTGGCCAGGCAGCATCGTCCGCAAAACGGGCGACGACATGCACATGAAGCTGAGGGACCATATTCCCAAGCGCCGCGACATTAAGTTTTTCAGCAGAAGTGGCAGAGCGCAGCGCCCGGCTCGCCAGATCGATCTCGTGCAAGAAAACCGCTTTGTCATCTGATGCAATATCGTCAAAGTCGCGTAGACCAGAACGACGCGGCACGAGGATGAGCCAGGGAAAACGCGCGTCGTTCATCAACAAGACGCGACACAAAGGCCAGTCGGCCAACAAAAATGTATCCGCAGCAAGGCGCGGATGAAGTTCAAACAGGTCTGACATATCAATCAGAAGATGCCATTGATCCGTTATGAGCGCTAGCCCCGTACAATTGTCGCCCTGCAAATACCCCCAGCGACAGACCAAGCACCAGTGACCAGAAAACCAGCAAGGCAAGCCAGATCGCGATCAGGGTTTGGTCTCCAGCACTGAAGCGTTCCTCAATGTCCATGCCATACCGGCTTAGCTGCAGAACAGAGTTCACACACCCCACGACGGCGATCGCGCCAAACAGGCCGACAACCAAACCATTCCAGCGTTTGCCATTCCAAAACTGACGCACGGCACTCCCCCTGATCCAAAAACTGCTCAACAGCCGCACGCGCAGAGCTCGCGACTCAGTCGCAAGAAAATACATAGTTCACTTAAAGTATTCAATCAGTAAGATTTGGGTAAGCCCAACACGCGTTCTGCGATAAAGCTTAGGATAAGCTCTCGGCTTACTGGTGCTATTCTAGCAATAATCACTTCGCGCAAGTAACGCTCAACATGGAATTCCTTGGCGTATCCCATGCCGCCATGGGTCATGACAGCCGTTTCACAGGCTTTAAAAGCAACTTCGGCGGCCAGATATTTCGCCGCATTTGCTTCCGCCCCGCACGCAACGCCAGAATCATATAACGCCGCCGCCTTGAAAACCATCAGATCAGCAGCCTCCAGTTCCACCCATGCTTTCGCCAACGGGTGCTGGATTGCCTGGTTTTGCCCAATCGGCCGACCAAACACCTCCCGGTCGCGGGCATAGGTGGTCGCTTTTTCGAGCGCAATGCGTCCAATGCCAATGGCTTCTGCCCCGATCAAAATACGCTCGGGGTTGAGCCCGTGCAGAAGGTAGTGAAATCCCTTTCCCTCTTCACCGATAAGGTCCGCGACAGGAACCCGCAAGCCATCAAAAAAGACCGCATTGGAGTCCACCGCCTTGCGGCCCATCTTACTGATTTCGCGAACTTCGGTCGCGCCACCACGGTCCAGGTCCGTGTAGAAAAGGCTCAGACCTTCCGTTGATTTTTTACAATTTTCTTTTGGGGTTGTTCGCACCAGCAGCAGTATTTTGTTGGCGCTCTGGGCGGTGGAGGTCCACATCTTCCGGCCATTCACAACATACACGTCCCCGTCCCGCTCAGCCCGGGTGGTGATCGCCGATGTGTTGAGACCGGCATCAGGTTCCGTGACCCCAAAACAGCAACGATCGTGTCCCGCAATCAGCGGTGGCAGGAAACGGGATTTCTGCTCATCCGTCCCAAAGACAACAATCGGCATCGGCCCGAACAGATTGATATGAACGGCAGAAGCGCCAGAGAAGCAGGCTCCCGACCGAGCAATGGTTTGGGCAACAATCGCAGCCTCGGTCACCCCCAGTCCAGCCCCGCCATACTGTTCCGGCATGGCAACGCCCAGCCAGCCGCCTGCGATAATGTCAGCGGAAAAATCCTCGGGAAATACACCGTCTGTATCCCGCGCCAGCCAGTAATCATCACCATATTTGCTGCAGACCTTCGCGACCGCATCACGGATCGCCACCTGCTCATCTGAAAACCCAAAATCCAAAACCTGCCCTCCACACCATTTTGTCGTTATAAGTTACCCAAAGAACCAGACGGACAACAGGCCGCAACGACCGACAGGGGAAAAAATGCCCGGTATCTATTATGAGCAGTTCGAAGAAGGCCATGTCTTCAAACACGCCATTCACCGCACCATTACAGAAACAGATAACACATTGTTTTCTGCCATGACCATGAACCCGTCGTCGCTCCACCTGGATCACCATTATGCAGAAACACAGACAGAGTTCGGCAAGCCACTGGTCAACAGCCTCTTCACGCTAGGGCTGATCATCGGTATCTCCGTCCATGATACCACCCAGGGCACAACCATCGCCAATCTGGGCATGACGGATATCTCGTTCCCCAACCCGGTTTTTCATGGCGACACCGTCCGGGTCGAGACAAAAGTCCTCTCCAAACGGCGCTCCAAATCGCGCCCCAAAGCAGGCATCGTCACGTTTGAGCACAAAGGCATCAATCAACGCGATGAAATTATCGCGCTGTGCACCCGCCAAGCCTTCATGATCGCGGAAACGGAAGGGTAATTCATGCGTTCGTTTCTCTTTGTACCGGCAGACAGCGACCGCAAACTTGCCAAAGGTCTGGGTTCGGGGGCGGACGCCCTGATCCTCGATCTGGAGGATGCCGTGGCCCTCGACAACAAGCCTGCCGCCCGCGCCGCGGCTGTTGAGTTTCTGAACAGCCGACCGACCGATAGCCGACAAATGCTAATCGTTCGCATGAACGCCCTCGACACAGAATTCTGGCAGCAAGACCTGGCAGACATCATTCCGGCTAAACCTGATGCAATCCTTGTCCCCAAAACCAATTCGGGCGCGTGCATTGCCACCGTCTGCCAACATGTGACCCAGCTCGAAAAACAACACGCGCTTGAAACCGGGGCAATAAAACTGATGAACGTCGCAACGGAAACGGCGGCCTCTCTTTTCAATTTGGGAAGTTACGGAGGCGTCAGCGATCGACTGTTCGCGATGACATGGGGGGCAGAAGATCTGTCGGCTGACCTTGGCGCGCGCTCCAACCGCGACGAGGATGGTCTCTATACCGCCCCCTATCAATTGGCGAGAACGCTCTGTTTGGCGGGGGCCGTCGCGGCAAACGCCATGCCCATCGACGGCATCTGTAAAGATTTTCGTGATGACCAAGCGCTGGAAAAGGAAACCCGCGCCGCCATCCGCGATGGGTTTACAGGCAAGCTTGCTATCCATCCAGCACAGGTGCCCATCATCAATACGGTCTTTACACCGTCAGATGCCGACCTGGCAGAAGCCCACGCTGTCGTTAAAGTGTTTGCAGATGCTGGCAATCCTGGTGTTATCGCCCTTGATGGTAAGATGCTGGATCGGCCGCATTTAAGACAGGCAGAGCAACTCATCGCGCGGGCACAGGCCACTAACAGCTAGCGCAATAACGGAGAAAAATCATTGGACGACAGGCAGAAGCAGACCCACCTCAGCGAAATCAGCGACAAAGGCTACACCGTCGTCGAGAATGCATTCGACGCAGGGTTGGCTGACGAGATTTGCCGGGTTCTGGCAGACATTGAAAAAGCTGACGGGATCGTCCCGGCGAAAAATCTTTTCGAGGGGCACAGCACCGTTCGCATCTACAACTTGCTTGCAAGACACGCCATCTTTCAAAAAGTCGCTGTGAACGAAAATGTCCTGCCCATCGTGGAAGGTGTGCTGGACGCAGGGTGCCTTATCTCATCTCTCTCTTCCATCGCCATTGCCCCCGGTGAGACGCCTCAGCCAATCCATGCGGACGACCAAGTCATCGCCCTGGCCCGCCCTCACAAACCTCTTGTCTGCAATTCCATGTGGGCTCTCACTGACTTCACCGAGGAAAATGGCGCCACCCGACTGGTTCCCAACTCACACAAGTTGGATCATTTCCCCGAATTTGGCCCGGACATTCACTACGACTCCATCGCTGCCGAAATGAACCGCGGCAGCATTCTCATATGGAATGGATCTCTTTGGCATGGCGGTGGTGAGAACACGACACAGGAAAGGCGGATCGGCCTGGCGATGAACTATTGCGCGGGCTTCATCCGCCAACAGGAAAACCAGCAGCTGGGGATACCCCTTGATCTTGTAAAAGACTTCTCGCCGCGCCTGCAGGACCTGTGCGGCTTCGGCACCTATCACGACCTTATCGGCCATATCGACAAGCAGTCTCCCGCACAGGTATTGCTTGGAAGCGGAGCTAATTTCTCGTCGATTTGGGACAAGACTTAGGCGTAAAGCTGGTTTTTGGCGGCCGCCCTGCTACACTTTAACGGTGGCTTACGGGGCCTGGTCTGAATAGGGAGATAATCGCACCATGACTATTTTCAGATATGTGATAGCGGCACTTCTGGTAGGCGCAGGCGGTTTTGCAGCGCTCAGTGTCTATCAGCAAAGTACCCTTGCCGGTGCCATCGTCGGCGCCCTGGCCCTGGTGGTTGTCACTCCCCTTCTTCTGGCCGGCAGGTCAAAAGCTGGCAACCGCGCGCACGTGGGAGAAAAACCGTCAAGCACTCTCAGTGTCGGTGTCCGGCAGGCACGAGCGATAGCGATGCGTGAGGAAGGTGCAATCACAGGCGCCCCACCACCCCGAGGTTAGTCGTTGAGACATTCCTCAAATTCTTACGAGGCAGTCCAGCGCGAAATGCGTTCCTCCAGATCAGGGCGAACACGCTCACTCGGTTGTTCGGCCTTCCCACCCAGATAAATGTACCCGGCAACGCGCTCGCCTTCGCCGAGTTTCAGAGCCGCATCAACGGTTTCGTTGTAGGCATACCATTCTGTCAGCCATTGCGAGGCATAACCGAGCGCCGATGCCGCAACCAGCATATTTTGACACACCGCGCCCACCGCAAGCTGCTGCTCCCACTCCGGTATTTTGATACCTGCCGTTACCCGTGAAATGACAGCAACAACAATCGGTGCCCGCAAAAACCGAAGTGTCTCCAGACTTGCCCGTTCTTCACCAGCCTCCGGTTCCGCAGCGAAATACGCGTCGCGAAGTACTTCGCCAAATGCTGCACGGGCCTCCCCCTGAAAAAGAATGAACCGCCAGGGACCGAGCTTGCCGTGATCCGGAACGCGGTGCCCTGCTTTCAAAATAGACTGCAGGTCGTTCTCCGTTGGTCCCTCCTGGGTCATACTTCCCGCAACCACAGAACGCCGTGTCAAAAGCAGATCGATCATCTCAGACATAAAAATCCCTTCGCACCCGGTAAGAACACATCTGCATATAGGAAGACACAGCCTAGTTGCAAATCATTCGCATCATTTTTCCTAGACTCAGACATAAAATAAAATAATCATTTTTCGATGCGGAAATACAAGCAGTGGTTGGTGTCGGGTTGTACAGGCATCCTCGCTTACATCACAGCAACCACGACAAACGTTCTGGCAGGTGCCTGGCCCCAGCCCGATGGAACAACGCTCATCATCGCCTCAACATCCTATTCCGTCGCCCATCAACAGTTCGACCCGGCTGGCAATACCGTTTCCAGAGGCCGATTCCGAAAAATCGAGACCCAGCTGTATGTGGAGCACGGGATCACCAGCCGCATCACCGCCATTGGCAAAGCCATCCGCTCCACCCATCAGACCGAGACACTCGGCCAACGCTTCACCGACGGAGCCTTCCGAACTGTCGAGCTGGGCGCTCGCGCCTACATCTTCACCTGGGAGGAAACCCTCTACTCAATCGACGCATTAGCAATTCGTCATATAGCCAGCGAGGGAGACGATCCTGCGGCCTCCCGCGCGGGTGACATGGACTACGAGGTCGGCATCACCACCGGTGCTGCAGATAGTATTCTGGGCTTAGACAGTTTCAGCGAAACCCGAATTGCCTACCGATACCGACCCGGTATTCGCCCTGCAGAAGCCAGGGTAGATGTCACGATGGGTGTGAATTTCGGTGACGCCTGGCTCATCATGCTGAAATCCAGCAGCCAGAACTCCATCGGTCGCACCCCTTCTCCCCTCGGCCACTATTGGTCGAGCAAGGGCGAGCTCAGCGTGGTCCACACACTAGAGCCGGGCTTTTCCATCGAAGTCGCCGCGTTCAGAACATTCCTTGGACGCAATGTGTTGAAGGAAACGGGGGGCAAGCTTGCTTTCTGGTATCGCTTCTAGCCCCGTCACCATCCTCTATTCTGCCGCAGCCGCCACGGCTGCAGCCGGAGCCAGGTCTGGCGGCAGGGCTTCGTCCCGAAGCATCGTCACGGCCTCCTGAAGGCTCATAACCGTCTGGTTCTTTGAGCCAAGACGACGGATCGAGACAGTCTTCTCTTCCGCCTCTTTACGACCAACCACAAGGATCGCAGACACTTTGCCGACAGAGTGCTCGCGCACTTTGTAATTGATCTTCTCATTGCGAATGTCGAGTTCCACACGCAGACCGGCGGCCCTCAGTTCCGCGATGACAGATTTTGCATAATCGTCTGCATCTGACGTAATGGTGGCAACAACAGCCTGAACCGGCGCCAGCCAGAGAGGAAACTTGCCTTCATAATTCTCAATGAGAATACCAATGAACCGCTCCAGCGTTCCAAGGATCGCCCGATGCAACATGACCGGCCGATGCTTCTCGCCGTCCTCTCCAATGTAGGACGCATCAAGACGTTCGGGCAGGACAAAGTCGAGCTGCAAAGTGCCACATTGCCATGACCGGCCAATCGCATCTTTCAGATGGAACTCCAGCTTTGGCCCATAAAAGGCCCCCTCACCGGGAATAACTTCATACTCAAGACCTGCGGCTTTCAAAGCATCTTCCAGCCCTGCTTCCGCTTTATCCCAAGTCGCATCATCCCCCGCCCGCACGTCTGGTCGCGTGGCGAGTTTCACAGCAACTTCCTCAAATCCAAGATCCCGATAAACCTTGCCCAACAGCGTACAGAAATCAACGCTTTCACTCGTAACCTGATCTTCCCGGCAGAAAATATGCGCATCATCCTGCGTCATCTGCCGCACACGCATAAGGCCATGCAACGCACCGTGCGCCTCGTTTCTGTGGCAGCACCCAAACTCCGCCATCCGCAACGGCAAGTCGCGATAGGATTTCACGCCCTGCTTGAAAATTTGAATATGCGCCGGGCAATTCATCGGTTTGATCGCCATCAGCTTCGCGTCACCCGACAGGATGGGGGCATCATCATCCGTGCTCGGCACTTCATCAGGCACAACAAACATGTTCTCGCGAAACTTCGACCAGTGCCCTGATTGCTCCCAAAAAATACTATCGAGAAGCTGTGGCGTTTTCACTTCCACATACCCAGCCCCGTCGAGACGGCGACGGATATATTGCTCCAGCGCCTGCCATATCCGGTAGCCCTTGGGATGCCAGAACACGGACCCCTGTGCTTCTTCCTGTAAGTGAAAGAGATCCATCTCCCGACCGATCTTGCGATGGTCGCGCTTCTCAGCCTCTTCCACCATGTGGATATATTGTTTGAGTTCACGGTCGCTCGCCCAGCAAGTTCCGTAAATACGCTGCAGCATTTCATTGTTGCTGTCACCGCGCCAGTAAGCGCCCGCAAGCTTTGTCAGTTTGAAAGACTTGCCCAGTTTCCCCGTGGACGGCAGATGGGGTCCCCGGCACAGATCAAGCCAGTCGCCCTGGCGATAGATGCGCACATCTTCGCCCGCTGGAATGCCCGCGATGATCTCGGCTTTGTAATTCTCACCAATTTTCTTGAAATAGGCGACGGCCTCATCCCGCTCCCAAACTTCGCGGGTAATCTTCTCGTTCCGATCAACGATCTCTTTCATCTTTTTTTCGATCTTCTCCAGATCATCCAGATGGAAAGGTTTGTCGCGCGCAAAATCATAGAAAAAGCCGTTTTCGATCACCGGGCCAATTGTGGCCTGCGTGCCAGGAAAAAGTTCCTGCACCGCTTCAGCCATCACATGGGCGGCGTCATGGCGGAGCAGTTCAACACCGTCCTGTGTATTGGCGGTGATGATCTCAACCGCTGCGTCACGATCAATCACCGTGCACAGGTCATCCAGCTCCCCGTCAATCTTGAGCGCGATCGCTTTTTTGGCGAGCGAATTGGAAATGCTCTTCGCCAGTTGAAAACCGTCAATGGGCCCGCTTTCCTCGCGTACCGATCCGTCGGGCATTGTCAGCTTAATCATCTCATTCTTCCTTCTAGCTGCGTCTCAATGAGAACACGGCAGCTTTTTTCGATCGGGCTCTTCGTCGCGAAGCGTGGTCGACCAGTGGCCATATCGCCATGGCGCGTAGAAAGGCTGAGCCTCCAGCCTCTCCGGCACCGGATCAAACCCTCGCGATCCCCACGGATGGCACCGCGTGATACGCGACAATGCCAGCCAGCCCCCGCGCCAGGCTCCGTGGGACTGCACCGCAATCAGGGCATATTCCGAACAGGTCGGCAGATGCCGACATTTCGGACCCAGCAGCGGCGACAGGGTCCAGCGATAGAGCTGAACCAGTCCCAGCAGGAGGTAGGCGAGCGGGCTACGCCGCATGGATGTGATCCTCAAATGTGGTCGCACAGGATTCGCAAAAATCCATATGCCCTAACTATCGGGTAAATCCGCACCGCTCAACAGGCGCGCGAAGCCAAAGAACGCTCAAAACGGCGCAAATCGTGAAATTATGGGGTTTTTGAGCAATCGGGGCGCAAGCCCCAGCATTGCAGGCTCGGGATCAGGCCGAGCCGGTGATAGTGAGCGTGGTGGTGGTGGTCAGCGCACGGGTCGTCACAGATGCAATTTCAGCATCCGTCCAACCCAGATTTTGCGCAAAACAGCTCATCTCTCACCCTCTGATGGGATCATCCTATATCAGGCTTTTGACCAAGAGGTAAATGCGCCCGAGTTTTACTCGGCTGCGGCAACACCAGCCATCGCCTGATCCACCGCATCGCACGTTGCCTCGAACGTCAGCAGCGTTGATGTGTGGCGGGCTTTGTATTCGCGGACGGGGGTCAGCACCTCTGTGTCCACCCATTTGCCGCCGGGCGGATCGCCCCCCTCTTTCAGCATCGCCCGCATGGCATCTCGCAGTTCGTGCAGTTCTGCCGATGTCGAGCCCACCACATGTGCTGCCAGGATCGAGGAGGAGGCTTGGCCAAGCGCACAGGCTTTCACGTCATGGGCAAAGTCGGTGACAACGTCGCCCTCCATCTTCACTTCAACGCTCACTTTGGAACCGCAGAGTTTGGAGACAGCCGTGGCCGCACCATCCGGCGCGTCCAGATGCCCGATGCGGGGAATATCCGCCGCAAGCTTCAAAATGCGCTGATTGTAAATATCATCAAGCATTCGCTATCCATTTTTCCAGTGCATTTCCGGACGGAAAACCGGCATCCACTTTCCCTGGAAATGCACTAACCTGCGAGTTTCCACTTTGTGCCCTCAGGCCCATCTTCGATCAGAATGCCAGCGTCCGCCAGCGCGTCGCGAATACGGTCCGCCTCGGAAAAATCCTTCGACGCCCGCGCCACGTTCCTTGCTTCTATCTGGGCCTCAATCGCCGCCGCATCAAGGTCTGTGGCACCAGCCACTTCCCCTTCAAACCAGCTATTGGCATCCTGTTGCAAAATCCCCAGCAGAAAACCGGACTGGACAAGGGCTGCTTTGAGCTTCGCCTTCTCCCCTTCGTCCGTTGCCACATTGGCCTTCTTGGCAATGACAAACAATTCAGCCAGAGCCTTTGGCGTGTTCAGATCATCCAGCAGCGCCTCAAGAAAGGCATCTGGCACGACATCATCGGTCATTGGTGTCACATCACCAAGCTTCCGGATGGCCCCATAGAGCCGGTCCAGCATCGCCTTGGATTGCGGCAACACATCATCGTTCCATTCCAGCGGCTGGCGATAGTGGGCGTTCAGCAAGGCGAGGCGGATCGCCTCTCCCGGTGCCGCCTCAATCAGATCATGCACCAACAACACATTGCCCAGGGACTTCGACATCTTCTCGGCATTCATGTTCACGAAGCCATTGTGTAACCAGTACCGCGCAAACGGCGCTCCTTCATGGGAGCACAGGCTCTGGGCCAGCTCATTCTCGTGGTGAGGAAACTGCAGGTCGATCCCACCGCCGTGAATATCAATGGTCTCGCCCAGATGTTTCTCGATCATGGCAGAGCATTCAATGTGCCAGCCCGGACGACCCCGCCCCCAGGGGCTTTCCCATCCAGGTTGCTCATCCGTGCTCGGCTTCCAGAGCACAAAATCACTGGGGCTCTTCTTGTAGGGCGCCACTTCCACCCGTGCGCCGGCAATCATCTCATCCATTGGACGGCGAGACAGCGCGCCATAGTCGGGGAAACTCGGCACATCAAAAAGCACATGCCCTTCGGCTTCATAGGCATGACCCGCCAAGATCAGACGCTCCATCATCGCAATCATTTCCGGGATTGTCTCCGTCGCCAGCGGCTCCACATCGGGAAGAGCCACGCCCAGCGCGCCCATGTCGGTCCGATAAATATCGGCGTAACGCTCTGTGATGACTGAAATCTCAACGCCTTCTTCGCGCGCTTTATCGATGATCCTGTCGTCAATATCGGTGATGTTACGCACATAGATGACCTGCGGGTAGAGGCGGCGCAACACCCGCGCCAGCACATCAAACACCACTTCCGGTCGTGCGTTTCCAATGTGAGAATGATTGTAGACCGTCGGTCCGCACACATACATCGTCACACGCTTCTCATCCAAAGGAACAAATCTGTCCTTTTGACGGGTCAATGTGTTGTAGAGCGTGAGGTGAGATCCAGAGGCGATCGTCGGGGCAGCATTCGTGGCGTTCATCGGTCTTGTCCGCTGTCAAACAACAAAGGGGCCCAGCTTATGGACCCCAAACTGCTGAAAAACAGTCAACGTGAGCCACCTAAGCTAGTGATTCTGCATGGTTTTTGTATAACATCGACAGGTCATAATCACTCTCCAGAACACTAGATTAGCCAACCAAGCCCCTCATATTCAAGTCCACATGGACTTCGGGGGTAAATTTCCACCCGCCTGCATCCATTAAGCTTTGCGTCAGGTAAGGGTAATGCTCACTTGATAGTCGTTTTATGCAACGCTATATGCATCCTTTAGAAGGTGTCGCATCGCACGCAGCATGGCATAAGACCCGTGCTTGATGGGCAAATGGACGGGAAGAAGGATGATCCTTCGCCCCGTCGATGACTTGAACCGGCCGTACATCAGCGTGGGCAACCACGGGCTGTCGGGAAACCCCAAGAGAGATTGGTTGAAATGGATATGAATTCTGTAGTCGAAGACTTGGTCGAAGCCAGCAACAAAAGCACCCGCCCCAGCCGCAAAGAAGCTGAAAGCGCTGTCCGCACATTGATTTCGTGGGCAGGCGACGATCCGTCACGCGAAGGCCTGCTCGAAACGCCCAACCGCGTTGTCCGGGCTTATGAAGAATTCTTTGCCGGATACGAAGAAGATCCGGATGAAGTGCTTGGCAAAACTTTTGAGGAAGTTGAAGGCTATGACGACATGGTCATGCTCCGCGACATCGCCCTGGAAAGCCATTGCGAGCACCACATGGTCGCCATTCTTGGCAAGGCGCACATTGCCTATGTGCCAACAAGCCGCGTCGTCGGCATTTCCAAGCTTGCTCGCGTGATCGAAATTTATGCCAAGCGCCTGCAGACCCAGGAAACCATGACCGCCCAGATTTGCGCCACCATCAACCGGGTCCTGGCACCAAAGGGCGTCGCCATCCTCATCGAGGCCAAGCATCAGTGCATGACCACACGGGGCATCCGCAAGCCTGATGTCGCCACCATCACAACCCAGTTCAGCGGTGTCTTCAAAGAAGACCCCAATATGGAACGGCGTTTTCTGACCATGCTCCGGGCGTAATCCCCGAAGATCATCAGATCCCCGCTCCCGCAAACAAATGGAGCGTTCGCCCATGAGCGATCTTCCGACATTTACAAAACAAGCGACGAAGGCCGAAATTGAAGAAGGCGGCCTTTTCGCACCTAAGTTCGATGATAAAGGCCTCATCCCCGCCGTCACGACGGACGCCCGCTCGGGCGAACTTCTGATGCACGCCTGGATGAACGAAGAAGCCCTGGCGCGCACCATCGCCTCGGGCGAGGCCTGGTACTGGAGCCGCAGCAGAAACGAACTGTGGCACAAGGGCGCGACCAGCGGCCAAATCCAGAAAGTCATCGAAATCCGCACAGATTGCGATCAGGACACGGTCTGGCTGAAAGTAGAACCACAGGGAGACGGCGGCTGCTGCCACGTCGGCTACCAATCCTGTTTCTACCGCTCAGCCCCTGTTGGCCAGGCGACAGGACCGGTAAAGCTCGTCAATGACAAGGAAAAGCTTTAGCCGAGCCCACGACCTCAACATGCTCATCAGAATCGGAAGCACGCTAAATTCCTGAAGAGAATGTAAACAAATTCTAGCGCGCCAAGCCCTCGCCTCAAATTTAGGTCAGCATCCCCTTCCCATTCCTTTGCTTTTTGGAAAGCCCCTTCTGCAATACTGAGCATCAGTTAGGAGCCAGGATGGCTAAGATGAAGATAGGTATTGCATTTGGTTCTGGGGTCGCCCGCGGGTGGGCCCACATCGGCGTCATTAAGGGGTTGGTCAAGGCAGGCTATAATCCCGACATTATCTCAGGCACATCAATCGGCGCGCTGGTAGGCGCAAGCTATGCTGCTGGAAAACTGGAACAGATAGAAGAATTTGCTCTCGATTTCCACGGACGACGTCTCATCAATCTTCTAGACCTGCGATTTGGCGGTGCTGGCCTTATCGGCGGCAAACGACTTGCCCGCTTGATGGAAGAACATCTCGGCGACATTCAGATTGAACATCTGAGCCGCACCTTCGTCGCCGTGGCGACCGAGCTCGCCACGGGTCACGAAGCCTGGTTGCGCAAAGGATCGATCGTGGAGGCAGTAAGAGCTTCCTACGCGCTTCCCGGCCTCTTTGAGCCCGTCATGCATGAGGAACGGTGGTTGATTGACGGCGCGCTGGTCAATCCTATTCCCGTTTCGGTATGTCGGGCGCTGGGAGCCAGACTTGTCATCGCCGTCAACCTCAACAATGACGCGATCGGCCTAAGCAATCATTTTGACGGCCACATGGTCGAGACCATTCATGCCGACATTCACGACACAAAATGGAAAAGACGATTGACGGCAAGCAGCCAAAAACCTCAATCAATGACGCGTCAGTTTTTTGGGACCAAAAAGCAGTCACCCGGCCTCACCAACGTCATGATGGGCGCACTCAATATCATGCAGGATCGCATGGCGCGCTCCAGGCTCGCCGCCGACCCCGCTGACGTTTTGATTGCCCCGGATGTCGGACACATCGGCTTGATCGACTTCGACAAAGCCGAAGAACTTATCACCCTGGGTGAAGCCGCCGCCGCACACGCCATTCCCTTTATCGAACATGCGCTGACACGACTAAATGGCAGGCCGGACGAAAGCAAAAATCAGCCGGTGGCAATGTAGAGCCGCAATTGTTCGGCTTCCATTTCTGTTTCTGCAATTCGGTGCTTCACTGCATCACCAATAGAGATGATACCGATCAGCGCATTATCCTCAATCACCGGAATATGTCTGAAACGTCCCCCGGTCATAGCTCCCATCAATTGGTCTATGGTGTCGGTCCGTTTGCAGCTAACCACATTCGCCGTCATAACCTGAGCAATGGGAAGATCAAGAGCTTCTGCGCCCGCAGCAGCGAATGCCTTGATGATATCCCGCTCAGATAGGATGCCCCGGACGCGGCCTGCATCGACCACAACGATCGCCCCGATTTTTTTCTTATGAAGTAGTTCGACAGCTGCACCCAGCGTCTCGCTCGATGTGATCGTCGTCACATCGGCACCTTTTGCCTTTAAAATGACCTCAACATTCATCACGTTTTCTCCCAGATAGTGGGTTCGAACACGCCATCAGGTCTGTCGCCGATCTGCTCCCCGCCTCATCTGCGGGCTTACGAGCCAGTCCAGGCGGAAGAAACTTGTTAGAGTTTCCAGATATCCACACCATTGGGCGCACATTGCAGTGAATCATGGGGGACAGCACAGTACAACGCAAGCTCTAGTGGATATTTACGTAAACGCGTCAACATTTCTGCCGCAATTCTGCCTCAGATTTCGTGACACTCGCTCATATATCGCAATGCTGACGGCATCGTCATGATTGTCCGCTATCGGAGAAATTGCCATGTGGCCAACATCCTATTCAAAACGACTCGCGCACGACCTTGAAACGTGGCGAGCCAAAGGATGGGTGACACCGGAAAACGCGACCGCTATCCGAGCATCTCTTGAGAGCGATGAAACAACGAGCAGGCTGCCCGTTATCATCACCGTGCTGGGGGCTGTGCTCATCGGTTTTTCCGCTATGGCCTTTGTCGCGGCAAACTGGACCGACATGTCAAAGGCATTGCGCCTGTCGCTGCTCGCCATCGCCATGTGGAGCGCTTACGGCACCGCCGCCGTTCTTTATCTGCGCCAACAATCCGGATTTGCCGAAGCAGCCCTGCTTATTGGTGTTGGTCTGTTCGGGGCCAGCATCATGTTGGTGGGTCAGATGTATCATCTCCCGTCAGATTTCTCTGCTGGCTTTTTGGTCTGGTCACTCGGCGCACTGGTCACGGCCTGGGTGGTAAGATCAAAATCAGCCCTCATCGCAGCACAACTATTGCTGATGGGATGGACCAGCAATGCGTTGTTCGACGGAGCACTTCATTTTTCCTATCTGGTCCCCTGGGCAGCAGCAGCCGCTCTCGCAATAAGGCTCAACTGGGCACCCGCAAAACACCTGGCCCTGATCGGCTTTATCTTCTGGCTGTTCGGCAATGCACCCTCACTCGCCGAAACCATCGGCTGGGGTCCATTCGAACTTCTGTCTCTGCTGACATCCCTCTTCGCCCTCTTGATGCTCATAGGCATTGCAGCGGAACAAAAGGGCCGGCCGTTCGCACGCCCTCTGCAAGGGTATGGCGGGCTGGCAATCATTGTCTTGTTCTGGATCGCACAACTGGTCGATGAGGAGTTACAGGTCGGATCAACACTGATTATCCCAGCGCTTGGGACCCTTGTCGTTTTTGCTTTCGCCTTCCTCACCACCCGGAGGGTCAAAGAAGTGAACGTAACCGATGCCCTCGCCCTCACAGCCTTTCCAGCGGGCGTTCTGATCATCGGGTTGCTGGTGATGCCAGACGGGGCCGCCCCTCTTTGGTTTTCAGCTCCGTTCCTCCTTATCCTCTGCGTCTGGTTGATTGCTTTCGCGACCCGACTTCAAAACAGGTTTCTTATCAATCTTGGGTTTGCCGGTTTTGGGGGCGAAGCGCTCTACCTCTATCTGGAGACTTTCGGCACCCTGCTCGACACTGCGGCATTCTTCGCCATTGGCGGCGTACTGCTGATAGCGGGTGGCTTTGTCTGGGAGCGATTGCGACGTCAGGCGATCACGGCACCAACGGAGGCATCGTCATGACCCGAACACGCATCATCCTCGGCCTCCTCGTCGCGGTCACATTCCAGACCAGCATTCTGGCGCAAATGGTATGGGCACAAATCACGCTTCTCCATTCACCAACCGAGGTAGTGCTCGAATCCGCCCCCATCGATCCGCGCGACTTGTTTCGCGGCGACTATGTAATTTTGAACTACGCGATTGCGTCGTTTGAAAACGGAGAAGTCCCTATTGATGAAACTCTGGATTACGACGATGACGCTTACGTGGTGTTAAAAATTGCGAGCCCCTACGCAACGCCCGTGCGGGTCCTTGCCGCCCTGCCTGACAATTTGCAGCCCGGCGAGGTCGTCATTCGCGGTCGGGTCAACTGGGTCTACAAGCCAGACCCGACTACCTCTTTGGAATGCGAGGAGAGCTGTCCGGCAATCGACCTCTCCTACCCCCTCGACAGCTATTTTGTGCCCGAGGGAACAGGTACCGAGATTGAAGAATACCGGAACGAACGCGCCCTTGGCGTCATCGTCGCCCTGAACAAAGAGGGAGACGCCGCCATCAAAGGACTGATGATGGACGGCGAGAAAATCTACGACACGCCTTTATTTTAGACTGCATTCGCCCAATTGCCATGGAAACCAAAGGGCACCCGTGTCGGCAATTCCGCACGGCCTATCGGTCCCTTTGAAATGTCGTCTGTATCCAGAACCACAAAGTCGGAATTGTTGCGCGCGCTGTCATAGATGAGCGACACAAGGTAGCCGTCACCCTCTGCAGCTTTCTCGTTACGCGGCACAAAAATCGGCTCGTGCACAAAACAACCTTCGCCCGGTTCATAGATTTTCCGGGTTCCGGTTTTCAGATCCAGATGAACAAGACTATCGAAAGGAGAGCCCTCCGCATGAGGCTTGAGGATCGAGGCATAAAAGCCGTGGCGATACTCATTGCCAACGAAACGCTCATCAAAGCGGGGAAACTCCCCCCCAAGATCGGTTAGAACTTCTTCGGTATAGCTGTTCGTGTTGCCATCAAGATCGAAAGTCCAGCGAACCAACGTCGCCAACTCCGTTCCAAGGTCAGTAGTCTTGTTGCCGTTCACATCCGGGAACAAGGGAACCCGCGAATACTTCATCATATCCGCAATGATTTTGGTCCGACCCTTTTCGTGGACGGTATACGCATTCATCGGGTGGTAGACGTAGCAAGGATCGCCTTCAAACCAGCGAATGCTATCAACACTATCGTTCCGCCCCATGATACCAATCCAGCTGGACTGGCTTGGGTCCCAGGCAATGGTCGGCCCGCCCTTCATGATCCGTTCAACGTCAATCGTTGCAGGAAAGACGGGGAAGATGACATGCTCGTCGGTGGTGATGAAATCATGCACCATGCTGGCGTAGGGAGCCTGGAATGTTTCCGTTCGCGTGAGTGATCCGTCTGCCGCCACAACATTGTAGGACATGTCTGGTGTGCCCGGCCCTGCTGCCATATAGCCAAAGAAAAGCATCTCGCCGGTTTTCGGATCAAACTTCGGATGCGCTGTCATAGGCCCCGCGTATTTGCCACCAAAAGTGGAAGGTCCTTCTGTCTCCAGCGTTTTCATATCCATCAGGACAGGGCTTGAGCCTTCATCCAACGCCATCAACTTGCCCGCATGGACAACCACATTCGTATTGGCCACATTGCGCACAATATCTTCCGAGCCTGGCTTCACTTCGCCACCAAACGTCGTGTCCACCAGCCGCTCTCCGGCTTCTCGTTGGCGGGTGTACTGATCGGTTCCAACCCAACGGTTACGGTAGCTCGCTTTACCGCCCTCAACATGCACAGCGTGGATCATGCCTTCGCCAAGAAACCAGTGATGTGAAGACCCAAGCGGGGGGAACATCGGGTTCGGACCATTGCGATACAATGTGCCGTGCAGCGCGTCGGGGATTTCCCCGTGGACAATCAAATCCGGCGCGTCGCACTCCGCTTGAACGGGGGCGAAATTGTTCTTAAGAACGGGATTGTTTGGATACGGTTTAGACATGGGCGACCTCCCTGGCTTTGCCTGTTGCCAGAAACATAACAGTGTTATACAAAATATCAAGATGGATAGTTGAACGCCGGTCGTCGACTTGAGAGACAAAAATGAACAGCACCACAACCAGGCGGAAGCCAGTCGGCTCAAAGCCCCGTCGCGTCTCCGCAGAAGCGCAGAAAGCGGACCTGCTGGACGCTGCCAGTGAAATGCTGGCCAAAGAAGGACCGGCAGCGCTGTCGTTGAGAAAGCTCGCGACCGCTGTCGGCACGTCGACAATGGCGATCTACACCGCGTTTGGCGGCAAAGACGGTCTCATCGCGGCCCTGTATGAAGAAGCCTTCGAACGCTTGGCGACAATGCAGGAAAGCGTTCCCCAACAGGACAACCCCCTGCTATGGCTGGCCGGGCTGGGCGCTGCCTATCGTCGGTTTGCGCTAGACCACCCCGCCTATTACGCACTGATGATTTCCTCCACCCTGCCCGTCTCTCAGTGGCAGTCCGCAGGCGAACCGGTCGCACGGGGCATCGCTCGGCAGCGGGCCTATCGTTTTCTTCAGGGGTGCGTCAGTGCCTGCCAGCGTGAGGGTCTGATTGATCCCACTATTGATACAGAAGAAGTAACCGCCATTTTCTGGGCAACAGTCCATGGCCATGCCAGCCTCGAACTGGCCGGCTTCCATGAAACCGAAGCCATTGCCGAACGACGTTTCGTTCTGCTCACACGCTCCGTCGTCGCCAGTCTGTTGACGACCAAAGGTCGTGCCGTATGGGAAGCAGCCCTGACCGAGCAGCCTTAGAAGTGGGCAGAATTTACTTCCTATCGGGTGCGACAGCGTCGGGGAACGGGCCAAAGGGGAATGGCTTTTCGTCCCGATCAAAGGTGATGAAACTCAGGCACTCATATACGTAAGTGACGAGGCGCCGACT
>CAZFHW010000003.1:47306-52618 GCA_964518885.1 uncultured Parvibaculum sp. | reverse complement strand
GGTGATCATCTGCTGATTACAGATACGGTGTATGCCCCTACCCGCGTGTTCTGTGAGATCGTCCTCACACGGTATGGCGTGACCGTGGAATATTACGATCCTGGTCTGGGGGCTGACATTGCCGACCTGATGCGACCAGAGACGACCGTCGTCTACACAGAGGCCCCTGGATCACAGACATTCGAGATGCAGGACATCCCCGCCATCGCGAAAGTTGCTCATGCACGCGGAGCCGTCGTCATGATGGACAATACCTGGGCCTCCCCGCTCTTCTGCCAGCCATTCAAACTCGGCGCCGATATCTCCATCCAGGCTGCAACCAAATACATTGTCGGCCATTCCGACGTCATGATGGGAACAATCACCACCAACGAAGCCACATGGAACACCACGATCAAGAATCACGGCTCGATCGGTATCACGGCAGGACCAGACGATGTCTATTTGGCACTGCGCGGCCTAAGAACGCTCTCCGTTCGCCTGCACCGGCATATGGAAACGGGTATATTCCTCGCCAAATGGCTGCAGGACCGGCCAGAAGTGCTGCGTGTCATGCATCCGGCTCTTCCGACAGATCCTGGACACGAGATATGGAAGCGCGACTTTTCGGGGGCATGTGGCCTGTTTGGCGTCATCTTGAAACCAGTAAGCGACGAGGCTGTTGCCGCCATGTTGAACGATCTTGAGCTGTTCGGCATGGGATACTCCTGGGGTGGGTACGAGAGTCTGGTCATTCCGGCAAACCCCGGCGCCAACCGGACCGCGACCACCTGGGCACCAGAAGGTCCCTTGCTTCGTTTCCATGCCGGTCTGGAAGACCCTGCTGATCTCATCGCCGACCTTGAAGCTGGATTTGAACGCCTGAACGAGGAGGCTGCCCGTTGAATCTTTGCAGCCTTACCATGGCGCTGACATTGGTTTTCTCGGCTTCTGCCTTTGCGACAGACGAAGCCTGCGAGCCGATCATGATTTTTGCAGCCGCCAGCACAACGAATGCGATTGAGACAGCCGCCGCAGATTACGAACGAGAAACCGCTTGCTCTGTCACCACTGTGTTTGCGGCTTCCGGTACCCTTGCGCGACAAATAGGAGCCGGAGCCCCAGCAGACATCTTCTTGTCCGCCGATCCGCAATGGATCACCTGGCTCGAACAGTCAGGAAAGGTCCGAACTCGTAATCGCCTTGATCTTCTGGGAAACGACCTTGTTCTCATCACACCACAAGGCGCTGACACCACACGTCTGGACATCACTCGCGCGGACAGCTTGAGTGCATATCTGAACGGCGGGAGGCTGGCGATTGGAGATCCAGCCAGTGTCCCCGCCGGACGCTATGCTTCGGACGTGTTGCGACAATTGGGCATGTCACAGATTTTGAAGAACCAGACCGTCAGGGCAGCTTCTGTTCGGGTTGCCCTTGCCTGGGTGGCACGGGGCGAAGCACCGGCAGGTATCGTCTATCGCACGGATGCCACCATTGAAGATGGTGTCCGGATCGCAGGCGTTTTCCCCGTTTCACTCGAGCACCCCATCGTCTATCCCCTCGCCCTCATTGGAAGAGTACCAAACGAGGCGGCAAAAGCTTTCTACGAGTATCTGCAATCCTATCCCGCCGCGGTCACATTTTCAGATCACGGGTTCCGGCGTATTGTCTCTCAATGATCAGTGACCTCACACCAGCAGAATGGATTGCCCTTTCGCTGTCCCTCAAGGTCGCCCTAACTGGGGTGATTGTCTCTCTGCCATTTGGATTTGGCATCGCCTGGATATTGGCGCGCACATCTTTTCCAGGCAAAATTTTGATCGATGGACTTGTACATCTGCCCCTCGTTGTGCCCCCTGTCGCCACCGGCTATATCCTGCTGGTGAGTTTTGGCACCAATGGGCCGATAGGCGCGTGGCTCTTGTCGCAATTTGACATCCGTCTTGTCTTCACCTGGCAGGGTGCTGCCTTAGTGGCGGCGATCATGGGGTTTCCCTTGATGGTCAGAGCACTGCGTCTCTCCATAGAAGCCATCGACACGGGCCTCATTCAGGCGGCCAGAAGCCTCGGCGCCTCTCCTTTACGCGTGTTCGTGACCATTGTTCTACCGTTGGTTTCTCCCGGATTGATAGCGGGCTGCCTCCTCGCCTTCTCAAGGGCCCTTGGCGAGTTTGGGGCCACTATCGCCTTTGTCGGCAATATCCCCGGCCAGACCCAAACCCTGCCTCTCGCGCTCTACAGCGCCCTGCAAACCCCCGGAGGCGAACAGATGGGCTACCGGCTGGTCATGCTATCGGTTCTGCTGGCGATCGTGACATTGGCGGCATCCGAACTTTTAAGCCGCGCCATGCACCGCCGACTGACCGGGCAAACCTCATGACCACCCGTCTTTCCCTCGCCATCAAACGAAAAGTCGGCACCTTCGCGCTGGCGGTTAACGCCGAAATCGGTGAAGGCATTACCGGCATTCTGGGCCCATCAGGCGCGGGAAAAACAATGCTTATCAACACCATTGCCGGGCTCGTTCGCCCAGACAGTGGAAGTATTGTCTTGGGTGGCAACACGCTTTTCGACGACGCAACCAAAACCAACTTAGCGCCGGAAAAACGCGACCTTGGCCTGGTGTTTCAGGAAGCACGCCTCTTTCCCCACATGAGCGTACAGTCAAACCTGACCTACGCACGTCGAACGGAGAGGCAACCTCTCGCCTCGTTTGACGAGATTGTGAATCTTCTAAACATATCTCATCTGCTCAAACGCAGGCCACATCACCTTTCCGGTGGGGAAAAGCAACGCGTCGGCATCGGCCGTGCTCTGCTCTCTGCTCCGGTTGCGCTCCTTATGGACGAACCCCTGGCAAATCTCGATCTTGCACGCCGCCGCGAGGTGATGCCGTTTCTGGAAATGCTGAGAGAACGCTTCAAGGTCCCAATACTATATGTATCTCACAATCTGGATGAAACCATCCGCCTCGCTGACCGTGTGTTGGTGATGGACAATGGGCAAGTGGTCGCCCAAGGTGCTGTAGAAAGCGTTCTCAGCCGGATCGACGTGCAGTCATTGATCCTTGGTGGTCTGGCGGGCGACCGTCACCCAGAGCCGGTCACGATTGTGTCGGCCACCATTCTCACACGCCACGATGATGGGCTTTATGACATAGCCACCCCGTGGGGCATCCTCACCGCTCCAGAAATCTCAGGCGAGCCCGGGCACCGCATACGGCTTCGATTGCATGCGCACGATATCGTGCTGGCGTCAGCGCCACCCGATGGGCTCTCGATCCGCAATGTGATCGCAGGCGAAGTGGGCACCATGACCGAGGCAGGGCCTGCACAGGTGGATGTACTGGTCAGACCCACTGGTCCGGCCGGAACGCCGACATTGTGGGCACGGGTCACACGCCGCGCAGTCGAGGAAATGAACTTGCAGCCGGGAATGCCAATTTGGGCCCTTCTCAAGGCTGTTGTGCTGGCAAGCGATATTGATCTGGACGGACTTCGTTGACAGTCGCTTCTCATGTTATGAACACCCATCAAGAAATTCGTCTGACAGGAATACATGAATGGCAAAAATCGAAGTGAAAAGCGAAATCACCGGCAAGGTGTGGAAGATAGAGACCAAACCAGGTGACATGCTCGTCGAAGACGATCCCATCCTGATCTTGGAATCCATGAAGATGGAAATTCCCATCATGGCGCCTACCGACGGCAAGCTCATTGAAATTCTTGTGGCGGAAGAAGATACCGTTGAAGAAGAACAGGTAATCGCCATCATGGACGACGCGTGATCTTCAACCCACGCCAAAAACACGCTTGAGAAATGGATTGAGCATCCGAGCATCGGGATCAATCCGTTTTCGCACCTCACAAAATGCATCCCATTTGGGATAGATTTCGCGCAGCTCTTCTGCGCTCAGGGTGTGAATTTTTCCCCAGTGAGGGCGCCCCCCATAGTTGCGGAATATGGCCTCTACACCGTCAAACAGCTTTTTGTAGGGCTGCTTGTGATATTGATGGATGGAGATCGTCACGCTCGCGCGCTCGTAAAACGGGCTAAGCCAGGCATCATCTTTCGCAACATATCGATATTCGATTGGGAAGAGAAAATTGACGCCACAGGTGCGCATATGTTCCGCAACTTCACGCACACAATCAGGGCCTTTTTCTGCAGGCACCGCATATTCCATCTCATTAAAGCGCACATTCCGGTCACTCGGAAACGCATCATGCGACCAGCGCGCTCGTCCCGGTTCATCCCCAGAGTACCGCGCCCCACCCTGCTCCGTCATTTGCCGTTGAAAGCGTGATCGCATGAAGGGGGCAAACCGCGTGATTTCGCACAGACGACGAAATGCAACATCTGCAGGTCCAATAGATCCATCGGGTGCCCGCTTGCGAGGTTTTGGCTTCACGTCGACTTCATTCAACGTTTTGACAAGCACTTCCTCTGCGAAGGGAAACCAGAAAAATTCAAAATGACGGTTGTCCTTGCTGAGCCCGTCGAGGGAAGCAAAGAGATCGGCAACCGGCATCCGTCCTCCCCGTTCTTCCAACGCATAGGCTGATCGGCACTGAAGTTCAATTTCGCTCATGACACCAAGAGCTCCCATTGAAACCCGGCCCGCATGAAATAGATCGGCATTCTCCTCCCGCGAGCACTGCACTACGTCGCCCGATGAAGTCACCAGCCGAAAACCTGTTACAGCCGCAGACAAGCTACCGAGCGTCGTGCCTGTCCCGTGTGTTCCCGTGCCCACCGCCCCCGCAATTGTCTGACGATCTATGTCACCTTGATTAGGAAGCCCCAGGCCCCTGCCATGAAGCATGGGGCCCAAATCTCGAATGCCTGTCCCGGCCAGAACGCGCGCTTTCTTCGTTGTGTCGTCCGATGAGATAAGCCCCGCCATGTTCGACAGGGAAAAAAGTATCCCAGAGGTCTCACAGATCGGGGTAAAGGAGTGCCCTGCGCCCGCAATTCGGATGGGGGCCACTGCCGTTGCAATATTCTTCGCGAGAGTAGCCTCATCATGCGGCTCAAGGATGTTCGCAGGATTTGCCTTCACCCATCCAGACCAATTGGTCCATGTTTTCTCCGCCACGCCGCCCCCTCGTTACACAACTCTGATCCAACAATTTGGACCCCAAGCATACAAAAAGCGGGCACGTTAGCAACGCACCCGCCTTCTATTTGATCACTTTGGTCGACGACGACCGTTAACGCGCAGCCGAGGCCCTAACACCAGACGGTGTAAACTGGCTCTCTTCCAATTCATCTGCGAAGAAATTGATCATGGGTTCCTGGTTTTTCAGGCCCTGGATCGTATACCTGCC
>CAZFHW010000003.1:0-47206 GCA_964518885.1 uncultured Parvibaculum sp. | reverse complement strand
CTGTATGACCACGCGTTACGTGGACCCTCCACCTGATTGATGGTGTCATGCACAAGGATAATTTCCCCGGCACGACGCGCCGGTGAGATCACAGTTTGCATATATTTCAGAGAAATATTGTTGAGATCAGCGAATGCTTCCTTCGCTGGATCAGCATAGGTGAAAATCACCCGATCGCGCACCACAATTGGTGTGAACCCTCCGCCGAAAGAAGGCGAGAATGCAGAAAATTGCCGCGTCAGTTTATGGCCGCGATAGCGCAGATTGTGATTCCAGACCACTTCCACACCTTCAGAAGGAATGGGAAACGGCGTACCAAGCAACGCACCATCAACTCCGTTTCCGCCAGCAACAAGGCTCGCGTTCACTGCATTTTGCCGGTTGGCTGCGTAAACAGACTCAGGAAACGCACAGGAACGGCGCGACGTATACACATTCATTTTATACGTATCGTACGCATCCATAATCTCCAGCTGACCAGCCGTCATGTTTTCAGCATACGATGCCGCATTTTCCGGAGTGATCGTAAACAGGATCGGATCATCGGCAAACGGATCGGCATGGTGATCGCCTGCAGAATAAGTAACGTTGGCCGGGGGAACTGACAGGCCTCCTGTCCAGGCAGGAATGGTACCCGCGGCATTGCCAGCACGTTCGGCGCCCATAGGGGTTAAATCGCCATCCAAGCGGGCCGCTTCGCTTTCGCTCACACTCGCGACTGCCGACACTGATAGTCCTAAGCTCATTCCAATTGCGATTGTGCAACCAATGAGACCTTTGAAAGGTTTTGCTATTTTAAACAATATTGACACCCCTCTTGTTCGAGTTCTCTGGCCCAGGGATGTGACGGTTTGTTTAACGTTTCTTGGGTTTTTCCACACCCACTCTTGGGAAGTACACCGTTAGTCTAGCAGGATTAACCAAGCCTACCAGAGGATAACCGGGGGCAAGTCACCGCAGGTGTCAGCCTTCCTCCTCGTCAACGGCCCCTTCTTCGACGGGCACAAACTGGCGTGCCATGACCGTCGCGTCCTTAATCTGCTGAGCCGTCATCTCAAGCGAAATCTTTTCCAGCGCATTGGTTGAAAAATGGGGAAATCCGCCCTCCACAGCGAGTAGAAAGTACATATAAGCTTTCTCTATATTCTGCTCAACGCTTTCGCCCGTTTCGTACATCGTTCCAATGTTGTATTGCGCGACTGCGCTGCCCTGCAAAGCGGCAGCAAGATACCACCGGGCGGCTTCATCTATATCAGCCTCAACACCCCACCCATTGTCATACATCGTTGCGAGATCGTGTTGCGCGCGCTCATCACCGCCCTCAGCGCCCATTTTCAGATATTTGACTGCCAACGGCACATCGCGCTCCACAACTTTGGCATCGAAATGTTCCTCTCCCAGTCGAAATGCGGCACCGGCATCGCCATTTTCATCGGCCGCAATCGTCCAAACAGCAATGGCTTCCTCATAAAAACCCCTCCGATAGAGATCATACCCGACCGCCTCTGTCGCCGGTTCCACAACAGTCTCATCCGCCGCACCTGCTATCGTGGCCGCAGCAACAGTCACGGCAAGAACAAGAGCTGCAAAAGTCAGCACTGCAATCTGCGGGAACCAGGCCCGCTGATCCGCTTGAGCAATCGCCCTCGCGCCCCGAAAGCCTCTTCCCGTGGTGTATTTCTCGTTATTTCGGAATTCTGTCATGGTCGTTTACCCAATAATTTGAGGGGGCGGATAAGATGGCACCCGGTGGCATATGCCACCCTAGAGGATTGGCGGGCGTGGTGTCCTTTGCCAAGTTAACGATTGGTCACAAATCTGTGTCAGGTGTAGCGCAAAAATTGACGGAATTTGGCGTAGATCGGCCCGAAATCGCCGGTCTGGCGCTCCTGACCGCTGTGATCCTGGCCTTTATCCTGCTCGCTGGCTATTTCGCGGCACACTTCAAAGGACGAAGCGCTGTTATATGGAGTGCGATCGCTGCAGGTGCCCAATTTGTCGCCCTGGTGCTTCCCATTTCAGTGATCGCTCTCACCGGGCTGGCAGATCCCCATGACCTTGTTTTAGTGAGCAGCGGTTCAGCGCTTTCGACCTTCCGACTTTTCGCGGAAATGTCGGTGGTAGCGGGCTTCACCACGCTAGGGGTATTGAGCTTCCTCACCCAAACAAAATGGAAGCAATGTCCCGCCTGCGATGCGCGCATCGCCTGGCGGACCAAAACATGCCCGGCATGCGCTTCCAGCCAGACGGTAAGCCCAAAAACCAGAGCAAAGATGGAACCCGGCGCGTATCCACGGCTCAAGGCCCGCACCATCCATCTGCCGGTCGAATTGGACGATCAGCTAAGGCGTGTAGCGCGTCCGTTGAGAAAACGCTTCTCGATGACAGAGGACGCCGCCGTGTCTCAATTCATCCGAAAATTGGTTGAACGCTTCGACGGACACTTTGATCAGGTGGACGACGACAATCCCGAACACCAGTAAGGGAAGTGGTGATCCCCGTGAAATTCATCGCGCTCAAGAACAGCACCTGGATTTTGCGCTACAACAGTTCGCCGGACACCTAGTCACTGTCATTCCCGTTCTTCGCAACTCCAGTTTGATGGCACGACAAGCAGTAAGCCTCCATCAACACTTTTATGCTAAATCCTTTCAGCACTTTGAATGAGGCCGTCCCTTTTTAGAAAATTCGATGATAGCCGAAACGGAAGTCGAGCATTTGCGGTGTTTACGTATGGAGATCGCAAACAGAATGGCAAGAACAGTCGCACGCATATCCGCCCCTACACTCGGTGACCTCAACAAAGGAACCGACAACAATTTAACTCTACTTCGCGCAATTGCTGCAGTCGCCGTCGCCCTGTCGCACAGCTATCTGACTGTAACCGGCGACCCCGATAGTCGCCCCCTTCTTTCACTCACAGGGTTCTCAATCGGCTATCACGCCGTAAACGTCTTTTTCTTTGTCAGCGGATTTCTAGTCACGCAATCCTGGGTCAACCGGAGTTCCTTGATCACATTTTCCATCGCGCGGGGGCTGCGAATATTTCCAGCACTGATCGCCTCCACATTCATTGTCACGTTTCTCCTTGGCGCGATGATGACCAGTTTGTCGCTGACCGACTACTTAACATCTGCCGATACATTTCGATATTTCTTCCAGACCGCAACCCTCATTGAACCGGAGGGGGTGCTGCCGGGTTTGTTCATGCAAGCTCCTGACCCATCCACCGTGAATGGTTCTCTGTGGACGCTGCGCTATGAGCTCATTTGCTATATCGCACTCGCGATCATCGGGTTTTCGGGTGTTTTCAACCGACCACGGATTTTTTTGTGCGTGTCCGTTTTCGCTGGACTCACACTCCTCGTTACGTCGACACTTCCGATCGCACACGACACTACAATCCCAATTGGCCATGTAGTGCGTTTCGGGTTGTGCTTCGGCCTGGGAGTCATCGCGTTTCAGTTCCAAAGATCTATAATCGTTCACTGGAGTGGCGTGGTCGCGCTAATTGCCCTAGCCGCCCTTACCAGGGAGACCGTCTTTTACCCATCCATCCTTTACGTAACGACGGCTTACTCAACGCTTTGGTTGGCATATGTGCCGAAAGGCCGCATTCGACTATTCAATAATGCGGGAGACTATTCTTACGGCATCTACATCTACACCTATCCCATTCAGCAAACCCTGATCAGCCTGTTTCCGAGCATCGTGCCCGAACAAATGTTTGTGCTGACTGTGTTACTCACCCTGCCACTCGCCGTCGCCTCTTGGCATCTGGTCGAAAAACCCTCTCTCCGGCTTAAATCAACCATTATTGATTTTTCCTCGAACCGAAGGCTGAAAAAAACCGCTGCGGAAGCCGTGGCAGTTCGATCCAGGCGTTAACGGCGCTTTTTCAGGACAAGCGCATGGTACGAGAGAAAGAACAAGGGAGGTAGGAGGACCCATTGCGCGAGAGGTGACACGCCAATCCAAATCTCCCCCCAGCCTACCGTCGGCATCAGTTCCGAATAGGACCACGACTGGCGAACATAGACGTTCAGCCACTCACTGAAGATTGTGTAGGTAATACCGAAAATTGTGGCAGCCCCAAACATTGCAAGATTTGTTGGGCGTTTCTGGCGAAACGGGGTCACAAACAAAGCCGCCAGCACAAGCGACACCAGTCCAATTATTACGTCCCCTATCGTGCAATGGAAGACGGCGTAGGCTATCTCATAGGCAGCAGCCTCGCGCCAGATACCGTATAGCGGCAGCTGGAGAATTTCCCATATCAAATTTCCGACCGCCAAATAGATTGCATATACAGTGACTAACTTCAGGGTCAGCGAGGCGTTCGACACTAAATGCTCTTCCATGAAAAACACACTAGACCTTCCACCGACAGGAAGGTCTACGATTATGTGAAATTGACGTCAGTGTAATCGAAATTGCGGGAGACGCGGACGATGAACAGTTCCGTTTTGTACCCAAACCTGTTTTTGGTGGACCTATGATCGATTTCCTAACGAAACTCGTCTTGACCCGTGCACCAATTGTCATAGCGCTCTCGGTCATTTTTGCGGCTATCTCCATCCTCCCGATCAGCACTCTACAAATGACGTCGGACTATCGCGTCTTTTTCTCAGATACAAATCCAGAGCTTGTGGCGTCGGATCGGTTTGAACGCACCTACACAAGCAACGACAGTGCCCTCATCGCAATGAGGCCGGAGACCGGGGACATCTTCCAAAACGATGTTCTCTCTCTTCTGACAGAAATCACCGAGAAGAGCTGGCAACTTCCACACGTGATACGAGTCGACTCGCCTATCAATTTTCAGAAAGTGGAAGCGTCGGGTGACGATATAACGATTGGAGATTTGGTCCCTCCAATAGCATACAGAACCGATGATGCCTTATCCCGCTTGCGCGAAACGGCCCTAGCGCAACCTCTTCTGGTAAACCGCCTCCTTGCAGAGAACGGAAAGACTGCGGGGATTCTGTTGACGCTAAAGTTCCCTGGAGAAGAGCATTCGATCCACCTGCCTCAGGCAATTAACGCGATTAGATCAATGGTCGCTGAATTAGAGACCAGAAACCCCAACATCCAGTTCGCTATAACAGGCATGGCGCCGCTTACGTATGCGATGGATGAGATCACGATCCGCGAGCTCACCGTCCTGCTCCCAATCATGTTGCTCGTCCTGAGCGCAATCATACTCATATTGTTACGAAGCATCACCTCACTTGTCGCTATACTCCTTGTCGTAGGGTTCTCAGCAGGCGGTGCCATGGGCTTTGCAGGATTTATAGGGATAAAGCTCACAACAGCTTCTGTAATCGCTCCTATCATAATTCTCACTGTTTCTGTTGCGGACAGCGTTCATCTCATCAGCTCCCTACTAGAGGAGCGCAGGGATGGTCGAGAGCTCCCTGACGCCATCGCCGAAGCCTTGCGTGTTAATGCGGAGCCCATCTTTCTGACGAGCCTGACGACAGCAATCGGCTTTCTAAGCCTGAATTTTTCTGACTCTCCGCCTTTTCGAGACCTCGGAAACATTACAACGGTCGGCGTTATCATCGCATGGGCGTTGTCGATGACCTTGTTGCCATCACTATTGGCTCTGCTTGGTATTCGCCAACCATCGAAAAGAGTGCGCGAGACCGACTGGATTGATCGTCTGGCGGACTTTGTCATCTTACAGCGGCGCCCAATACTCTTTTTGAGCACTGCCTTAGCTGCTGTCACACTGTTCGGTATTTCCCTCAACACATTAGATGATCGTTTTCTCCAATGGTTCGACCCAAGTATGGAGGCACGCCGCGATGCCGACTTCGTAACAGAAAATTTGACTGGACCGTATCAAATCGAGTTTTCGTTGGAGTCGACCCGAAACGCTTCAATATCGGAACCCGACTATTTGGCGGATGTAGAATCTTTTGGAAACTGGCTCGGCAGACAACCAGGGGTCACTCATGTCTACAGCCTTCCCGATGTCATGAAGCGCCTTAATCAGGCGATGAACGGTGGCGATTCAAGTTTTCATCAGTTGCCAGATCGCGCAGACTTAGCGGCCCAGTATTTGCTTTTGTACGAATTGTCTCTGCCCTATGGGCTGGACCTCGCCACACAAATGAATCTCAACAAATCAGCATCCCGCCTCACAGCGACCACTTTAGGAATTTCCTCCGCCGAAACGCGGGAGCTCAAAGCGAATGCGGAACAATGGTTGCTTGCCAACGCTCCCAACATTGCTCCTGCGGAGGCAACAGGCACATCTGTAATGTTTGCGTTCGTCTCAAAACGAGTGATTGAAAGCATGCTTTACGGGACCGTATTTGCGATCCTTCTGATCAGCGCCTCAATCCTCATTGCCCTCAGAAGTATCAAGATTGGGCTCCTTAGCTTGCTACCTAATATTCTGCCTGTGGTCATCACTTTTGGGGTGTGGGGAATTTTGGTCGGAGAGATTGGCATAGTCGGGTCGACGATAGCCGCCTCTACACTAGGTCTAATCGTCGACGATACAGTCCATTTTCTAAGCAAATATCACAGAGCGCGGCAGGAACACGGCCTTTCTACTCACGACGGTATTCGGTTTGCTTTTGAGCATGTCGGCCGCGCAATGATCACAACCACCATTATATTGGGAGCCGGTTTCTATGTTCTCACATTCTCCAATTTTTTACTGAATTGGCAGATGGGCGTGCTCACCATAATCACAATCTCAACCGCTCTCGTTCTGGACTTGTTTCTATTGCCGGCCATTTTGATGTGGTTGGACAGAGAAAAAGAATGCACTTGTGCAACCTGCCGGGCTGCAGTCACATGAAAGCGCCTTTTCTCTTGACCTTACCTGCAGTGGTATCTCGATATTCTACAAATACCAAAACTTGCGTACAAAAACATACAGTGAGTAAAGCTGTTCCGCGTTAGCGCTATTCACCCGAAGACAAGATCAAGATCTTGTTGACGGGCTTGCACGGTGGAAGACACGATTGCCAAGCTGTGTCGTCAGGACGGGATAGCCCGGCGCCACGCAGTGGTCAAAAGAGTTCATGGAGGCTGGCCGCAAGCGTTGGTGACACTGCCCTTGAAGCAAACACCGGCCAAGTACAAGGTCTGCTCCGTGAAGCACGTGACCTGAAGTAAGGTGTCGCTGAACAGGCACTTGAACTAACGATAGCGAGAGAGAAAATTGAATGGAAACCCAATCGCAATATCAAGAGAACAGCCTTTCGGTCGTTAGTGTCGTATCAATGGGCACAGGCGTGATGATAGACGCTGGCATTTTCGCGTTAACCGGACAGGTCGCAGAGCTTGCCGGGTCCTATTTTCCGCTGGCCTTTCTTGTCGCCGCAATCGTCACCGCCTTTAGTGCCTATTCACATCAAAATGTTAAATGCTTACCCGTCTGCGGGCGGCATCGCCATGTATCTTGAAAAAGCCTATGGACGAGGAACAATCACCGGGGCGAGCGCAATTTTGATGGCCCTTTCAATGGTGATCAACGAGAGTCTCGTTGCGCGTACTTTTGGAACCTATTCCCTTCAATTGTTTGACATCCCCGCCAGCTCACTACTGGTTCCAACGCTGGGTGTCGGGCTCATCATATTTGCCTTTGTCATCAACATTTCAGGAAATCGATCCGTCGGACTATTTTTCATTGGTGATGGCAATTTCAAAAGTTTTGGGAATTGTCGCCTTTGCCGCTGCAAGTCTCTGGGTTGCGGGTGACCTAACGCAAAGCTTGTCTCCGGCTGCGTCGGAAGGCACAACGGCTGTTGGATTTCTCGCGGCTCTTGCTCTGGCCATCCTTGCCTATAAAGGGTTTACGACAATCACGAACAGTGGGTCGGAATTGGTAGACCTTCATCGGAATCTGAGCAGAGTGATTATCTACTCGATTTCCATATGCTTCATCGTCTACATGCTTGTCACTCTTGCTGTCAGCTCGAGCCTGACTCTAGAAGAAGTTATCGCGGCAAAAGATTTTGCACTGGCGGAAGCTGCGCGACCGGTATTCGGTGAGTATGGCCTCTTGTTCACCGTTGCGCTCGCCATCATCGCAACAGCGTTCGGCCTTATCGCCAGCATCTTTGCCGTATCGCGCATGCTCACGATGCTGACCGACATGAAGCTCATTCCACACTCGCATTTCGGGATGCCCGGCCCGGTCCGCAAACACATGCTTGTCTATACGGTAGTTATCGCAATATTTTTGACGATTTTTTTCGACCTGAGCAGGATTGCCGCGCTTGGTGCCATATTTTATCTTGTCATGGACATTGCCGTGCATTGGGGCGTTTTCAGATATCTGAGAACTGAAATACGGGCCAACGGATTGGTTTTGCTGACTGCCATCTTTTTGGATGTAACGATTCTGGGAGCATTAATTTTCATGCGACTTCAGTCGGACCCGTTTATTGCAATTGTCGCAGTAGCTGGGCTCCTCATGGTGTTCATTGGTGAATGGCTTTACTTGAAATCTCAAGGGGATAGGCATACGCCGAGTGCGCATGAGAATTAGGGCTCTTTCAGTTTTGAGATTTATTTGAACGGCGATTTGAGACTGTTGGAAAGGTCAAACGCGCTTGGAAGTTTTGACGGGGTCGTGTTCCGCGAGGTTCAGCCAAACGGCTGCCGGTCGAATTGGACGATCAGCTAAGGCGCGTGGCGCGTCCGTTGAGAAAACGCTTCTCGATGACAGAGGACGCCGCCGTGTCTCAATTCATCCGAAAATTGGTTGAACGCTTCGACGGACACTTTGATCAGGTGGATGACGACAATCCCCGACACGAGTAAGGGAAAATGGTGATCCCGGCAGGACTCGAACCTGCAACCCCCTGCTTAGAAGGCAGGTGCTCTATCCAGTTGAGCTACGGGACCTAAACCAATCTGCGCGGTCGTCGCGTGTCCCCTAGTGGGTCCACTGGCCGATCCGGCCAAACTTGAAATTATCAGAATAAGCTTTGATTAAGCGGGTCGGCTTTTTGGGCTCAATCACCTGATAGGCAAGCCCGTGTTTTTCCGCAAAGGCAATTGCTTGTTCTTTGGCGTCAAACTGCATCACGACCTGCGAATTCATGTCACCCGAACTGGTGTAGCCCATCAGCGGATCAATGGATCGTGCCGTCTCAGCCTCAAATTCGAGGACCCATTTGTGGGTCATCGCCCGGCCGGATTGCATGGCTGTTTTCGTCGGTCTGTAAATACGCGCAAGCATGTGAGCTTTCCCATCCAATCAGAGCTGCCAGACAGGCCCTGTATCACCTGATTTGGTTCCAAAAACAAGACCTTAAGGGCCATCAAATGCCCGCTCCCGTCACCCAAATATCATCGGCCCGTTAAACAAATGCCACAGCTCCGCGCTATTCCACACCAGCGACCACCTTTATTGTCCCCACCGCAAGGTCCCGTGATGCCCAATGCCTTCCCCCTTCAAAACATCGGTCTTACCCCAATTGAAGCCACCACAATGCTGCAAAACCTGGGGTTCAATTGGCTCGACATCGAATTTGTGCTGGAGCTTGCCCCCCCACCACAGCTCATCTGGCCAAGCACACTACCCCCTCCATCACCTGAAACGCTTCATCAACCGGGCATATTGGTTGGCCGAAGAACCACTTGATGAGGTTTTGTCCAACACTGCCTAATTCGCCGTCGGGAAGTGTTGGGCAAGGAATCCAAGCATGGCGGAGGCTATTTTTTCCGGCTGTTCGGGAAACAGTGCATGGCCCGCGTTTTCGATTTCCACAATTGTGATCCTGTCGCCGAACTCCTGCTTCAACAACACCGCCGTGTGTTCCGGTGGCGCGATTGTATCATCCATTCCCTGGACGACGAGCAGCGGAGCCGTGCCTCCCTTCCACCACTCACCAACCGGCGTATTGCGCGTCACAGCACCTTGAAGCCGCCCCGTCTGAAGGCTCCAGCCACCCATCCAGTAATCCGGAATGGGATTGTCGCCGCTGAAAAATGCCAACCTCACTTCCTTGCGACGCCACCAGTCCGGCATGAACGTCCAGAAGCTCCGCAAAAGCGCCTCGTTGATCCGGGGCGCAATCGCCACCTTGCCTCCCGCAGCAGCGAGGATCGTGGCCGCAACCCGCTCCGGATAATCAGTTGCATAGGTACGGGCAATCCTGTTCCCGAAAGCATGCCCCAAAATCACGATCAGCTCGCCAGCGGGTACCTCCGCTTCAACGATCTCGTGCACGCCGCGCGCCAAATCGTGCTGCGTCAGTCCTTCCATTTCCAGAAGAGTGCTGGTGCCAACACCAGAGGGATCAATGGCAATTGTCCGATACCCAGCTTCGTTGAGCGCCAAGACAAGTTCGTTGAAATCGCTGGCCGCACGTCCCGCACTGGCCAACAACACAATCGTGGGTCCGGTGCCCGCGACATAGTAGCCTTGGGTGGCTTCCGCACCGACAAGATCACGGGCCTTGCCGACCGCCGGGCGTGGCGGCGAAGCCGATAGCCACAGATACAGACCACTCGTTGCTATTATGGCAACGAGCCCCAACAATCCTCGAACAAGCCAGCGCATGAAGTCCCCCTTGTAGTTGAGTGTCAGTCTAGGGGATTGCTCACCATGAAATCCATGATCACGGTGGCAAAGGCCTCTGGCTGATCTTCCTGCAGGAAATGCCCCGCCCTCTCAATCGTCGTATGGGCCTGCCCTTTTGCGCCGGGCACTTCTTCCTGAAAACGCTTGTACCCACCAGCCGTCACCGGGTCGCTATCGCTAAAGGCTGTGAGGAACGGCTTTTCCCATTTGTGAAATACCTCCCACGCCCGTTTGTTAGCAGGAATTGCGGGATTGTCCGGAATGATGGGAACGAGTGACGGAAATTTCCGCGCACCAGCCATATATTCCTCACCCGGAAACGGAGCACCATAGGCGGCAGCCACACCGGCTTTCATATCACCTGTAGAACTGCCTTGAACCAGGGTTGAGACCGCGAAATCTTTGGCCTCCGCCGCAAATTTCACCCAATGCAGAAATCCCATTCCATTGGTATTTTCAATAAAGTGAACAGGCAGTTCTTCAGCCGTCGGAACTTTGATGCTTTCATAATACGCGTGCATCTTAGGTGCCATTTCCATCGGCACCCCCGTCCCGTCCGGCAACCCCGTATTGGCAATGCACACCCGGGCGAAACGGTCTTCGTTCTCAGCCACGACCCGCAGACCGATAAGTCCACCCCAGTCCTGGCCGACAAAAGTCACGTCTTTCAGGTCAAGCGCTTTGACCAGCGACGTCATCCACCCGACGTGCCGCGCATAGGTGTAGTCATCCGTCTTCGTTGGCTTGTCGGACTTGCCGAACCCGATCAGGTCAGGCGCAATGACCCGGTATCCGCGTTCAACAAACAGCGGGATCATTTTGCGATAGAGATACGACCAGACCGGTTGGCCATGCATGCACAGTACTACCTGGCCGTCCCGAGGACCTTCATCGAGGTAGTGCATACGCAATTCATGTCCCTCGCCGTCGTCGACGGTGCAGTAATTCGGCGAAAAGGGGTATCCCGGCAAGCCATCAAATTGGCTATCTGGTGTGCGAATGAAATCCATTGGAGCCTCCTGAGTATGTCCTCTGCATCCAATGTTATGACACCTCTCATGTCAATAGTACTACGCGCGCCTGAAACAAAATTCACGCCAAAGGTATTCGCCCGGCAGACTTGGGTATTGATGCTCCCACCCATTTTTTCATCGGTTCATCAGTACGCCGCCCGCCTTCATAGTGTCGACTATTAGAAGCCCTTTCTCACCAGTATCCTTGAACGTCACGAGCTGGCTGAAGCAGGTGCGAACCTGGTCGCAGGCGCAGGCGAAACGTACCCGACATTTGTTGGCGGCGAGGTGGTGGTGAAGCTGTTTGGCTATTCAGGCGCGTGGCGAGAAGCTCATGCAGCCGAGCGGGTTGCTCAGATGCAGGTCAACACTGACCCGCAGATCGCCGCTCCGAGGGTTTTGGCGGAGGGCCAGCTCTACACAGATGATACCCCGTGGCCCTACTTTATCACCACTCGGATGCAGGCGCCGCAACACATGCAGACTGGTCGACTTTGGATGTGACGGTCGCAGCAGAGCGAAGCTCGCTCCGCATTCAACCAGACAGGTCGACGATTGCCTTGCCATGTTAGGACCATTCGACAATGTCTTTGTGCATGGGGATTTGATGCATCGTCATGTATTCGTTGAAGATGATCGCCTCGCCGGCATCATCGATTGGGGCGACGCGCTGGCGACCGATCGACATTACGAACTGGCCAAACTTCACCTGGACCTGTTCAGCTGCGACAAGGCACTCTTGAAGGCCTTTCTGAAAGCAAGCAACTGGCCTGTGGACCCGGATTTTGCTCGAAAAGAAATGGGCTTATCTCTCCATCGCCAAGCTCATGGCCTGGCCCAGCACCGCACCATGGATGTCTTCTTCAAACTTCCGGTTCTGTTCCCGCTCAAAAGCATCGCCACTCTGGACGAACGCGCCGCCATACTGTTCGCTATCTAGGCGAACAGATCCAAATCAAATAATCTTGGGAAGATAACTGGTCGGGGCAGTAAGATTCGAACTTACGACCCCCTGGTCCCAAACCAGGTGCGCTACCAGGCTGCGCCATGCCCCGACGGCGTCTTGTTAGCGCTCCTTGCGCCCATACGCAACGACGAAATTCAGATAATTACGACGGATCGGCTTCTACCTGCTTGTGGCGCGTCATCAGTTTGAAAATTCCGGTCGCTTTCATCACAGTCCGGCGGCCAACGAAAAGCTCCGCTTCACAAAAAACGACGGACCGGGTGGCCTTGGTAACCCATGCGGTCCCCTCCAGCCACTCGCCTGTGCGCGCCGAGGAGAGAAAATCCGAGTTCATGCGCACCGTTAACGCCACGGTTTTGGTCTCCAAATAGACCGCTGTCCCCAAAAGACCATCTGCAAATGCCATCAACATGCCGCCATGGGTAATGCCCCGCGAATTGCAGTGACGTTTTTGGACCCGCACCCCATGCCAGAATCCATTTTCTGTCGTTTTATGAAAAAAGGGGCCATTGTGGCTCGTATACGGGCCTCTCATAGTCGACCGCTGAAACCCGGCTGGCGGGTTCGATGGCATGTCTTCTTCGTCCATTTGTCCAACTTCTGATCTGAAGGCTTCTATTTTTGGAAGGCTTCCCCCTTCAGCAAGAGGCCTGCCATCGCGAATATTTGGCGCATAAAGTACAAAAACGCACCCAATGGCGCATAATCCGAAGGTATCGCCCTTCGATCTATCAAGTTTTTTATCTCTGAAAGCGGCTAGGAAACCTAATTTGGGGTCTCAACTTTGGTGTCAGCAGATATTTCCGCGACCATGAGCCCCTTGGGACCCTCACCGAATCGCACGCTGACAACCTGTCCGGGAACAAGCTCGCGGATCCCGAATCGCCGCAATGTCTCCATATGGACAAAAATATCGGGGGTTCCGTCGCCCCGGGTAACGAACCCGTAGCCACGCGCACGATTGAACCATTTCACCGTCGCCGGCTCAAATTCACCAATCGGGACAACGGCCGTCTCAGGACTACGGTCAACATCGCGAATGTTTGATGTTCGGATCGCCGTGCTGTCATCGATTTCCATAATTCGGGATGCCTGCAGGCCTTTTGTCCTTCGGACCGCCTCGCAAACGATGCCTGTGCCTTCCTCAAGGTGTTCCCGCCCAAACTGACGCAAACACGATGAATGAATGAGGACATCACTCGATCCATCATCGGGAACCAAAAAGCCGTAGCCTTTTACGGAATCAAACCATTTAACAACACCAGTCACTTCGACCGTTGTTTCGGGTGTTTCCCCGGCGGTTTCGAATCGTTCTTCCATCCCCACCCCGATCCTGAAGCAACTGTGTTTCGCAATTTGGATAATTACATCCAACTTCCGGTCGCTCAGGTCGTCCTCTAAAATCGACCATGCCCCCCACAGGCAGGCGTTAACTATACAGAATTTTCCTCTTTGGTGAAACCCAACATCGCGACTTTTAGGTAGAACTAGAAAATCTAGAGCCTGCTGACTTGCGAGCATCCGGCTGAGCGACTAAATAAAGACACGCGCTTTTCGGGGAGGCTTGCAAAAAATCATGAGTCTTCGACACACCCACAGTCGCTTGCGAGGGGGATAACCTCTCGAATTGCATCGCTGCGAAAGTCAGAACATGAGTCACGCGATTAGCATGGTGCTTGGTTTGTTTGGACTCTGGCTTTTACTGTCAGGATTTTACGATAACGCACTGCTATTGGGATTTGGCGTCGCCTCTTGCCTTACCTGCGTGTACATCGCAGCTCGCATGGAGGTGGTGGACCACGAGTCGATGCCATTGCAGCTTAAACTCGG
This sequence comes from uncultured Parvibaculum sp., assembly GCA_964518885.1. GTDB lineage: Bacteria > Pseudomonadota > Alphaproteobacteria > Parvibaculales > Parvibaculaceae > Mf105b01. The sequence goes on along the minus strand of CAZFHW010000003.1, from coordinate 32,838 downwards.
CATAATTGGGTACATTTTTTGGCTAACGCGTGAAATAGGCAAGGCAAACTGGGCGGTCACAAAAATAATCCTCTCACCAAAACTATCCCTTCAGCAACGCATGATCCACGTACCCGCCAGACAAGCCACCGACGTCGGCAAGGTGACGTTTGCAAACTCAATTACACTTACGCCTGGAACGATCACGGTCGAAACAGACCACGACGGGTTCCTGGTTCATGCTCTGACCGATGACGCCGCCGATCATGCCGCGTTGGCTGATATGGGCGCTCGCGTCTGCGCTGTTGAGAGTAGAACCTGATGTTTGTCGCAGCAATTACCTCGGTCTTCGTAACCATGGCCCTTATCCTCGTCCGAGCGATGGCAGGCCCCACCCTCTATGACCGGGTGCTGGCGGTAAACGCATTTGGCACCGTAACGGTCCTAATGATCGGCTTGATCGGCTTTGTGACCGCCCGACCTGATTTTCTGGATATCGCCCTTCTCTATGCGCTCATCAATTTCGTCGGTACCATCGCAATCCTGAAATTTTTCCGATACCGCGGTTTGGGACGAAGCACGGCGGACGTATCGAAATGATGGATATCGCCCTCGACATCGCCAGCTGGATTTCATTTGCCCTGGGTGCCTTTTTTCTGATCGTCGGGGCGATCGGCATGATCCGCTTGCCGGATTTCTGGTCCAGGCTCCACGGTGCCGGTGTTATTGATACCGCTGGCGCAGAATTAATTCTGCTCGGCATGGCATTTCAGGCAGGCCTGACCCAGACAACAATCAAATTGGCGCTGATCGGGCTGTTCATTTTCCTGACAAGCCCGACAGGCACTCATGCGGTCGCAAATGCTGCCCATGTCGCTGGCCTTCGCCCGCTTGGCCAGATCAACGATGACGAAAAACCGACGACTGAAGGAGACGGGTCATAGAAGCCTATATCGACATCATCCTCTTCGGCCTTCTCATTGTCACGGCGCTCGCGATCATGGTCCTGCGCGACCTTTTCGCAACGGTTATGCTGTCGGGGGTGTTCAGCCTGCTTTCAGCCGGGCTTTTTGTCGCACTCGACGCGGTGGACGTGGCCTTTACCGAGGCTGCCGTCGGTGCGGGCATCTCCACCGTCCTTTTGCTGAGTACCATGGCCCTTACAAGCCGGACGGAAAAACGACCACAACATTCGCGTGCATTGCCAATTCTGGTAGTTTTGGTAACAGGCGCTGCTCTACTCTATGGCACAGCGGACATGCCGCCATTTGGAGCGGACGACTCCCCTGTTCAACTTCATGTCGCGCCGGAATACATTGAACGCACACCACGCGAAATCGGCGTGCCCAATATCGTGACCGCTGTGCTGGGAAGTTACCGTGGCTTCGACACGCTTGGCGAAGTGGTGGTCGTTTTTACGGCTGGCATTGCAGTTCTTTTTCTGCTCCACCACTCCAGCAGTCGGCGTCGCAAGGAAGAAGAGGAGGAGGAGGACACCTGATGGAACACCACTTCATTCTTCGAGTCGTCTCCAAAATGCTTATCCCGCCGATCATGCTGTTTGCACTGTATGTGCATTTTCATGCTGACTTTGGAGCGGGCGGAGGCTTTCAGGGGGGGGTCATATTCGCCGTGGCATTCATTCTCTACGGCATTGTTTTCGGCATCGACAGTTTACGGCTCGCGATGCCACCCGTCGTGCTTCGGGCAGTAATGGCGCTGGGCGTTCTCATTTTTGCTGGCACGGGCGTGTACAGCCTTTTGATGGGCTTCAATTATCTCGACTACTCGGCACTCTCGAAACAGGGACATCCACCGTACGGACAGCATCTGGGAATTATAATCATTGAAATGGGCGTCCTGCTCGCCGTTGCCGCTGCCATGATTGTCATTTTTATGGCTTTCATATCCCGCTCGCCCAACATCAAGGATACAGACTGGTGATGTGGGATACATTTACAGTCGACGGGTTCGTCGGCCACTACAATTACTGGATGACCATCATATTGATGATGATTGGTCTCTACATTGTTGTGAGCCGTGGCAATCTGGTAAAGAAAGTCATCGGCATCAGCCTGTTTCAGACCTCCGTCTTCTTGCTCTACATTTCGATGGGAAAAATTATTGGTGGCACTGCCCCCATCCTCACCGACAATCCCGATGAGGTCTATTCAAACCCGCTACCCCATGTCCTGATCCTCACCGCCATCGTGGTAGGCATAGCCACCACGGCGCTTTCTCTGGCGCTCATCATCCGCATTCGAGAGCAGTACGACACGATTGAGGAAGATGAGATATTCGAGATTGAGCAGAAGATGGCCGCCGCAGAAGCAACAGATCGTCGGCCTGTTGGTCAGGGCGGAGAACGGTAAGAAATGTGGACCCTGATCGAACCTCATCTGCCCATCCTGCAGGTCATTGTACCACTGATCGCAGCCCCTCTGTGCGTGCTTTTCGGTAACCGTCACCTTGCCTGGATCATTGCTTTCACAGCGGCCTCAATTTCTTTCGGCATCGCTTGCCTGCTGCTCGCGAGCGTGCTCGACGGGTCCATCATTTCCTACGAAATTGGAGGCTGGGCGCCTCCTTTGGGTATTGAATACCGGGTCGATGCCGCCAACGCGTTTCTTCTCCTTATCGTGTCCCTTATTGGTGCGATCGTACTGCCATACGCGCGGCGGAGCATCGAGAAAGAATTCGATCGTTCAACCCACACCTATTTTTACGTATGCTATCTGCTTTGCCTCACCGGCCTGCTGGGTGTGGCGATTACCGGCGACGCCTTCAACGTCTTCGTCTTTCTCGAAATTTCCTCTCTATCCACTTATGCACTCGTCGCGTTCGGCGCAAAACGCGACAAACGCGCCCTGACTGCCGCCTACAACTACTTGATCATGGGAACAATCGGTGCCACCTTTTTTGTGATCGGCCTCGGGCTCCTCTACATGGTGACGGGCACTCTTAACATGGTGGATCTATCAGAGCGTCTGGCTGCCCTTGGCGACAATCGAACAGTACATGTGGGGTATGTTTTCATTTTGGTGGGGCTGGGCCTGAAACTCGCCATGTTCCCCCTCCACCTCTGGCTGCCAAATGCCTACACCTATGCGCCCTCAGCGGTGACGGCTTTCCTCGCCGCGACCGCCACCAAAGTCGCCGTTTATGTTCTGCTCCGGTTCATCTTTTCGATCTTTGGTTTCGAGTTCTCGTTTGAAACACTCACGCTCGAATATGTTGTGATGCCGCTGGCGATTGCCGCCATGTTTGCCGCCTCCATCGCCGCCGTGTTCCAGGATGACATTAAACGTCTGCTCGCTTATTCAAGCATCGCGCAGATCGGTTACATTCTTTTGGGCGTAACGTTGCTGAACCACACCGGCCTCACCGCCGGGATCATCCACCTGTTCAACCACGCCATAACCAAGGGCGCCCTGTTCTTGGCCGTCGGGTGTTTCGTCTATCAGGTTGGGTCGAGCCGTTTGGGAGACCTGAAGGGGATGGGACGCCTCATGCCCTGGACAAGTGCGGCAATCGTCATCGGGGGCCTCAGCCTCATTGGCGTGCCGCTCACCGTGGGTTTCATCTCCAAATGGTATCTGATCACCGCGTCCCTGGAAACTGGCTCCCTCTTCATCGCGGGTCTCATCGTCATGTCGTCTCTGATCGCCGTGGTCTATGTCTGGCGCATGGTTGAGACCCTGTATCTGGAGCCCGCCCCAGAGGGACGACAGAAGGGCGAAGCACCGCTCTCCATGTTGCTCCCCACCTGGACGCTCGTCATCGCCTGTCTGTATTTCGGGATCAACAGTGAACTCACCAGCAGTGCAGCTTCCCAGGCAGCACATGCATTGCTTCCCACACAGCAAATCGTCAGCGGGGGAGCAGGCCAATGACACCAGAGATTGCCATCGCGTGGACGATCTTCTTGCCCATCGGCGCAACCGTTCTTATTGCCCTTCTCGACAAACGCCCCAATCTTCGTGAAACTGTCAGCCTGACGGCGGCGGCAACTTTATTTCTTATCGTCCTGGGTCTTTTGCAGGACGTCCTGGATGGCGCACGACCTGCTGTGGAATGGGTCAGCGTGCTTCCGGGCCTGCCCATTGCCTTTGAAATCGAGCCTCTGGGCATGTTGTTTGCGACCGTCGCCGCTGGCTTGTGGATCGTCACAGCGCTCTATTCCATTGGCTATATGCGCGGAAATAACGAGGCCCACCAGACCCGTTTCTATATCTGCTTTGCCATCGCCATATCAGCGGCGATGGGCATTGCGTTTGCCGCCAACATGTTCACGCTCTTCATCTTCTACGAGATATTGACGCTGTCGACCTATCCCCTGGTGGCGCACAAAGGGACGAAGGATGCCCGACGCGGTGCCCGGACCTATCTCGCAATCCTGATCGGCACCTCCATCGGCTTCCAATTGATCGCGATCATCTGGACATATTCGGTTGCGGGAACCCTTGATTTTGAGCTTGGCGGCATCCTGCGCGACAAGTTCGATCCAACCCTGCTACCATTCTTGCTCGCACTCTACGCATTTGGCATCGGCAAGGCAGCCCTCATGCCGTTCCATCGCTGGCTCCCCGCTGCCATGGTGGCCCCGACGCCTGTGAGTGCCCTGCTCCATGCCGTGGCGGTTGTGAAGGCCGGTGTCTTCACCATGCTCAAAGTCGGCGTCTATATTTTCGGCATTGATCTGCTGGCGGAGACCGGCGCGTCTGATTGGCTGATGTGGCTTGCTGCCTTCTCCATTCTCGCAGCTTCTATTATCGCTCTGACGAAAGACAATCTGAAAGCACGGCTGGCCTACTCAACCATCAGTCAATTGTCCTACATCACCCTGGGCATGGCGCTGGCGACCTCTCTGGGGGTCATGGGCGGGGCCATGCACATCGCCATGCACGCCATGGGCAAGATCACTCTGTTCATGTGCGCCGGCGCGATCTACATCGCCACGCACAAAACAAAAATCAGCGAGATGGATGGATTGGGCCGGGTGATGCCTTTCACCTATATGGCCTTTTTCATCGGGGCGCTCTCCATCATCGGACTGCCACCCATGGGAGGCAGCTGGTCCAAATGGTATCTGATGTTAGGCGCAGCAGACACAGGCCAGATCGTTATGGTCGTCGTCTTGATGCTGAGCTCTTTGCTCAACGTGGCCTATCTGTTACCCGTCGTCGCCCGGGGCTTCTTTAGCGGATACCCGGCAACAGCTGCCCATGCGCTGGGGGCAGCCGCTGCTCCCATCAAAAAGGGCATTCAGGAAGCCCCCATCTGGGTTGTTGTGCCCCCCTGCCTCACCGCGATTGGATGTCTCGTCCTGTTTTTCTTTGCGGGCGATATCTACACGCTGATCGAGCCGGTTGCATTTCCCGAAGGAACGCGTCTGCCATGAGCGATGACATGAACCAGAAGCCGGACACCGATCCCTCATCCCTTCCCTGGCTTGGCCGCAAACTGTTGTGGCTCGACAACCTGAAGAATGTCGATCGCATCGGATACGCACTGTTGGTGATCTGCGCAGCTCTGCTCGCCGTTGATTTTTTCTATCACAGACACACCAAAGTTCCCGTTGAGAGTGTCCCGGGCTTCTATGCCCTCTACGGTTTTTTCATGTCTGCGATTATGGTGATTGGCGCACGCGCGCTGCGGTTTGTCCTGAAACGCCCGCAAGACTATTACGCGCCCCACGGTGTTGAGAGCGAAGCCTACCCGGAAGACCAGTTGAGCCGGAAGACCATCAATGACTGACTTATTCCCACCATTCCTCGTCTATGTTGCCGGAGCGATTTTGTTGCCGTTCATCCCCAATGGCAATCCGCGCGCCCTTTTCTCTCTGCTCATTCCCATCATTAGCGCCTATCTCATCTGGTTCCTGCCCGACGGGCTGCATGGTCAGGTTGTGCTGGCGGGATGGGACATCACCCTTTTGCGGGTCGACAAGCTCTCCACCATTTTCGGACTGATCTTTTCCCTCGCTGCATTTCTTGGCCTGCTCTACGCTTGGCACATACGCGACACGGTGCAGCAAACCACATCGCTTCTCTATGCAGGTGCCGCCATTGGAGCAGTCTTTGCTGGTGACCTGATCTCCCTCTTTATCTTCTGGGAAGGCACGGCCATTGCCTCTGTCTTTCTGATCTGGGCACGGCGCACCGAAGGCGCCTATTGGACCGGCTTGCGCTATCTCATCATCCAGGTGGGGTCCGGTGTCGTCCTGCTCGCTGGTACCGTGATGCATTACCAGGACACAGGATCAATCGCCTTTGAAGCCATGACCCTCGGCAGCGTTGGCACCTGGGCGATCTTCCTCGCCTTCGGCGTCAAATGCGCCTTCCCGCTCTTGCACAATTGGTTGCAGGATTCCTATCCCGCGGCAACGGTGACCGGCACTGTCATCCTCTCAGTCTTCACCACCAAGCTTGCCATCTATGCCCTCGCGCGCGGGTTTCCCGGCACCGAACTGCTGATCTATATCGGTGCCACCATGACCCTATTTCCGATTTTCTACGCCATGATCGAAGACGATCTGCGTCGGGTGCTCGCCTACAGCCTCAATACGCAGCTGGGCTTCATGGTCGTCGGCATTGGCGTGGGCACCCCCCTGGCACTCAATGGAACAGCGGCGCACGCCACCGTACACATTCTCTACAAGGCCCTGCTGTTTATGAGCATGGGCGCGATCCTACTCCGCACCGGCACAGTCAAAGGCTCGGAGCTTGGGGGACTTTATAGGACCATGCCGCTGACCATGATCTTCTGCATCATCGGGGCAGCATCGATCTCAGCCTTCCCGCTCTTTTCAGGATTTGTCACCAAGTCACTAATCCTGTCCTCATCCGTTCATGAAGGCCATTACATCGTCTGGGGCATTCTGCTTTTTGCTTCGGCCTGTGCGCTCCAGTATGTCGGTATCAAAGTCCCCTATTTCGCCTTCTTCTCCCGTGACAGTGGTCTTCGCCCAAAAGAAGCACCATGGAACATGCTTCTCGCCATGGGGATCGCCTCCGTCTTCTGCGTTGTCATTGGCGTCTATCCAGAACTGCTTTATGCGCTGCTGCCTTATGACGTGGAATACGTGCCCTACACGACCACCCACGTCATCACCCAGTTGCAACTGCTGTTCTTCTCCGCACTCGCATTTACCGTGTTGATGAAAACAGGCATCTACCCGCCGGGAATGCGGTCGGTAAACCTCGATTTCGACTGGACCTACCGCAAACTGGCACCTGCCGTGATCCGGCGATGTCGGGCGCTGTTTACTACCATTTGGGGCGGCATTATCGGTGCCAGCAGCAGCGCGCTCAACAGAGGCTATATCGCCCTGCAAAAGGCACACAGCCCCCAGGGCAGCCTGGCGCGCGCCTGGCCGACCGGAACTATGGTATTGTGGATCGCGGTACTCCTTGGAGCGACGCTCCTCATTACCTATATATAGAGACTAGATCCTATTTTGCTGCTTGAGAAAGACATTGCCCAATGGAAATGACTGGTGAATTCACAATCCCGGCACCACAAGACCAAGTGTGGGATGCCTTGAATGATCCAGAAGTCCTGCAGCGTGCCATTCCCGGCGCACAAAGTGTTGAGAAGACCAGCGACACAGAGTTTGCAGCTGTCGTCAAAGCGAAAGTCGGACCGGTCAGCGCCAAGTTTAAAGGCAACGTCACCTTGTCAGAGATCGATGCCCCCAACGGATACAAGATAAGCGGTGAGGGATCTGGCGGGGCGGCAGGTTTTGCCAAAGGATCTGCCATCGTCAAACTGGTCCCAGCCGGGGACGGCACCCTCCTCACCTATGAGGTTCATGCAACCGTCGGCGGCAAACTTGCCCAGGTCGGGCAGCGGTTCATCGATGCGACGGCAAAAAAAATGGCCGACGAATTCTTCACTACTTTTGCGGCAATCGCAGGAGGAACAGAGGAGGTGGAGGATCATATCGATGCGATTGCGCCAACCCACATCCCCCTTCTGCCAGACGAAGATATCGGCCTCTCACTCTCACCATGGATGTGGGGCACCCTCGTCATTGCCGGTGCCATTCTGACGGTCTATCTGTTCACGATGTGACCACACCGGCCCTGGTTGCTTGACCAATCCGGTCCAACAGCCGACACTTTAGACAAACCACCAAGGGCTAACCTTTTTGGGAGACCCATCCGGCAATCGCCGCCGGAAATACAAATTTAGGGAGGTGTCCATGCCCGTCGTCAACATGACGGTCAACGGCAAGCCGGTATCCGGTGACGTCGAAGGCCGCACGCTACTGGTTCAATTCATTCGCGAACACCTTGGCCTCACCGGCACACATGTGGGCTGCGACACCAGCCAGTGCGGCGCCTGTGTCATTCAGGTCGATGGTCGTGCGGTCAAGGCCTGCGCCGTGCTAGCACTGCAGGCTGAAGGAAGCACCATCACGACAATCGAAGGGCTCGCGGAGGGAGACACGCTGCACCCGGTCCAAGAAGCGTTCAAAGAACATCACGGCCTGCAATGTGGTTTCTGCACGCCAGGCATGATCATGACCGCTGTCGACATGATCGAGCGAATTCCAGACCTTGACGAAAAAACCGTTCGCGAAGAACTGGAAGGCAACATCTGCCGCTGCACCGGGTATCAAAACATCGTTAAGTCGATCCTCGCTGCTGCAGACGAAATGAAGGCAAACGCCTAGGCAAGCGACCTGGAAGGGTTTCACAACACAGCTGGAAACGCATATGTCTCAGTCTGGAATTGGACAGTCTGTCCGTCGCAAGGAAGATTATCGGTTTATCACCGGCGCTGGCCGCTATACCGACGACCTGAACCGGCCAGCACAAACGCATGCCTATTTCCTCCGAAGCCAGCACGCCCATGCGCGGATCAAAAACATTGATCTGAGCGAAGCATCAAAAGCGCCCGGCGTGATTGCCATTTTCACCGGCGCTGATGTCGCCGCGGATGGGCTCAATGGACTGATTTGCGGGTGGACCGTTCATTCCAAAGACGGGTCGGAAATGAAGTTCGGCGCGCACCCTATTCTCGCCCTCGACACCGTCCGCTACGTTGGCGATCACGTTGCCATGGTCGTAGCCGAAACCTACTTGGAGGCCAAATCTGCCGCCGAACTGATCGACGTTGATTACGAAGTGCTCGAAGCCATAGCCGATGTCGCAACCACTCAGGCGCCGGATGCGCCACAGGTCCATAGCGAAGCACCGGCCAATACCAGCTTTGAATGGGAGCTTGGAAACCAGACCGAAACGCAGGCAGCGTTCAAACAGGCCGCCCACATCATCAAGTTGGATCTCACTAATAATCGCCTGATCCCCAATGCCATGGAACCGCGTGCGGCGCTCGGTGACTTTGACACCGGGACAGGCGAATACACGCTCTGGACAACCAGTCAGAACCCCCACCTTGCTCGCCTCGTTCTATCCGCTTTTGTAGGCGTTGCCCCAGAACACAAGCTGCGGGTCATCGCCCCGGACGTCGGGGGCGGATTTGGCTCAAAGATTTTCATCTACCCAGAAGAAACCGCCTGCGTGTGGGCGGCCGCGAAGGTCAAACGGCCCATCAAATGGACCGCGGAACGATCCGAGTCCTTCCTGTCCGATGCCCATGGCCGGGATCACGTCAGTCATGCAGAACTCGCCGTCGCCGAAGACGGCACGTTCCTGGGCCTGCATGTGAAGACAAAAGCAAACCTGGGCGCCTATCTCTCGACCTTCTCCGCAGCCGTGCCGACCTATCTGTATGGCACATTGCTGTCGGGCCAATACGCAATCCCTGCCATCTATGTGGAAGTCGACGGCGTCTTCACCCATACAGCCCCGGTCGACGCTTATCGCGGTGCGGGTCGTCCCGAAGCAACCTATCTGATTGAGCGCATCGTTGAGATTGCCGCCCGCGAACTGGGCTATGACCCTGTCGAACTGCGCCGGAAAAACTTCATCCGCGAGTTTCCTTATCAAACCCCGGTCATCATGAATTACGACATTGGCGACTATGAAGCCGCTCTCAACAAAGCCCTGGAAACCATTGATTACAATGGATTTTCAGACCGACGGGCGGAAGCAGAGAAACGTGGCAAAAAACGCGGGATCGGCTTCTCCACCTACATAGAAGCCTGCGGCCTGGCACCGTCCGCAGCTGTTGGCTCCCTGGGGGCAGGCGTTGGCATGTGGGAAAGCGCCGAGGTTCAGGTGACGCCGACGGGCAAGATAGAAGTCTTCACCGGCTCTCATAGTCACGGTCAGGGGCACGAGACCACTTTTGCCCAACTGGTATGTGAACGTATAGGGGTGCCGATTGAGGACGTAGAGATTATCCATGGCGACACAGGACGTGTGCAATTTGGCATGGGCACCTATGGATCCCGGTCCGGCGCGGTCGGCATGAGCGCCATTTCCAAAGCCCTGGACAAAATTGAAGCCAAAGCAAAAAAGATCGCCGCCCATCTGATGGAAGCTGCCGCCGAAGACATCACCCTCAAAGACGGCGTGTTCACCGTCAATGGGACAGACAAGGAACTACCCTGGGCAGAACTCGCTTTGAGCGCCTATACGGCGCATGGTTTTCCCACAGATGAAATCGAACCGGGCCTGAAGGAAAATGCGTTCTACGATCCCTTGAATTTCACCTTCCCGTCGGGCTGTCACATCTGTGAGGTCGAAATCGATCCCGAGACCGGCACCACTCAGATCGTCAAATTCGTCGCCGTCGATGATTTCGGCGTCATCATCAACCCGATGATTGTGGAAGGCCAGGTGCATGGCGGCATCGCCCAGGGGATCGGACAGGCGCTGCTGGAGGGCTGTCACTACGATGAGACAGGCCAGCTCCTCACCGGGTCGTTCATGGATTATTGCATGCCAAGAGCCGACGATTTGCCGAATTTCACGCTGGGTTTCACACAGACCGACTGCCCGTCAAACCCGATGGGCATGAAAGGCTGTGGCGAGGCAGGATCCATTGCCTCCCCGCCCGCCATCATCAACGCCATTACGGACGCTCTGGGTGTCCGCGAAATTGAAATGCCCGCAACCCCCGCTCGTGTTTGGGCGGCGATTGCCAGCCATCAGCTTGCTAACTGAGGATCATCGCCATGTACAAATTTGATTATACCCGCGCCACCAGTGTCGCCCAGGCAGCGGAGCTCCTCGCCGCCAATGACGAAAACCAGTTACTCGCCGGTGGCCAGACCCTCATCCCGACACTGAAGCAGCGGCTCGCTATGCCCGCCGCACTTGTCGATATTGGCGCCATCAGCGATTTGAATTTTATTCGCGCCGAGGGCAACGCGATCACAATCGGGGCAACCACCTGCCACGCAGATGTGGCCAGTTCTGCCGATGTTCGTAAACACAGCCCTGCTTTGGCAGCACTCACCGCTGGCATCGGTGATCCGGCTGTGCGCAGCCGTGGCACACTGGGCGGATCGCTTGCCAACAATGACCCGGCAGCCGATTACCCCGCAGCCGCTTTGGGACTTGATGCCAAAATCCATACAAACAAGCGCCTGATCGACGCTGACCCGTATTTTACCGGCATGTTCGAAACGGCTTTGGAAGAAGATGAAATCATCATCGAGGTGACCTTCCCTCATCCGGAAAAAGCAGCCTATGAGAAGTTTCCCAACCCTGCGTCCCGCTACGCCATGGTTGGGGTTTTTGTTGCAAAAACACCCATCGATATTCGCGTTGCCGTGACCGGAGCCAGTGCAAACGGTGTTTTCCGGGTCACACAGATGGAGGAAGCGCTCGCCAAAAACTGGTCACCGGATGCGATTTCAGACATCAAAGTGCCTGAAGACGGGCTTTTGAGCGATCTGCACGGCGCCGCCGACTACCGCAGCCACCTCATCACCGTGATGGCAAAACGGGCCGTCGCCGCCACAATGTGACAGCTAGGCCCGCTTCACCAATAATGAGCGCGCTGAATATCACCGCAGGCCGGAGTTGAGAGCTCTTTGACAGGTGGCGTTGGGGTGACGTGGCGGATTTCCAGAATATTGCGTACAGCCGCATGTTCTGGCCTGCGCGTGAGCGACAGGCACACCAAACCGGGCCGGAACTTCATTCCAGCCATTCAGCTGAAGGAAATTACCCTGTCGCCAATTGTTGCGGTAAACGCCGCCCTGGGTCATGCGAACATAATCTGGGGTGTAGCTGCGAGAGCACTCACCAGCACTCGCGCTCTGCACACCGCCAAACATCATCGGTAATGAAAACAACATGGCCATTGCCAGTCTTGAAAAAATAATCTTAGGCATCCAAAAACCTCGAAGCTAAACTAAGGGAATACATAATTAGCTTGGAGAGCGCCCCTTCTTCAATAAGACTAGACCCCATGACTTATGGAGACGAACGGTCTAATCCTCGGTCTAGGTCTACAAAAATATGTGCACTGGTTTCTAGTATGAACACACATCTTCACACGCCCCTACCCACCTCCATTGACGAGACGGTTGAGCTGTTATCGCGCGGTTCCTATATCGCCGACCGCTCGCTTGGCACCATCGTCTATCTTGCCCTGTCCATGCAGCGTCCTCTGTTTCTGGAGGGTGAGGCGGGCGTCGGCAAAACCGAAATTGCAAAAGTTCTAGCCACAGCACTTGGCCGCAAGCTCATCCGCTTGCAGTGTTATGAAGGGCTCGACATTGCCGCCGCTGTGTATGAGTGGAATTATCAGGCCCAGATGATCGAAATTCGTCTTGCGGAAGCACAAGGCGTTGAGGATCGCGATACGCTTGCTAAGGATGTTTTCGACGATAGATTTTTAATCCGGCGCCCGCTGCTGCAGGCACTGGAGCCCAATGAAAACGGCCCGCCTGTTCTGTTGATTGATGAACTTGACCGCACCGATGAACCCTTTGAAGCCTATCTGCTGGAAGTGCTTTCCGACTATCAGGTGACAATACCGGAGATCGGAACCATCACGGCAGCAGAACCTCCGATCGTCATCATCACCTCCAACCGAACGCGCGAAATCCACGACGCCCTGAAACGCCGCTGCCTCTACCACTGGGTGGATTATCCCGATGCTGCGCGCGAGTTGGAGATTGTTCGTTTGAAAGCCCCCAACGCCGCCGCTGATCTGGCAAACCAGGTTGTCGCCTTTGTGCAAGCGCTGCGGGAGCGTGACCTCTACAAACAGCCAGGTATTGCAGAGACACTCGATTGGGCCACAGCTCTCACCCAGCTCAATGCGGTCTCTCTGGACGAAAGCAGTATCAACGACACGCTGGGAACACTGCTTAAATATCAAGACGACATTGCCAAGGTCCGCGGGTCAGAGGCCGCAGAAATTCTGGCAAACCTCAAGCCCGTTGCCGCTGACTGAAAGCACCGAGATGCCCCGCGCCTCATCCCCAGCCCACGAAAATCCGGCTCATATCGCCGACAATATTGTGCATTTTGCGCGGGTTCTGCGCAGGGCGGGGTTGAACGTTGGTCCCAAACAGACGCTGGACGCCATTGAGGCCGTCCGGCATGTCGGGTTTTCACATCACCATGATTTCTATTGGGCTCTGCACACAACCCTAATCAATCGCCACGATGCGCGCGAGATTTTCGATCAGGCGTTTCATGTGTTCTGGCGTGATCCGCGTCTGCTGGAACGCATGATGGCTCTGATGTTGCCGGAAATGGCAACACCACCAACCGAAGAGAGCGAAAAAACCAGTCGACGGCTGGCAGAAGCTCTGCTGAACGATAATCGTCTATCCGACGCCCCTGACGAAACCGATCTCGACATTGATGCACGCGAAACCCTCTCGGATCTGGAAATTCTGCACACCAAAGATTTTGAACAAATGTCGACGGCGGAACTGGCCGAGGCGCAAAAGGCTTTGACGAAGTTGCGCCTTACTCAGGATAAAGTTCAAACACGCCGAACACGCCCCTCAGAGCGCGGCCACCTGATTGATATGCGGGCAACCATGCGCGCCTCGCTTCGGGCCGGTGACATCATTCCCCTAAAAAAGCGTGAACGCAGACACCAACCCCCGCCGCTGGTTGTGTTGTGCGACATATCTGGATCGATGAGCGTCTATGCCCGCACCTTTCTGCACTTCCTGCACGCGCTGACCAATGACCGGTCTCGTGTTCACACCTTCCTGTTCGGCACCCGCCTCACTAATGTCACACGCTACCTGCGGCATCGTGATGTGGATGAAGCCCTCGCTGCCGTCTCCAGCGCGGTCGAAGATTGGGATGGCGGCACCCGCATCGGCGAAACCCTGCGCCGCTTCAATGTTGACTGGGCGCGTCGCGTCCTGGGCCAGGGAGCAACCGTGTTGCTGGTAACCGACGGTCTCGACCGGGATGCGGGCCATGGGCTGGAAGAAGAAATTACCCGCCTGCATCGCTCCAGCCGCCGTCTCATCTGGCTCAACCCCCTGCTTCGCTACGACCAATTTGCCCCAAAGGCCCTTGGCATCCGCACCATGCTTCCCCATGTGGACGAGTTCAGGCCGGTGCACAATGTCGCCTCGCTGACAGAGCTCGTTGCCGCACTCAACGGGCCCGGTAATCCGAGACACAAGGCAGCATGAAGATGAATGAGCCACGCAGTGTCGATAATGTTTTGCTCCAGGCAACCGAGTGGGTGGCGGCTGGTCGAAAAGTAGCGCTCGCGACCGTCATCGAAACCTGGGGGTCGGCCCCAAGACCCGTCGGCAGTCAACTCGCCATTTGTGACGATGCGAGCTTTGTCGGATCGGTGTCTGGCGGCTGCATTGAGGGAGATGTTGTGACCCGCGCAGCAGACATGCTCGAAACGGGTAAGCCCGAAATTCTGGAATATGGTGTCGCGGATGCCCGCGCCTGGGAGGTTGGCCTGGCCTGTGGCGGTCGGATCAGGATCTATCTGGAACCGGTGCTAGACACATGAACAGAGAAACCCTCAACCATATTGTGGAAGGCCAGGCCGCGAAGCACCCCCTGGCCCTTGCCACAAACCTCACCACGAACCAACAACTGATCATCGACCCGACCGATACGGATGCGCCGGAGTGGTTGGTGACCGCCACGCATGATGCACTACGCACCGACAAGAGCCGTATCCTCAAAGCACCCAACGGGGAGGAGTGGTTTCTCAATATTTACAATACCCCTCTCCGCCTCATCATTATCGGCGCGGTGCACATCGCCCAGCCTCTCGCGTCAATGGC
Organism: uncultured Parvibaculum sp.; assembly: GCA_964518885.1. Lineage (GTDB taxonomy): Bacteria > Pseudomonadota > Alphaproteobacteria > Parvibaculales > Parvibaculaceae > Mf105b01. The sequence continues at coordinate 17,699 of CAZFHW010000003.1, read as the reverse complement.
GCAGGCAACCGGATATGACGTGACAGTTATTGATCCGAGAGAAGCGTTTGCATCCCCCGCTCGGTTTCCAGAAGTAACGCTCAAAGTCGCGTGGCCGGATGACGCCGTCAATGAGCTCAATCTTGATGCGCGCACCGCACTTGTCGCACTCACCCACGACCCAAAACTGGACGATCCGGCTCTCCTGGTCGCCCTCACCTCACCCTGCTTCTATATCGGCGCGCTCGGCAGCAACAAGACGCAAGCCGCGCGGCGGGAACGGCTTTCGGCAGCGGGCCTCACAGAGGGCGCGCTCTCGCGCATCAACGGGCCGGTCGGGCTCAACATCGGGGCAAAAAGCCCCGCCGAGATTGCGATCTCCATTCTTGCCGAAATCACCCAGACCCTGCGCCAGGTGACGCCATGAAATTCGGTGCCTTTCCCGTTGCAAAGACAGAAGGCATGACCCTTGCGCATTCCGTGCGATGTGGTGGACAGCTTTTAAGGAAGGGGCTGAAACTCCGCACAGAAGACATCGGGGCTCTCACCAAGGCAGGACACAAAACCGTCTATGCCGCCGACCTTGACGAAACCGATGTGCCGGAAGACGAGGCGGCCGCCTATCTCGCCAATGCCCTCGCCGGTCGACACGCCCACGCAAACGCCCCCTTCACGGGCCGGGCCAATATTCATGCTACCGAAAGTGGCGTGCTCACCCTGGATGTAGATCTCATTTCAGCGATCAACACTGTGGATGAAGCAATCACCGTGGCCACTCTCGCAAACCAGGAAAGCGTGCACGAACAACAGATGCTCGCGACCGTCAAAATAATTCCCTTTGCCGTATCTCAAGAGCTTCTCGATCAGGCGATAAAACTGATAGAGGACAAAGCCAACCCCATCTCTGTCGCCCCCTTTGCCATGCAGCGGGCAGATCTCATCCTGACCACCCAACCCCACTTGAAACCCAGCCTGCTCACCAAGGCAGAGCACGTCATTACCCATCGGCTACAGACTCTGGGTATCAAACTCATATCTGTCCGCCACTGCTCCCACGACGAAAGAGAGATTTCGGATTGCCTGGCAGAAACACCCGATGGAAGTGACCTCACCCTCCTCCTGGGCGCCAGCGCCACGGGGGATCGATACGACGTTGTCCCGGCTGGCATCGTCGCCGCAGGGGGAACTATCAAACATTTCGGCATGCCGGTTGATCCAGGCAACCTCCTTCTTCTGGCTGAGATCGATCATCGCCCCGTGTTGGGTCTTCCCGGCTGTGCCCGTTCGCCACGGCTAAACGGCGCCGACTGGGTACTGCAACGCCTGGCCGCTGGATTGGAGGTACAGTCTTCCGACATTCAGGCCATGGGGGTCGGCGGCCTCCTGAAAGAAATTCCTTCCAGACCCCAACCGAGGGCGCACAAAATTTCAGACACCTCCCAGCCTCGCGTGGCTGCCATCATTCTCGCCGCCGGTCAGTCCAGACGCATGGGCGAAATCAATAAACTGACTGCAATGATTAGGGGTAGGCCAATGGTCGCCCATGTCGCAGATGCGGCCCTTTCGTCCAACGCCGACGAAATCATTCTCGTCACAGGCCACCAGAAGGACGAAGTGCTGGCCGCTCTGGGCGGGCGCCCGATGACCTATGCACACAACCCCCAGTTTGGCGACGGCCTCAGCGGGTCCGTGCGGGCCGGCATCAAAGCCGCCTCAGAGCTAACGCCACCGGTAGACGCCGCAATTGTCCTGCTGGGCGACATGCCATGGGTTGATGCCAACCTGATCAATCAGTTGATCGCCGCTCACAATCACGAGGAGGACAGGTACATCTGTCTGCCCACCGTGAATGGCAAACGCGGCAACCCGGTTTTGTGGGATGCCGCGTTTTTTCCAGAGCTTCAAACCCTGGAAGGTGATGTTGGCGCCAAACACCTGATCGCAGAAAACGCCGACCTGGTTTGTGAAGTCGCTGTAGACGGGCACGGCGCCCTCACCGATATCGACACACCACAAATGTTGGAGAAGCAGAGCGAAGATTAGGCGTTGGAGAAAAAGGCCGCACTTCGTGGGCCGAGGATCATACCACCCTCGGTAATCTCAACATCGCCTGTCTCAATGCCACAGAGGACACGTTTCCCGTTGCGTATTTCCAGAACCAGATCACTCACCCATGTCACAGGTTCGGTCCCTGAGTTGAAAATGCAGAGGATCGTTTCATCCCCAAGCACCCTCTCAAAGGCAAGCACACCTCCCTCGGCAGAACAGAACTTGATCTCGCCAGTCTGAAGCGCCGGGAAACGCGAGCGGAAGAAAATCGCCTCTCGCGTAAACTTCAGCACCGATCCTTCAACAACCTCTTGAACATCAACCGCGCGTGACACGTGATAGTCGGGAATGGGCAACCAGGGCGTACCTGTGCTGAAGCCGCCTTGTGGAGCCTTCTCGATCCACGGCATCGGTGTGCGGCACCCATCCCGCCCTTTGCCAAAGGGGAAGTAGAGATCTCCCACAGGGTCGCGAATATCCTCCCGTTTGATATCCACGTTTGGCAGACCGAGTTCCTCACCCTGATAAAGAAGAACGGTGCCCTTCAGTGCCAACAATAACGCCAAGCCGAATTTGGCAAGCGCATCATCACCTCGTTTGCCCCCCCAACGGGTCACAGGGCGCGTGATGTCATGATTTGAAAATGTGACGCAGGGCCAAGGGTTGCCGTTCTTCCCGATCACATTCTCATAGTAGGACTGAAAAATCGTGGGGGCCAAAGTGCGGTCCTCAAGAAAATCAAACGTATAAGCCGTATGCAATCGGTCTGGCTCGCCTACATACGTCCCAATCATCTCTGGTGTTTCAGCAAACTCTCCAAATGCCAGTCGGTCCTCATACTCATCCATAACCGCCCGCACACTCTCCATCGCAATCCGGTTCTCAGCCAAACCGGAATCATGCACATGGCGTTGCAACCGGGGCGCGTGTGACCAATCAAGAGCCGTTCGTTCGTCAAGGGGAACCGGCGGGTTATCAGCCAGCGACGCGTCATGCACATAAGCATGGGCAACATCCAGACGAAATCCATCCACCCCCCGGTCAAGCCAGAAACGCAACGTATCCATCAGGGCCGCAACCGCTGCTGGTTCATGAAAATTCAGCTTTGGCTGCTGTTTCAGGAATTTGTGGTGATAGTACTGGCGACGCAGAGGATGCCATGACCAGGCAGGTCCGCCAAAAGCCGCCATCCAGTTATTGGGAGGTGTCCCGTCTTCCTGCGGATCGGCCCAGACATACCAGTTTGCCTTTTCGCCATCACGAGACAGAAGACTCTCTTTGAACCAAGCATGTTGGTCCGAACTGTGCGCGAGAACCTGATCGAGAATGAGCTTGAGACCGCGTTCATGGGTCTCTTCCAGAAGTGCATCAAACGTCTCCAGCGATCCCATTTCCGGTGCAATATCGCAATAATCCGCGACATCATAGCCATAGTCTCGATTGGGACTGGGAAAAATCGGTGAAAGCCAAATGGCATCCACACCCAATGACGCAATGTAATCCAGCCTGCGCCTGATCCCATCCAGATCACCGACACCCGACCCTGTACTGTCCAAATAGCTCCGTGGGTAAATCTGATAGACAACTGCACCCTTCCACCAGGGTGTCTCGTTCTTGTCGGTCATATACTGTTCCGTTTCCCTCATGTAACGTTCCGACAATGGTACATGAAAAACGCGGAACCAAAATACAGAGGACGGACTATGGGCGACCTTGAGGGATTGAATATTCTCGTCACCGACATTGAGCATTTCGTCGGCCGCCCGGGAGCAAAAGCACTGCTCGACGCAGGCGCAACAGTCTATGGAACAGATCCCGCTTTTGCAGATCCCCAAAGCCGGGAAAAGGCAGAATCTGCCCTACCAGGTCTCAAGGCGGTACCCGGCCCTGATCCGGTTGTTGCCGCAGGACGTGTTCTCGAAGAAGCCAACCGCATTGATGTCCTTATTAACAACGACGCCTTCCCTGCATTGCGCGCACCTGTCGACACCGCCAAGGACGAAGACCTGGAAGCCACGTATGAAGCCCTCCTGTTCAAACCTTTCCGCGTCACCCGCGCCGTTGTGCCCACCATGAAAAATTCCGGGTCAGGAAAAATCATTTTCCTCACGTCAGCTGCGCCACTGAACGGGCTTCCCAATTATTCGATGTATGCTTCCGCGCGGGGAGCCGCAAACTCCCTCATGCTGTCGCTTGCCCGTGAACTTGCGCGGGACAATATTCAGGTAAACGCCATTGCCCCGAATTTTATTGAAAGCCCGGACTATTTTCCGCCGGAGCTTATGGCAGATGAAACCACCCGCAAAAAAATCCTGAAAAACATTCCGCTAGGACGTCTGGGAAAACCAGAAGAAGCCGCCGCACTCATTGCGTTTCTGGCCGGACCACAAGCGGGTTTCATCACCGGGCAGGTCATCCCGCTTGCCGGTGGCTGGGCCAACGCGCGTTAGTTCAGTTGCGCAATAGGTGCCAGGGTCGCTCCAATCTCCGCATGCAGAACAAGATCGGCTATCGGATCGAGGTCCGTCTCCTCTCTGTTGAGGATGACAAGCCGTGCGCCGTTTTCCTTGGCAAGAACGGGGAAACTCGCGGCCGGATAGACCTGCAACGAAGACCCAATGGCCAAAAAGAGATCGCAGTTCAAGGTCGCCTCGCTTGCCCGTTCCATTTCATGCTCGGGCATCGCCTGACCAAAGGAGACCGTGGCTGATTTCAGTATTCCCGCGCAAAAGGTGCAGTCCTGGGCGCGGGCATGTTTTTCAAAATGGGTACGGATTTCATCAAGCTCGTAACGCACACCACAATTGAGGCAGGTCGCATAGGTGCTGTTGCCGTGCAGTTCGATCACACGAGCATCGGGAACCCCCGAGTTCTGATGCAAATTATCGACGTTCTGAGTGATGATGTGCGTGATTTTCCCGGTGTCCACCAGTTTGGCAAGCGCCATGTGCCCCTTGTTGGGCTCTGCAGATGAGAAATGACCATCCATCCCAAACTTCCGCCGCCAGGATTCAGCCCGCATTTCTTCCGAGGCCATAAAGTCACGAAAATCAATCGGGGCCATTTTCGTCCAGAGACCTCCGGGACTGCGGAAATCCGGAATGCCTGATTCTGTACTAATGCCCGCCCCGGTGAAGGCCACCACGCGCTTGCTCTGATCAATCAGGGATTTCAGCTCGACAGACATGGTTTTACCTCCGTAAACATTCACTTTTTTAGCCAGTTTCTTTGACCTGGCGCTCCACACGGGAAATGATACGCAAAACCAAACCCATATTGCCAACCCCGTACCAGAAGGCCATCCAAAAATATGCGTTATCTGCACACAATGGTTCGCGTCACTGATCTTGACGCCTCACTAAAATTTTACTGCGATCATTTGGGTCTCAAAAATGTCGGCCGGTTCGACGTTGAAGAGGGTCGTTTTACGCTCGTCTTTCTGGCACCAGAAGGACAGGAAGAAGCCCAGATTGAGCTCACATACAATTGGGACTCCGAAGAACTGGACGAAGGCCGAAATTTCGGCCACCTCGCCTATCAGGTAGATAACATATACGAAACCTGCGATCGCCTGGCAAAAGCGGGCGTGACGATCAATCGACCGCCGCGCGATGGACGCATGGCCTTTATCCGCTCGCCCGACAATGTGTCGGTTGAATTGCTGCAGGCAGGCGCCCCCTTGCCAGCACAAGAACCGTGGGCTTCCATGGAAAATATCGGCCACTGGTGAGCCAACCTGAACAACCTGTTCATTTCGTGTTCAAGCGAAAAACAACACCCTTCCCCTGACAACAAATCGCCGATCTCCAAGTTCTGGTCGGCCTAGGGAACGGGAGATGTACGATGAAACTAGTACAATTGGCATTAAGCGCCTGCCTGGTGGTGGGCTCGATGGCAGGCATGTCGAGCACGGCTTTCGCATCAGGAGGCTACGGAAACGGACATGGCGGAGGCCATCAGGCGAGCGGTCATCGTAGTCGTGGGAACCACGGCGGCGGAAATCATCGCAGAGGAAACGGGCGAGGCGGTGCCTTCATAGCCGGCGCGGTCATAGGGGCTCTGGTGGGTTGGAATAATGGGTATGGCTACCCGCGCGCTCAGCGCCAGAGGTATGGACGGCATCATCGCCCCTACTATGCCCCTCAGCGGCCCCGCGGTGGTCAACACTATCGCGGATCAACGCCGCGTTATTACGGGCACACACGTCGGCACTACAGCTACTCCGGCGGGGGCAGCAACAGCTACCATCCACAGGCCTACCAGACCCGAGGTGGAAGCTCCGGCTGTCATCCGATCAACAAGTTCGGTCATTGGAACGGACGCGCGGCCAGGGTCGGCGGTACCATGTGTTACAACTCCCGCGGCGGCGGATATGTGGTAAGCGGCAGTCGCTACCTGATCCATTATCGGTGATTTCAGCATTACAGCAGAATTTTGGGCCATAGAACACATTGAAAGCGAAATCAGGTCGGGATACATTTTCAGTATGAAACATGTGTCCTCGGCCTTTTCGTGCATTTTTGTCAGCTTTGCGTTGACGGTCATCATTATTGGCAGCCCCATCACAGCTGCCGCTGATGGCATAGAAAATCCCAGAACCTCTCCTCATCTGGATGTCCGCGCCCGGGCAAATTACCGCGATCCCCAAGCAGCCTATTGGGAGGGGTTCGAGCTCAAAAATGAGGGAGATTGCGAGGGCGCGATCGAACGCCTCAAGCCCATTGCGATGAACGGTCGTGGTTTTGAGTCCGCCCAACATGCGTTGGGGCTTTGCCTCATGTCGATCGGCGGATTGCCTTCCGAACGAGGCGCGACTTTTGATGTCGAAACAGTGGCCTCATCGCAGAGCTTCGAAGACGGGAAAACCTGGGTCTTGCGCGCTGCCAAGGCTGGACAATTTCAGGCACAACGAACACTTCTGTCACTCTATGCCATTGGTCTCGGGCCAGATAAAAGCCCCATTGAGGTGGGCAAGTGGCTGCGCCTCTATGACGTGAACCCACTTCGCCTCACGCTGGGTGTGATTGAGCAGAGTGACGGGTTGCGTCAGTATCTGACCAGCTCCATCACGCTCATAGAACGCCTGGAAGGCAAAGAACTGGCCCGCAACTGGACCCCCAGCTACTGGGCTCCTCCTGGCGTCAATCATGCCAACTAGCGTGGTTCGCAAAGCATCCTGGCGCAACAGCGAAACGCGGTATGGCCTGGCTGCCATCGGCTTCCATTGGACTGTTGCCCTCTTCTTTCTGGGAAATCTGGGGCTCGGTGCTTACATGTCCGGCTTGGAATTATCCGATCCCAACCTCTTCCCGCTCTATCAATTGCATAAGTCATTCGGGGTCTGCATTTTTCTCGTGGTCCTGCTGCGGCTCGTCTGGCGCCTCGTCGACACGAGCCCGGTGATGCCCCCAGACATGGCGCTATGGGAGCAGGTTGCTGCCAAACTCACCCATATTGGTCTCTACGGCGTTCTCGTCGCCATGCCTCTCAGCGGCTGGATCATTGTCTCCGCCTCGCCTTTCAACATTCCCACGCGCATATTCGATCTCGTCACCCTCCCTCACATTGAACTGATTGTGACCAATCCCGACAAGGACCTGTGGTTGGGATTTAGCGAATGGGCCCACTGGTTGCTGGCCTGGTCAGCCGCCGCCGCGGTCTTTCTGCACGTGGCGGCAGCCCTCCGGCATCACTTTTTATTGAGAGATGACGTCTTGCGTCGCATGTTGCCAGGCGCACACTGACATCAGATCAATCTTCAACAGGATATCGGCATGTTTTTTAGAGCCCTGATTGCGACCCTTTTTATGTCTGGCAGTGCTTTTGCCAGCGAATGGACACTCACCCCGGACACCAGCACATTGTCATTTTCAGGCACCCAGGCCGGGGCTCCGTTTGAGGGACAGTTTGAGAAATTCACGGCAGGTATTCTTTTTGATCCCGACGCGCTGGAGACCGCAGAGATCACGGTCACAATTGACACCGCAAGCGCCCGTAGCGGCTCACCTGAACGTGACGGCGCCCTTCCCGGGCCAGATTGGTTTGATGTTGCAACACATCCCACCGCGTCCTTTGTCGCAGCCGACATACAGACAGCAGAAGCAGGCTACATCGCCAACGGCACCCTCACCCTCAAGGGAACGACCCGGGATGTCGCTTTACCGTTTAGCCTCATCATTGAGGGGGACGCCGCCCACGTCACCGGCGCCCTCACCATCGACCGAAACGATTATGGTGTCGGCACAGGTGCCTTGAGCCCCATGATCGGAAGCGACATCACCATCCATTTTGACATCAACGCAACGCGCTGAGGGTTTTAGCCCGGCAGTCTGTCAAAGCTTGCAACACCTTCAGGGATCACATGGAAGGCCTGCTTGTCGCACGTATAGATCGCCACCTGTGGGCCTTCAAAGAGTGTGGGGTCATCCATCGTGCCCACTTTGAGCAGAACCATTCCCGGCGCACCCGGTGCCCGTGACAGTATGCTTGTGCCGCAGTTCGGGCAGAACTCACGTGTCACTGAAGGATCAATGTCTGTGCGTTTGAATTGCTTCGGCTCACCTTTGGTGTAGCTGAAGGCAGCTTCGGGCATGCCCATGGTGAAGTTAGGACCACCCCCGGCAATATATTGGCATTCGCGGCAATGGCATTGAGCCTTGAACAGAGCGTCGCCCTCAACGGAGTAACGCAGCTCACCGCAATAACATCCACCTTCGACCTTCATGGCTTCATATCCTTAAAATGAATTGGTAGGGCTCATGGTGGCAGATCGCCATGGCGATGCCAATTGCCGAACCGCAATCCGATACGGAACCACATCCCCCGGCAAATCAGCCGAGGTATCCAAACAATAATTTGGGTGGGGGAGATACTGGTACGCCCTAGGGGAGTCGAACCCCTCTTTCCAGGTTGAAAACCTGGCGTCCTAACCGATAGACGAAGGGCGCACAGTGCGGCTTTAATAATGGCTCAATTGGGGGAATGCAAGAGCCCAAACCCCTGTTTCTCTAGATATTATCGGGTTTCGTGCAACTAAAGCTGAACAGCATCATCTATCTGCAGCTGCACGTCCCTACGGCCCTGCCAATCGTCTGCTCGCAGGCGCCCGGCGATATGAAAAAGAGCCCCTCTTCCGTTCAAAAGTGCCTCTCCCAGAGGCGAATCTGCTGCCCGAAAGGCAATGCTTTTCAGCCGTCCGCCTTCATCCCCGGCAAGGATGCAGCGCACGTGATTCTGCCCCACCCGGTCAGCACGAACCACCCGGGCGCGCGGTACGGCAAAGCGTGGCTCTGGATTTCCAGCCCCATAGGGCCCCGCCTGCTCCAACAGCTCAAACAGCTCCCGAGAGGCCGCCTGGGTCGTCAGCGCCCCGTCCAGCTTTAAAAGGCGCGTCTCCCCCGCCGACAACACATCATCAGCGATCCGGGTATTCAGAAACTCATGGAACGCCTCCAGCTTGCTCTCTGCCAGCGTCAGCCCTGCCGCCATTGCGTGCCCCCCGCCATTGGTCAAAAGCCCCGCTTCCAGCGCAGCCGTCACAGCACGGCCAAGATCCACGCCGGGGATCGACCGGCCAGACCCTTTTCCCACACCTTTCCCGTCAAAGGCGATCACAAATGTCGGGCGCTCAAATTTGTCTTTGAGGCGGCTGGCAACAATACCAATGACCCCCGGATGCCATCCCTTCGCTGAGGCGATAATCAACGGCGGTGCCTGATTTGCCCCGGAGCGCGCAAGCGAGACCTCTACCTGTTCAAGTGCCTGTTCCAACACCACGGCCTCAATCGCCTGGCGTTCCCGGTTGTAGGTATCCAGAGCGGCGGCAATCTCGTCCGCCTCAGAGGCATCATGGGTTGTGAGAAGCCGTGCGCCGAGGTCGGCGCGACCAACGCGACCTCCAGCGTTCACACGCGGCCCCAGCAGAAAGCCCGCATGATAGGTACCGGGCGCACCCTCCAGTTTTGAAACATCACCGAGCGCCGCAAGCCCAATATTTTTTCGCGCTCCCAAGACTTTCAGTCCCTGTGTGACAAACGCCCGATTAAGCCCCGTCAGCGGCACCACATCACACACCGTCCCAAGTGCCGTCAGGTCAAGAAGATCAAGGAGCTTTGGCTCAGCCCGATCCCCCTCAAACCAGCCCCGCGCGCGCAGTGTCCGGTTGAGCGCCACCAGCAAAAGAAAAACCACTCCCACAGCCGCCAGTTGGCCGAGACCGCTGGTGTCGTCCAAGCGGTTGGGGTTCACAATGGCAAAGGCTGGCGGCAACAGAACCTCAGCTTGGTGATGGTCCACAACCACCACATCCAGGCCGCGCTCTTTTGCAATGCCCAAAGGCTTATGCGCCATTGTGCCACAATCAACGGTGATGATGAGCGATACGCCCAGGTCTTTCAATTTCAAAAAGGCGGGCGCGTTAGGGCCATAACCTTCCTTAATCCGGTCGGGAATATAGATGCGCAACGGGGAGCCCGCCATTTCGAAATAGCGTTTCAGAAGTGCCGACGAGGTTGCCCCATCAACATCATAGTCCCCGAACACCGCGACATGCTCACTGGACGTGATCGCGTCCGCGATACGCTCAGCCGCCCGGTCCATATCAATGAGAGACGAGGGGTCTGGAAGAAATATTTTTAGCGTCGGATTAAGATGCGCTTCGCACGTTTCCGTTGTCACGCCGCGTGCTGCCAAGACCCGCGCAAGCAGTTCTGGAATATCCGTCTGCTGAGCAAGTTGAAGGGCCAGACGATCATCAGACAGCCGGGGCATCCAGCGACGCCCGGTTAGGGACCGCCCAACGCCAAGAAACCCACTGTCCGGTTCGTAGTCCACACCGCCTCCTCAAGTGCATTCCCAAAAAGTGTTTGCGGTTTTTGGGTCAGAATGCACGACCATTAAGTGCATTCACAAAAAGTGAATCTGGCAAGACAAGCTCCCGCTATCAATCGTTTGCGAACTTTGAATCAGCGCGGTGAAAGGCTTTGATATGCCGAACCGTCCCGGTCAATGACCGCATAACAACCGTGTGGGTGGAAACACCCTCCGCGGTTACCCTGATGCCGTCGAGCATCGATCCATCGGTGACGCCGGTTGCTGCAAAGATGACGTCGCCGCTTGCCATTTCCATCATAGAAAATTTGGTATCAAAATCCTTGATACCCATGCGTGCGGCACGCTTTTTCTGGTCGTCATTATCGGTTATCAGGCGACCTTGCATCTGACCCCCAATGCAACGCAGCGCAGCGGCGGCAAGCACGCCTTCCGGTGCGCCCCCCACGCCAATATACATATCGATGCCAGTTGAGGCATCGGTCGTGGCGATCACGCCCGCAATGTCTCCATCGGTGATAAGTGCCACGCGTGCACCCACTTTGCGAATTTCTGCAATCAGTTTGGCATGGCGGGGGCGGTCGAGCACACAGACACAAATCTCGCCAACGTCCACACCCTTGGCCTGCGCCAGGGCCTTGATGTTGTCACTCGCTGAAGAGTCGAGATCGACGATCCCGTCAGGGAAGCCACCTCCAATAGCAATCTTGTCCATATAGACATCAGGTGCGTTGAGAAGCGTGCCACCTTCCGCCATGGCAACAACGGCCAGGGCGTTCTGCATGTTTTTTGCGGTAAGCGTCGTGCCTTCCAGCGGGTCGAGGGCAATATCAACTTTCGGACCGTTCTTGGTGCCGACCTCTTCCCCGATATAAAGCATCGGAGCCTCGTCGCGTTCGCCTTCGCCAATCACGATGACGCCGTCAATATCCAATGCGTTCAACTCCTGGCGCATGGCATCAACAGCGGCTTGGTCGGCAGCCTTCTCATCGCCCCGGCCCGAAAGCCTGGAAGCAGCGACAGCCGCGCGTTCGGTGACCCGGACAAGTTCCAACGCCAGGGTGCGGCTTAAACCTGCCGTCTTAGTGGATTTCTTCGTTGTCATCGGAGTCCCCGTCTATCTCAAACGTTTCATTAATCTTTTGTTGGGCGAGTTTTAGCGATCTTCTATGCGGATCACAACCGGCGCGCTCACCACATCCGCATGTTCCTCAAGCAAGGAGAGGGCTTTTTGCATGGTCGCTTCCCGTGTCTCGTGCGTGAGGACCACGACAGGCAGCCATTCCCCCCCCTGTCCCCGATCCGGGTGTTGAACAATCTGTTCAATGGACACGCCGGCATCCGCGAGAGCTTTGGTGATTTCGGCCATACTTCCCGCCCGGTCGGCAGCTTTCACGTGCAAATAGTAGGAGCCGGAATGATCCGCCATATTGGAAGGGCGTGGATCACTCAACGCAGAATGCGGCAACCCAAACGGCGGAAATACAATCCCCCGGGCAATATCCACCAGATCAGCGACAACCGCAGAGGCCGTGGGCCCTTCTCCAGCACCAGGGCCTTCGAGCACCACATTGCCCACCGCACTGCCCTGCACCGAAACCGCATTCGTCACACCCGACACGGCCGCAAGCGGTGACGTCAGGGGCACAAGGGCAGGATGCACCCGTTGCTCGACCAAGCCCTGGTCATTCAGTGCAGTAATACCCAGCAATTTGATCCGATAGCCAAATTCCGCCGCGAAATGGATGTCATCAATGCCAATCGTCTCAATGCCTTCAACGTACACTGAGCCAAAATCGACCCGTGTACCGAACGCAATACTGGCAAGGATCGCAAGCTTGTGGGCCGCATCTGTGCCACCAACATCAAAACTCGGGTCAGCTTCCGCATATCCCAGTTTCTGGGCATCCCCCAGAACATCAGAAAAGTCGGCACCTGTGGCCTCCATTTCCGTCAGAATATAGTTGCAGGTGCCATTGAGGATGCCCGCGACAGAATGGATGCGGTTTGCCACCAATCCCTCGCGCATCGCCTTGATGATGGGAATGCCACCGGCGACCGCCGCCTCATAGTTCAAAGCCGCCCCGCTCTGCTCGGCAATGGCCGCCAGGTTCGCCCCATGATGGGCGACAAGAGCCTTGTTGGCCGTAACAACGTGCCTGGCAGCCGCCAGAGCAGTCTCCACAGCGACTTTTGCCGGACCATCAGCACCGCCTATCAACTCCACGAAGACGTCGATGTCGGCTTGCCCTGCCATGGCGATGGGATCATCGAACCAGACCGCCCCAGATCGATCAAAACCGCGGTCTTTGGTGCGATCACGGGCGCTAATGGCCGAAATCACGATCGGTCGTCCTGACAGAGCCGCCAGACGGTCACCCTGCTGTTCCAATATCTTGCCGACGCCACCGCCGACCGTGCCCAACCCCGCAAGGCCAATACGCAGTGGTTTTGTCATCAATTACGCTTTCTGCCCAGAGTAAGGAACGACGGTTCCACCCGAGGGATCATAGTCCGCCAGGATTTTGTCCGCGTCCGCTAGGAATTTTTTCACATTTCGGGCAGCCTGCCGAATCCGCTGCTCGTTTTCAACAAAACCGATGCGAACATGGTCGTCGCCATATTCGCCAAACCCCACACCCGCCGCGACAGCAATGTCCGCGTGCTCAAGCAAAAGCATGGAAAAAGCCAAAGACCCAAGGTGTTTGAACTTCTCGGGGATCGGTGCCCAGGCAAACATGCCGGCCTTCGGCTTGGGAATATCCCACCCGGCGCGAGCCATGGACTCGATCAGAATGTCGCGACGTGCCTGATAAATCCCGCGGATTTCCTCGATACAGTCCGTTGGTCCGTTAAGCGCTGCTGTAGCCGCCACTTGAATCGGCGTAAAAGCGCCATAATCCAGGTAGGATTTGACCCGGCCCAGCGCCGCAATCAGGCGCTCATTGCCTACGGCAAAGCCCATCCGCCAGCCCGGCATCGCAAAGGTCTTGGACAGCGACGTAAACTCCACCGCAATATCAATCGCGCCCGGCACCTCCAGAATGGAAGGTGGGGGTGGCGTATCGTCGAAATAGATCTCCGCATAGGCAAGGTCAGAAATCAAAATCAAATTGTGCTGCTTGGCGATCTGCACGACTTCTTTGTAAAAATCGAGAGTCGCCACATAACCCGTTGGATTTGAAGGATAATTCAGGACCAGCGCAGAAGGTGCAGGAACCGAATGGCGCAGCGCACGATTGAGCGCGCGCAGATATTCTTCACCCGGTTCACCCGGCAGATGCCGGACAACACTACCGGAAATAATGAACCCAAAAGCATGGATCGGGTAGCTGGGGTTGGGCACCAGGATCACATCACCCGGCGCAGAAATCGCCTGTGCGAGGTTCGCCAGCCCCTCTTTGGAGCCAAGCGTGGCAATAACCTGCGTTTCTGGGTCCAGCTTCACCCCAAACCGCCGCTCATAATAGGCAGCCTGAGCCCGCCTGAGGCCAGGAATGCCCCGCGAGGACGAATACCGGTGGGTCCGCGGATCAGCAACGGTCTCAATCAGCTTATCGACAATATGCTGGGGCGTCGGCATGTCCGGATTGCCCATGCCGAAATCGATAATATCCCGGCCTTCCGCACGCGCCTTCGCTGTGGCCCGATTGACCACCTCCAAAACGTAAGGAGGGAGGCGCTTGATGCGGTGAAATTCCTCTGTCATCTCAAAGAACTCCGGCTGGATAGCCCTGGCAAAAGGTGGGTGGCCCAAAAAAAACGGCCAAACTTGGTCTGAAACGGTATGGGGTAGCTTCCAAGATTGCGCCGTTATACCCCCAATAAATTGCCGGGACTATGAGTTTCCAGCGGCAGGAGGTCGCGCGACGCGATAGATCAGGAATGCAAAGGATAAACTGCCGAAAACGGCCAAAGAATGGTCGAGATCAGCAAAACCGGCAGGTTATTCGATAAATATCTCCGCTCGCCGGTTTCCCGCTTCTCCCGCAGGCATGGATTCGTAATAGACCGGGACAGCGTCTCCCATGGCCTCCACAAACACCCGCGACGGCTCAACCCCACTCAGGATCAATGCATTCGCAACCATTGTTGCACGGTCAAGCGAGACCTTGAAGTTGGCGAGCAAATGTTTGCCAACGTCCAGGTCCCCCGTCCGGCTGGAGGCGTGGCCAACAATTCGAACAACGCCACCAAGATCAACAACCGCTTTCGCAGCCTGCGCAATGATCTGGCGATCAGCCGATGTCAGCTGCACCGATCCATGACCAAAATTGACCACATAGGGGGGAATATTGCCCGGTCCGCCTTGGTTTGCGTATATAGCGGCCACTTGCGCCCCGCTTGGCGGCTGCAGTGAGGCACCCGGACCAGGAAGCCCCAAAAGCGCGTCCATATTGACCTGCACCGGATCCTGGGGATCAGCAGCGCCAGTCACAACACCGGAAGTGGTGCCGTAGCGCGAACTGACCACCGGCCCGGCGGCTTCCAACGCATCGTTTGTCAGCGCAGGCGCCGACGACCGCTCGAAGCGATCCTGTGGACGGCTGGAACTCGTCGCAACAACAGGTGCGGGTGCGTTTACCGGGGCCACAACTGCCGCAACGGCAGGTGCCGGTGATTGCACGGCAACAGAAGCGGCATTCACCTGAGTAACCCGCTCATCAACAATCGTTGGGTTTGCTTCCGACCGGACCCGACGTTCGCCTTCAGGCAGCGCTGGCACTGCAGCCCGGCGCGCAGCAGGCTGGGCCGGCGCCGAAGCAACTCGAGCACGTGCTACAGGCTCAGCTGCAACAGGTGCTGGGCTCGGCTCAACCGCAGCCTGAGTAGCAGGTGCAGGTGCTGAAACCGTGACAGGAGAAACCGTCACTTCTGTGGTGGCAGAGGGTCTTGTTGCAGGCGCCTCCACCTGGGTGGCAACTTCTCTCCCTGGGAGCGGGCGTCCACCCCGCAAAGGTGCGGGAATAACGCCTATTTCTGCCGAATTTTCGACGTTGGCGGCTTCAACAATTTCAGCTGGTGTCGCTGGCGCCGTTATCACATTGGTCGTCGCAATGGCTGGAATAGGAGCAGGAAGGGTGCTGCGTGGCGCCTGAGCAGGTGTTTCTGTCCCGCCTCTCAATACTTCATCGCTATAACGTGCCCGTTCCCGGTCAGCCGCAAGACCATCAGATACCCGCTGCCGCTCCTCCGCCGAAGTGATGCCTGTTGGCTTTTCCGGCACATCCGCAAGCTGGGGAAAATCCTTGTCTTCTGACGCATCTGCCGCAGCGGCTGACGCATCATCCCCGTAAATCAACGATGGGCGCGCCCAGTCAGGAGCCGTCGAACAGGCCGCCAGTCCCGCGATCAGCAGGATAGCACCGGCCCGCTTACCGGCTGTCAGAACTGCCTTTCCCGCATCAACAATCTTGCGATCGTTCATCTGACACATCGTCATTACTGACGCCCCCAACACGTGACCGAGCATGGATCGCTCCCTTTTGATACCCGCCGAAAGTTCGGTGTGAAAATTCAACCGCGGGTCGCAGAATAATCCTGATGTCATTCTATATTATAAACGTGCGCCACGTAACCAGAGCCAGCGCGGCTTTTTTGCGACTTTTCTTCGGTGTGGCTTGCATCGTTCAACGGTAGTCGTCCCCTTACCAGGGCCAGCAACAAACCAAATGAAGACAGTAGCGGACTCTGTTGAAGCAATTTGCTTTTTCGCAACCACCTCCGGGAAACAAACCCGCCTCCTGTGCAGAATATTTATGCAACGCCCCGCTCACACCCTCTTCTAATCCAAAGCATGAAGAAGAGAGAAAAGATCAACAAAATCAAGTTGATGAAGAATATTGATTCCAACTTGGATTAACCATGTTGTCGCACGAGCCTGAGCGACCCATCCTACAAATTTTGCATCCGGCAATGCCACAATGAGCCATAGGCACACCCGCGCCGCGCGTCTATGGTCCGCGCCTCGACTCTCCGGTAAGCGACACGTCCATGACATCTGGTTTCACAACCGAGCTAAGCTTTACCCTGATCGGCCTCGTTCTGCTGACAGCGCTGATGCACGCCAGTTGGAATGCCATGGTGCGCGCAGGCGATGACCGCTTAAGTTCTCTGGCCCTCATGACCGGCACCACAGCCCTTATGGCCCTGCCCGTTCTGCCCTTCCTGCCGCTCCCGAACCTGGAAACCTGGGCCATTCTTGCTTTCACCCTCATCCCCCACACCGGGTACAAGCTCTTCCTCGCCCGCGCTTACACCCACGGCGATCTGGGCCACGTCTATCCCATCGCCCGGGGCTCAGCCCCGCTGCTGGTGGCCATCGGGGCCTTTCTCCTGCTGGGTGAAACTCTGTCTCTCTGGGCAATCGGCGGCCTGGTCCTTGTGACCGGCGGCATCATGAGCTTGGCCTGGAAAAAACGGGGCGGAACCGCCGAAGAACGTAAAGCCACCCTCTACGCCCTGATCACAGCAGGCTTCATCGCCACGTACACAATGTCCGATGGAATTGGCGGCCGGGTTGCAGAATCACCCCTCACCTACGTTTTCTGGCTATTCCTGCTGGACGGCAGCCTTTTCTTCGCCATCGGGCTCAAACAGCGGGGCTGGAAATCCCTGCGGGCCACCCGGTCCGTCTGGACAGTGGCCTTCGGCGGCGGCGCCCTGCAAATGGTTGCTTATGCCATCGTCATCTGGGCAATGAGCGTGGCTCCACTCGGACCCATCTCCGCCCTGCGCGAGACCAGCGTGATTTTCGCCGCCATCCTTTCTGCCTACATGCTGAAAGAACCGATTGGCCGGATCGGCATCGCGGCCGCAGTCACCGTGGCGCTGGGCGTTGC
>CAZFHW010000002.1:33820-55462 GCA_964518885.1 uncultured Parvibaculum sp. | reverse complement strand
TGTTGCAAAACGCTTTTGCCAACACCTCGTCCTCCATCATGATTTCCAAGATCCAAGGCAATATTGTTGATGTGCTGATGCCACCTCTGTCGGCGGGCGAACTCAACATTGGCTTTGCCATGGCTGGGGTGACGCGGGGTGTGTTAGTGGGCTTCGTGACTGCCCTGGGCATGCTGCCCTTCGTGGGCTTTAGCATTGCCCATATCTGGGCGGTTCTCTTCTTTTCCATCGGAGCGTCTTTGATGTTGGCTCTGCTCGGCATGCTGGCGGGCGTGTGGTCCGAGAAATTTGACCACCTTCAGGCTATTACCAATTTCATCATCACGCCGCTCACGTTCCTCTCAGGCACCTTCTACTCGGTCAAGCAATTGCCGGAGTTCGCCTATATTTTCACCCAGTTCAATCCTTTTTTCTATCTGATCGACGGGTTTCGTTATGCCTTCACAGGGGTTGCGGATGGATCGATCGTGACAGGCGTCTGGGTCATCATTGGCTGTAATGTGGTCCTGTGGATCGCCTCAGACTTCGTTCTGCGACGAGGCTATCGTCTTAAGGCCTAAGTCTCACCCAGCCTCTGCGCTAACTCATTGATAGGTCACGTGAATTTCGCGTGACCTTATTGCACCGCCAATTGACAAAGCACCCTGAAATACGGATACTCCGGCGCTTCTCACGCAGCCGCCGGTTTTAGGCGGCTTTTTTCGTTGGCGTTCGGGAGCGAACCGATGATCACACCTGTATTACCGGCCTATGGTCGGGCCGATCTCGAATTTGAGAGCGGCGAAGGACCCTATCTTATGACGCCCACGGGCGAGCGCTACCTCGACTTCGGGGCAGGCGTTGCTGTGGTGTC
This sequence comes from uncultured Parvibaculum sp., assembly GCA_964518885.1. GTDB lineage: Bacteria > Pseudomonadota > Alphaproteobacteria > Parvibaculales > Parvibaculaceae > Mf105b01. The sequence goes on along the minus strand of CAZFHW010000002.1, from coordinate 54,609 downwards.
GCTTGGCCATGCCCATCCCCACCTGATTGAGGTGTTGAACACGCAGGCAGCCAAGCTTTGGCATACCTCGAACCTGTATCGCATCCCGGGCCAACAGCGCCTGGCGGAGCGGCTCGTGAAGGCAAGCTTTGCCGACACTGTATTCTTCACCAATTCAGGTGCGGAAGCGGTGGAGTGCGCGATAAAGATGGCGCGGAAATATCATGCCGCCAATGGTGCGCCGGAACGCGACGAGCTCATTACGTTCGACGGCGCTTTTCATGGCCGGACCCTGGCGACGATCTCTGCTGGCGGACAGGAAAAGTACCTGGAAGGTTTCGGACGGCGCATGCCGGGTTTTGTCCAGGTGCCTATGGGCGACCTGAAAGCCCTGAAAGAGGCAATCGGACCGACCACAGCGGGCGTCCTGCTGGAGCCCATCGAAGGCGAAGGCGGCGTCCGTCCCTGGGAGCTCACGTCTTTGCGGGCCATTCGGGAGATTTGTGACGAAGCAGGCATCCTGCTCGTGCTGGACGAAGTACAAACCGGCATTGGCCGCACAGGGCATCTCTTTGCGCATGAGCTGGCTGGCGTGACACCGGATATTCTGGCTTCAGCCAAAGGGTTGGGCGGCGGATTTCCTGTCGGGGCGTGTCTGGCGACAGAAGAGGCCGCCAAAGGCATGACGCCCGGAACCCACGGCTCAACGTTCGGCGGCAATCCGCTGGCCATGGCTGTCGCCAACGGCGTGCTGGATATCGTGTTGGAGGATGGTTTTTTGGAGCGTGTCCGCGAAAAGGGCCTGCATCTCAAGCAGAAGCTCGCCATGCTGGTCGATGAAAACAGTGACATTCTCGAAAGCGTTCGCGGCGAAGGTCTGATGTTGGGCCTGAAGTGCAAAACCGCAAATACCGACCTCGTGGCCGCTATGGCCGCTCAGAAAGTGCTGGTCATTGGTGCTGGCGATAACGTCGTCCGCCTTATGCCGCCGCTGATTGTTGACGATACCCATATCAATCAGGCGGTCGACGCGATCAGTGCTGCGTGTGCCGCAATTCGAGCCGACAAAAAGGTAAAGGAGGGCGCAAAATGACCGACGCGCCGAAACATTTTCTCGACCTGAACACTGTCGACAAGCAAAGCCTGCGATCCATCATTGACGATGCGCGGGCTCGCAAGGAGGCCCGTGTCGGCCAGCCAAAGGGAATTGTTGATCAGGACCGCCCGCTTGAAGGCCGTGTGCTGGCGATGATTTTCGAAAAGCCTTCGACCCGGACGCGCGTGTCTTTTGATGTCGCGATGCGCCAGTTGGGGGGTGAAACACTGATGCTGAACGGGGCTGAAATGCAGCTTGGGCGTGGTGAAAGCGTGGCCGATACGGCGCGCGTTATGTCGCGTTATGTGGACGCGATCATGATCCGCACCACCAGCCACGACAAGCTTCTGGAACTGGCGGAATATGCAACCGTCCCGGTGATTAACGGGCTGACGGACAAAACCCACCCGTGCCAGTTAATGGCCGATGTCCTGACCTTCGAAGAGCACAAAGGACCGATCAAGGACCGCGCGGTTGCCTGGTCGGGGGATGGCAACAATGTTGCCGCATCCTGGATACACGCCGCCGTACAGTTTGATTTTGACCTCAGAGTTGCCTGCCCACCGGAGCTGTCTGTCGCACCTGAATTCGTCGCCTGGGCGAAGGCTCAGAAGGCGCGGGTTAAACTCACCGCCGACCCTTATGAGGCGGTGGAGGGTGCTGACTGCGTGGTCGCAGACACATGGGTGTCGATGGGGGACGCTGAGGACGTTGTGGCCTCACGGCACAATCTTCTGGCACCCTATCAGGTGGACGAACGCCTGATGGCTGCCGCCCGCAAGGATGCGATTTTTATGCACTGCCTGCCAGCTCACCGCGGTGAGGAAATGACAGCTGCCGTGATCGACGGCCCGCAATCGGTTGTATTCGATGGCGCTGAAAATCGCCTGCACGCTCAAAAAAGCATTCTAACTTGGTGCCTTGCGTGACCAGTCAGGATCAATCACCTATCACCGAACCGCTTCCTTTGGACGACATGGTGCTTCCCTTTCAGATTGAGGGGGTTGGTGTCCGTGGTCGGATCGTACGCCTGTCGACGCTGGTGAACGAAGTCATGACGCGTCATGACTATCCAGAACCAGTGGCGATTTTGCTGGGGGAAGCGCTCACCCTCGTTGCTCTTCTGGGCACGGCTCTCAAATTTGAAGGCCGCCTGACGCTGCAGACCAAATCCGATGGACCGCTCTCGATGCTGGTCGCTGATTTTGACAGCCCGGGAAAGCTACGCGGCTACGCTCACATCAATCGTGATGCCGTGATAGCGGCGATGGAAGCCGGTCTTGAAAGCCCGGCCGATCTGATGGGGAAGGGGTATCTTGCCCTCACCATCGACCAGGGTGCGGACATGGATCGTTATCAAGGCATCGTCCAATTGGGTTCTGCGGGACTGACGGAGGCCGCTCACGAGTATTTTGCCCAGTCGGAGCAGATCGCAACACGGGTCCATTTGGCGGTCGGTCCGCTTTATGCGCGCGATGACGACGGTGAGATGAGTGTCAGCTGGCGTGCGGGCGCAATCATGATCCAGCATCTGCCGGAAGAGGGCGGGCTGACCGGATTTCGTGAGCCGGAAGATGAAGGCGCTCTCTCTGACGCAGAACGCGATTGGGAGCACGCAACGATCCTGTTGGGAACGCTGACCGACGCGGAGCTGCTGGATCCAGACCTTGGCGCGGATCGTCTTCTGTATCGTCTCTATCATGAAGATGGTGTTCGGGTTTACACTCCCCATAGCGTCGCCTTTGGTTGCCGGTGTTCTCGGGAGCGGATCGAAGGCGTGTTGCGTACCTTTGACGAGGAGGATTTGGACCACATGACGGTCAATGGGCAGATTGAAACGAAGTGTGAATTCTGCGCCCAGATGTATGAGTTTGCCCCCGCAGACCTGAGAGGATGATCGCCGTGCGCGGTATATGCACAGGTATCGTCGGGTTTGCTCTAATGGCCATTGCGGCTTGTAGCTCAACCCCTCCGGCACCTCCCGCTGACATTGAGATTACCTTCCAGCACCGCCAGCCGATTGTACTCCAGGTGGCAGCGGTGGAGGTGGTCGACCAACACCAGCCCACACTCGCGTCTCCCTATGTTGAACATCTGCATCGGCTCACGCCCGCATCGGTCGTTCGACGCTGGGCGGCGGAGCGCATTGAGACAGTTGGGACGCGCGGCCTGGTGACTCTGATCATTTCCGAGGCAGCCGTCATCGAGGAGCCGCTGGAAACAGCACAAGGTTTTCTGGGATTGTTCAATGACGAGCCCGACCTGCGGCTTGTCGGGATCATCCGCGCGAGCTTTGATCATGTCGACGTCGGACCCCCGGCGGCATCGCATTCCGTCGAAATCGTGGCCCGAGCGAGTATTGAGGTGCTGGAAAGCGCCACGTTGAACGAGCGCGATCTTGCCTATTTTCGTGTGGTGGAGAAATTGGCAGAAGAGTTCGACCGGACGCTGACCGCAGAGGTCGAGAGCTCACTGGGCTATCTCATCGTCCGTTAGAAATCTCTCAAGCTTACCCATGAACATGGGAAATCAGGCGGTGCATAAAGCGTTCGCAGGCATCAACCTGCGCGATCGTCACATATTCATCTGGCTTGTGAGCCTGCAGGATGCTGCCAGGCCCACAGATCACCGTGGGTATGTCGGCAAGCTGAAACAACCCGGCCTCTGTGCCGTATGACACCGCCTGCGTGGCATTTTGTTCCGCAAGCTTCAGCACCAGCGTTTCGCCGGGTGACCCATCGTCTGGAACAAGGGACGGGACGTGAGCGCTGGCGGTGGTTTCGATGCCCGTGTCGGGAGAGACGCCATGCATTTTGGGAAGCAGGTGTGTTTTGGCAAACCCCGCCACGCGATCAATGATCTCGTCTGCATCCTGCCCGGGGAGAGATCGGAACTCCCATTGGAAAGAGCAGTCTTTGGGAATGATGTTCAGTGCTGTGCCGCCGTCAATCGGTCCAACATGGACGCTTGTATAGGGCGGTGTGAAACGACCCGTCGGGTCTCCCTTTGTTTTCATATCCTCCCCGATGGTCCCGATGAAGTGGATGAGCTCGGCGGCCATCATGACGGCGTTGACACCTTCTTGGGGAGCGCTGGAATGGGCTTCGAGGCCCGTGACGTGCGTGCGGAACGCATGAATGCTCTTGTGGGCATTCACCACCCCCATGTCGGTTGGTTCCCCCACAATCACAATCTGCGGTCGGGGCAGGTGCCGGATCGCCTGGTCGATGAGGGGGCGCACACCCAGACAACCAATCTCTTCATCGTAAGACAGGGCAAAGTGGATCGGCACGTTGAGGTCGCGTGTGAGAAAGTCGGGGACCAGAGCCAATGCAATGGCAAAAAAGCTCTTCATGTCGCATGTGCCACGGCCAAACAGCTTGCCGTCGCGCTCGCTCAGCGTGAAAGGGTCCCCCGTCCACTCTTGCCCATCGACAGGTACCACATCGGTGTGCCCTGACAGAACAATACCGCCCGCAACATCGCGGGGGCCAAGCGTGGCCAGAAGGTTTGCTTTTGTCCCGTCTTCATTCTCAACGCGGGAATGTGGCACGCCCCAGCCATCCAGATAGTCTTCAACAAAGCTGATAAGCTTGAGATTGGAATTCCGGGAAACCGTGTTGAACCCGATAAGCTTTGCGATCATCTCTTTAGGTGTGTACCGCGTGCCCATGATTGTTTCCCTTGTGTCTATCCTCGCCAGAACGTGGGCGTAAAGATGACAAGAACGGTGAAAATTTCAAGTCGGCCAATCAACATGGTGAGCGATAACAGCCATTTAGCCAGATCAGGCAGACTGGAAAAATTCCCCGACGGCCCAACAATGGGGCCAAGTCCTGGTCCCACGTTTGCGATGGCTGTGCCAGCGGACGACAAGGCGGTCACGGTATCCAGACCCATCAGGGTCAACAGGATTGAGATGACCGCAAAGGTGAGGACGAAGAGGAACATAAAACTCATCACCGAGGCGGTGACGCTGTCGGCGATGGGCTTCTTGTTGTAGCGCGGCGCGAATACGCCATTGGGGTGGATCAGGCGGCGGATCTGGACGGAGGCGGCTTGGTAGACGACCTGAAAGCGGAAAATTTTGATCCCGCACGATGTCGAGCCAGCACAACCACCAATGAACATGATGAAAAAGAAAATCGTGACGGCAAACGGGCCCCATAGGGAGTAGTCATGATTGGTGTACCCGGTGCCGGTCATCACTGAAATCACGTTGAAGGCGGCATAGCGAAGATCGTTCAAATATCCCTGCTCGATCTCAACTGCTTTCTCGTAGAAGAACATGGTTGCAACGAGTGCCAGCAAGACCCCGAAAAACACCTGTACCTGGGAGTCCCGCCAGAGCTGTGCGGGTCGCCCCCTTAGCGCCTGCAAATAGAGCGCGAACGGCAGGCTGCCGACAATCATGGCGCCGATAATAATCCAGTCGACCTGGGCGCTGGCGAATGATCCGATTGAGGCATCCCTTGTCGAAAAGCCTCCCGTCGCGATCGACGTCATGGCGTGATTGATGGCATCGAAGAAGGTCATATCGGCCATCCACAGCGCCATTGCAGTGAGAGCCGTGGCAGCGGCATAGAACGAAATAAGGGAACCAGCCAACTGAGCCGCGCTGGGCAGCACTTTTTCCGTTGTGTCGAACGCCTCAACCTTAAAGAGCTGCATGCCCCCGATTTGCAGGATTGGCAGGATGGCGATGGCCATCACAATGATCCCCAATCCCCCCAGCCATTGCAAAAGACTGCGCCACAACAAAATGCCCGGCGGGGCAGTATCAAGGCCCGTCAACACCGTGGAACCTGTGGTGGTGAGACCCGACATCGCTTCAAAAAAGGCGTCGGTGTAAGACAGGTCAAAGCCTGAAAAGGCGAAGGGCAGCGCTGCAAAAGCGGGCAGCATTGTCCAGACCGAGACCACAAGAATAAATGCTTCGCGGACCGTCAAATTGCCCGCATGGCCCCAGGTCATCAAAGCGAAAGACACGCCTGTGAATAGGGTGAGCATGGCTGAGCCGGCAAAAATCAGCCAGTCATCATTGCCGACGGAAGCGTCGACGAGCGCCGGCAGAAACATTGCCGCGCCGAGCATCGCCAACAAAATGCCGTTGACGAGGAATATAGGTCGAATATCGAACAACGCGGGCCCGCCGGAACCGTTAGTGGATCATCCTCTCCGCATGGGGACAATCAAGCGGGAAGGGCGGTACCGCCACATCAAATTTCTCGCCATGTCGTGTCTCCATCCGATAGGTACCAACCATGATACCAGATGGAGAGGCTAATGGCGTGCCACTTGTATATTCATATGTTTCACCGGGCAGAATCACGGGTTGTTCACCCACAACGCCGGTCCCTTTGACCTCGTGAACCTGGCCGTGGCCGTCGGAAATTTGCCAATGTCGCCCGCGAAGCTGTATCGCCTCGCGACCTTCGTTGCAGATAAGGACCGTATAGGCCCAGACATAATAGCCTTGATCGGGATCAGACTGGTCGGCCAGATAAAGTGGCTCGACCTCAATCCTGATCGAACGGGTCGTCTGGCTATAGAGACCAGCCGATCCTGCTTGATCTGTCTCTGCGCTATTTTGAAAATCAGATCTCATAAACGCTCTCCTGAGGGGACCCCCAATCTAGGCGAGCCGTACCTAACCACACGTTACCGAGACGTTGTGTTTCGTTCATATGCCTAACGAATTCGAAACAAACAAGCGCTGATTGGTTAACTATACCGCCGCGAGCGCGCGGTTGAGATCGTCAACAAGGTCACTTGGGTCTTCCAAGCCAACAGAAAGTCGCAGAAGTCCGTCGGTAATACCAAGCTCTGCCCGTGTTGCGTCGTCAAGCCGCTGGTGGGTGGTGGTGGCCGGGTGGGTGATCAGGCTTTTTGCATCTCCCAGATTGTTGGAGATTTTGACGATCTGCAGGGCGTTGGCGAATCGAAAGGCAGCGGCTTTGCCGCCCGCGATCTCAAACGCCACAATGTTCCCGCCAAGCTCCATCTGCGCCATGGCCAGTTTGTACTGCGGGTGACTGGTGAGGCCGGGATAGAGCGTTCGTACAACTCTGGAACTGCCCTCCAGAGCCTGGGCAACACAAAGGGCGTTGCGGGCATGTTCCCGAACCCGCAAATCGAGTGTCTCCAGGCTTTTCAGCATAACCCAGGCATTGAACGGACTGAGCGAGGGACCCGTCTGGCGAAGGAAATTGGCCAGATGATCGTCAATAAACTCCTGGGGCCCCAGCACAATGCCGCCTAGGCAGCGCCCTTGCCCATCAATATGTTTCGTCGCCGAATAGACAACAATGTCAGCACCAAACTCCATTGGCCGTTGCAGAACCGGTGTAGCGAATACATTGTCGACAACAAGCTTGGCCCCTGCTTTGTGGGCAATATCTGCGACGGCTTTCAGGTCGATAATTTCCAGCGTCGGGTTGGAGGGAGTTTCAAGGAAGAAAACCCGTGTGTTGGGTTGAACGGCGGAGGCCCATGCGTCCAGGTCTGTGCCATCGATGAGGGTGCTGGTCACGCCGAAGCGAGGAAGCAGGTCCTCCACAATGTACCGGCAGGAGCCGAACAGGGCTTTCGCTGCCACCACATGATCCCCTGTAGACAATTGGCAGAGCATGGAGGCGGTCACGGCAGCCATGCCGGTCGCCGTGGCGCGTGCGTCGTCGGCGCCCTCCAGCGCGATCATACGCTCCTCGAACATGCGGACCGTGGGGTTGGCAAACCGGCTGTAGATAAAGCCGTCATCCTCTCCCTTGAACCGTGCTTCAGCAGCTTCTGCACTGTCATACACATAGCCCGAGGTCAGAAACATCGCCTCGCTCGTTTCACCGAACTGGCTTCGAACTGTTCCGCCATGGACCGCAAGTGTTCGGGCGCGATAGGGCGATTTAGCGTTAGATTGGCTCATTTTCCTGTGTCCCAATGCAAAAAACCCCGATCGGACGGATCGGGGCTCTAACACACCCGATCTTTTAGCGAATTATTTAACGTGGCCGCAAGCCGATCGGCTCAAATCACCACAAGCATTGAAACTGTATTAGGCGATGAGACGGGAGCCCGTCAAGGGCTGTTATCTCTTGGTTCAGGCCTGCCGCCCGCCTATAACGGTCTCCAGACATCGGCACAGAGCCAATTTCGGATGCATTATGACTAAAACGGCAAGCGATCTCTTTCCCGACCATGACGGCGTAACGCCGCGTGCGACGCGCGGGGCAACCCATGCAACGGGCATTTTGCCTGCCCACGGCATTCGTGCCTTGATCCAGGATCGCGAAATCTGGGCGACGCGGGAGATTGATGCGGACCAGGTGCAGCCTGCCAGTCTGGATCTGCGGCTTGGCACCACCGCCTATCGGCTGCGGGCCAGTTTTCTGCCAGGCCCGAAATCGAGCGTGATGGCTAAGGTGGAAGAATTCGCCTTCCACGAGATCGATCTGACCGAGGGGGCTGTTCTGGAAACAGGGTGCGTCTATCTGGTGCCGCTGATGGAAGCCCTTGCCCTTTCAGAACGTACGAGCGCGGCGGCAAACCCCAAAAGCTCAACCGGCAGACTTGATGTCTTTACCCGGCTGATCACAGATCACGGCTCGGAGTTCGACCAGGTTGAGGCCGGATACAAGGGCCACCTATACCTGGAAATCAGTCCCCGAACATTTTCCATTCTGGTGCGCGCCGGGTCGCGGCTCAGCCAAATCCGTTTCCGGCGCGGACAGCCAAGTCATTCCGATGCGGAGACCCAGCGACTGCATGAGCGCGAAAAGCTTGTGGATGATGTGGCTGATATCAATGGCGGGCTGGCTCTGACCGTCGACCTCAAAGGCGACCCGGAAACGGGCCTTGTGGGGTATCGCGGAAAACGGCATTCGGGCCTGATCGATGTTGATCTGCGCGATCGCTACCGGGCCCTTGATTTCTGGGAGCCCATCTATGCCAATGAGGGGCTCAACGTCGTGTTGGACCCCAATGAATTCTACATCCTCGCGTCGCGTGAAGCAGTACATGTACCTGCAAGTCATGCCGCTGAGATGGTGCCCTATAATCCGCTGGTGGGAGAATTTCGGGTCCACTATGCGGGCTTTTTTGATCCGGGTTTTGGCGCCCGTGCAGCAGGCGGGTCCGGTAGTCGGGGCGTGCTGGAAGTTCGCAGTCATGATGTGCCGTTTATTCTGGAACACGGGCAGATCATTGGCCGCCTGATTTACGAACGTCTGACCGATGAACCGGCCGAACTCTATGGGCAGGGGATCGGCTCGTCCTACCAGAAACAGGGTCTGAAACTTTCCAAACATTTCAAGACGGACTGAGGGTTGTTGCGAACGGGCGACCATGTCTAACCGTTGTTTCAGACCCAAGGCCGATTGTACCACCTCAAAGGCCAGTTGCACTCTCTCAAAGGTTAAACGAATGAACCTCTCCCACTGTCACAATTTTCAGGATTTCCGCACACTTGCCCGCAAGCGCTTGCCGGGGCCGATTTTCCATTACATTGACGGCGCTGCGGACGATGAGAAAAGTTACCGCCGCAACACCGAGGCCTATGAGGCCTGCGACCTCGTCCCCAACGTTCTTGCCGGGGTCGAGCATGTTGATCTGTCGACGACAATCTTTGGCAAAAAACTGGACATGCCGCTCTACTGTGCGCCGACTGCGCTGCAGCGCCTTTTCCATCATGATGGCGAGCGCGCAGTTGCCAGAGCCGCAGAGAAATACGGAACGATGTTTGGTGTGTCGTCGCTGGGCACAGTCAGTGTTGAAGAAATTTCAGGCATGATCGACACGCCGACAATGTTTCAGTTCTACTTCCACAAAGACCGCGGCCTTAACGACAGCATCCTGGAGCGCGCAAAAGCAGCCAAGTTCGATGTGTTGGCGTTGACGGTGGATACGATTACCGGTGGCAACAGAGAGCGCGACTTTCGAACAGGGTTCACCTCACCCCCGCGCCTGACACTCAAAAGCTTGGCTAGTTTTGCGACCCATCCGCGCTGGGCAATCAACTATTTCACTCATGCGAAGTTTGAACTGCCACACCTGCAGGATCATGTGAGCGAAGGCACAGATATTGCTACATCAATTGGCAGCTATTTCTCCAACATGCTGGACCAGTCGATGAACTGGAAAGACGCCGAAGCGTTGTGTGCCAAGTGGGGCGGGCATTTTGCTCTCAAGGGCATCATGAGCGTGGAAGATGCCAAGCGGGCGGTGGATATCGGCTGCACGGGCATCATGGTGTCCAACCACGGGGGACGCCAACTCGACGGAGGTCGAAGTCCCTTTGACCAACTGGCGGAGATCGTTGACGCCGTGGGTGACAAGATCGACGTGATTTGTGAAGGCGGCATTCAGCGTGGCACCCATGTTCTCAAAGCACTGTCGGTGGGGGCAAAAGCCTGTTCTGGCGGCAGGCTCTACCTGTACGCTTTGTCTGCGGCGGGACAGCCCGGCGTCGAACGGGCCCTTGGCCTGCTGCGAGAAGAGATCGAACGCGACATGAAGCTGATGGGTTGCACATCGATCGACCAACTAACCCGTGAAAACCTGCGCTATCGGACCTAAGCGCTACAGGAGCCGCCGCCCAGAACACAAAACTGGGAGCAGTAACGGTGGTTGAGGGAGACGGGGCTTGAGGCGTCTGCCAGCGATGCGCCAAGATCGAACTTGTCATCGTAGGGAAGCAGGGTGCAGGCCACGACCGTTGGCGCGTCGGCCCCCTTATGCTTCACCACCATGCGACTGTTGGAACACATCATGTCGTTGGGATTGACGTTCAGGATTGACCAGCAACTGGTGGTGATTTCGGGAACCTCTGCCTGGTCATCCATCTCCGGAAACAGCGTTAGGGCCATCGGGTCATCAGGGTCGATCTGCAGAGACTGTTTCGCAAAAAGCGCCGCATAACCCTGTCGCTCCGACGTTTCGTCTTCTCCCCAGCAAGTCCGCCCGGCTATTGAAATCTGCGCGCCGATTTCCGAAAGAAATAACAGGCCTTCCATTGCTTTTTCAAATGCGCCGGGACCCCGTTCCTTATTGTGCAGCTCTGCTGTGTGATGATCCAGGCTCACACGGAAGGTGAGTTGTTTTGGGAATTTGGCCACGAGTTTTGTAACCTGCTCGCGAACCGCCGGACGTAAAAGAGGTTGCATGGCGTTGGTGAGAACCAGCGCGTCATACCCGCGGTCCAGTGTGTTTTCCAGGATCGCGCCCATCTGGGGGTTCATGAACGGTTCGCCGCCAGTAAACCCGATCTCGTGGGTTCCCAGATCGTCCTGTTCAATTTCGTCGAGATAACCAGAAACATCACCCGGCGTCAGGTATACGAGCCGATCATTGGTGGGGCTCGACTCGATGTAACAATTCACACATTCGATATTGCACAAAGTGCCCGTATTAAACCAAAGTGTCTCGAGCCGCCGAAGCGCAACATGCGCGCGTGGCTCCCCTTTTGCCGTCACCTGTGGGTCGGTAAAGGGGTGAATTGTGGTGCCGGAGTTTCTCGGCAATGTCTCAAGTACATTCATAAACGTTTGATTTCCTTAGCGATCAGCCGAACATACCATGCCCCGGAAGGGAGCCAGGTCACAAAACCGCGAACGCAGACACGACTATTTGTGGAGTTGGCGACAGCCAGCATCTGTAAGGACGGGGTTGCATCGTACAGGCGGTTCCAGCTCGACAATGTAAGACGTCCCAAACCCGTTTTCGGGCATATAGAAGTCTGTGCTGACCATCTGAGCACCACTTGCAAAGGCCGCATCTCGCCTGTGGGTACTATTTGCCCGCGCCTCCCATGTGTCCGCGTCGGCTCGGGTACGGACCATAAAGCCTTGTGTCACAAGTTGACGGATGGTCTCGCCGTCCGTCAGGGGATCGTTGATTACCAGCACCGCTGCCGCGGGGTGTCCGACCGGAGCGGTCGCAAACATGGGGCGCTCTGGCCATGTTTGCAGATAGAGGTCACGTTTTGTCCCACCCTCATCAAGCACCAGAAGAAATTTTCCACGCGCATCATCAAGGCGGGGCCATGTCGGCATGCTCACATCCTTGGGGCGGATAAGCCGGTCACCCAGAATGTCCTCAAAGACTTGGTCCATAGCGTCGAAGGCTGGACCATCAAACGGATCAGGATCGGGAAGCCCGGAAATCTTCTCGTCTTTTGCGTTGAAGGTGATCCAGATAGGGACATGGCGGGGGTGCGCATCTGACCAGACGCGCACTTGAGTAAGACAGTCTCGCAAGGTCGCGCAATTGCTATTCATGTCGATGAGCTGAACATGCCCGACGCGAAACTCCGCGCCGTCGGCGTCGTTGAAGATGTCGATCTCGAGGTTGCGCAAGCCGCGATCCAACTGGTCGGAGAGTGGGATGTGAGCGTAATCCAGCCCCTCCGCCGTTTTGCGATCAAGCCAGCCCAGCAGTGTGCGCCAGACGACGGGAAAAGATGTTTTGTAACTGTTGTGACTGCCGACGAACTGGATTTCATTGATCCGCAGATCCGGGTTGGGGAGTGTATCAGCGTAGCCACGCGTCGATGAGGCGGTGAACCCCATCAACAAGACAAGCGCGACCAGGAACCGATAAGCCACCATTTCAGTCACCACCAATTACCGGAGCGCGCTATCCGTCGACCTGGTTCACAATGGGTATCTGAATACACTTGGCGAGATTGTGCCGCCCGCTGTAAATCGTGTGGGCAACGAAATAGACGGCATCCTCGGGCACCACCGTGCCTTGGGGAATATTCATTGTCACCAATTCGCCTTCGGCAGAAGTGAGCGCCATCACCACGTGATTGGTATCGCGAAAACCCTTGCAATCGCCACCATGGTCGCCATTGCCCGCATCGTCCTGAACGCCAGGCTCCCCAACCTCAAGTCCCCAGTGAACCATATACATATCGATCCCTGCCTCATCGGGGGCCCGGGCAAGCGTTATTGTGCCGCCAATGGTTTTGCCGGGATCGGTGTCGAGAAAGGTGAGGGATCCGGGTTTAGGGCCGTAATTGACGCCGTCAACACGCGGGTAAATCAGGTCGGGTCCACCGATTGTCACGACGCCGTAGAGCCCTCCGGCAACCACAACAACCCCTGCCACAATGATCTTTATCCACCGTCCCATATCGTGCCCCTCCATCAAATGTGTTGGCCACCGACCGACCAGCAGACACAGACTATCTGCAAATCCTATCTTGCGTTAGGAGGGAGGAGCAGGCTAGTAAAAAGGGTGAGAGGCGGGTGTAGCTCAATGGTAGAGTAGAAGCTTCCCAAGCTTAAGACGGGAGTTCGATTCTCCTCACCCGCTCCAATACTCTCTAATGTTGAGAAAGCGCTCCAATGTTGAGAAAGTACAACAACAGACGAGCACCCAACTCTCTGTGCTGAGCAGAAGATGAAATGCGCTACTGATTTGCTAGTACAGCAGTCAGTCGATCAATCTCTCGCTGCTGGGCAGCGTGGGTACTTTTAATTTCAGCGAGATTGATTTTGGTGTTGGCGAGCATCGATGAAATTTGGGTAATTTTCGAATGAAGGTCTTCCCTGTTTAGCTCAGCACCGGCTTCAGCAATTTCGCGGGCTATCTCAATGGCCTGCGTTACAACATTTTGGGCGCTTACAATGTCGACCATTTCGGTTCTCCTGAACGACGTGAGGGCAGATATTTGGCTAGAGACACATGGAATACAACCAATACGCGATTCGTGGGTTCTTTTGCACTTATTTGTAGATTAGCCACTTCCCAGGGCAACAACGGGAGACCGGGGCTCTAAATCGACACAGCGAGATTCACCAAAATTGGATTTCTACGTGGGGTGAGAGGCGGAGGTTTTTCGCTGACAGCGTTCCGTCGGACCCAGACCTGTTGCAAAGTGCTTTTGAGGAGCCAGGTTGGCTGGCTATAGTCTTGTCAGTTGTTACTGAAACTAAAGGGGAGACCTATGGGAGAGACAATTCTGACGCCGATTTTGGTGCTGGTAAGCTGGACGCTCGTAATCTGGATTTGGATGTATGCCCGCCGGATGCCAGCCATGACTGCGGCGAAGGTTGACCCGCAAGATGCGCAACATCCAGGTGCACTGGCCAAGCTCCTGCCGTCACAGGTTCAACGTGTTGCCGACAATTACAACCATCTGCACGAACAACCGACAATCTTTTACGCGCTTGTGATTTACACGCATCTGGCGGGGGCAGCAGACCCAACCAACATTGCCCTTGCCTGGAGCTATGTGGGTTTGCGGATTGTTCATTCCCTGATCCAGAACACAGTGAACATTGTCGTGGCGCGATTTGCCGTGTTTGCGCTTTCCGCCATTGTGCTCATGGCATTGGCTGTGCGCAATTTGTTGGTTCTATAGCCAACGAACGACGGGGCCATTGGCCACACCATCTAAGCGGCGGCACTTCACGGGTGCCGCCGATCAGTTTGGCCCGCGCCATCGGTCCGCCTCCGGCGACGATCAGGGCCAACGAAGCTGCCCTTTTCAATGAACTGCCGGTGGTTCTTCAGAATATGTTGGATACGCTCAAAGAGTGATTTTGCGGACACGGGCTTGGTCAGAATTTCTGTTGTTCCGACGTCGCGCGCCTCCGCAAGCTTGGTAGCGTTAGCGGCCGCGACAAGAACAATGATCGGAACTTGCGGATTGGGATTGTCTTTTGAAGTGCGGGCGTGGCGAATGAATGTCAGCCCGCTGACAGGGGCCAGGTCGCTATCAATTATGACGAAATCAGGTTTCTTGGAGCACAGGAGGGCGAAAGCCTCCTCTCCATCCTCTGCTTCGAGCAAAGCGCCGATGCCAATGTCCCGCAATTGCTGACGAAGTTGCGCCAGCATGAAGCGGCTCTCTTCGGCAATCAGGAAAGTGAGGTCGGTGAGATCGAAGTCTTCCATACGCATACCGGGGTTGCATAAGCTCGAAGTCCCAAGGGGCGGATTTGCTAGGATAGGTGTGAAAAATTACCGGGAAGTTATCATCACGCCAATCTAATCGTCAGATATGCGCCGCTCCGACCTGGCATATTCCACGTCACGTCTTCGCCGACGGTCCGGGCCGACATAGGCCCGGTTGGTGATAAAGTCTCGGTTTTGCTTGAG
Source organism: uncultured Parvibaculum sp. (assembly GCA_964518885.1). Taxonomy (GTDB): domain Bacteria; phylum Pseudomonadota; class Alphaproteobacteria; order Parvibaculales; family Parvibaculaceae; genus Mf105b01. The sequence continues at coordinate 39,431 of CAZFHW010000002.1, read as the reverse complement.
CAGAGATTGGATGCGTTGGTACAGAAACTCAGCAGAAATCGGTTTTCTCACCACATCTGTTGCGCCGGCATCTCTGGCCTCTCTAACCCGAAAGCTTTCGGTGTAAGCGGTCAGCAGGATAATCGGGAGGCGGGTATTGGGACTGTCTGTGGCGGTGCGGATCAGGCGGATGAAATCAAGCCCATCAAGCGGGTCCATCAGGTAATCGACGATAGCGATGTCGATGGGGGTGGTTTGGGCCAATTCAAGTGCATCAGCCGCATCCCGTGCAGTATGGGTCGTTGTCACCCCAAAAGCGCGCAGCACTTCGCGCAGGATGGACGCCATGTGTTGGTTGTCGTCGACGATCAGAAAAGACAGGGTTGAGAGATCGAAATCATTCGGAGTGACAGCCATAAAGTCGCCTTTGCACGCCACCCTTTGAGTGCATAGAAGCAGAGCCACCCGCACCGGGAGAATAGTCAGCAGAGTGTTAAGTCACGGTTTAGGAAACCGGTTAACGGACGGTATAGAAGAACGGTTGCGTGGCATCCTCCAGTGTTGCGCGCGGGCCAGATAGGCAGGCACCATGTTGCTCACGCCGTGGACCGTCTTCTCCCAGTGGTGCGGTTTTATGAAAAGCTGAAACAGTGCTCTGTAGGCACTGAACGAGATGAGGAGCCAGTAGAGCGGCATCGTCAGCGCGTGAACCCCAAGCCCTTTGAGCCCGCGTGCTTTTGCCCCGACAAGCCCGGCCAGAATTGCGGCGCCAAAGCCAATCAACAAGACAGCAAAATTGAACAGCAGCAACAATAGCTGCGCTGCGGTGGTGGCTTCTGCGTTGAAAACGGGAAGGAAAATGGCGGCAACGTAAAAAAGCGGATGGGCCAGCGCAGACAAAAGAAATGCACCGATAACGATCTGAAAGGTTAGAAATCCTCGCAGGCCAAGGTGGGAAAGGGTGGCGCGGGGATGGCGCATTCTGACAACATAGGTCTGCATCCATCCTTTGAGCCATCGGGAGCGTTGGCGCGTCCAGTTGGCGAGCATGCAGTTCGCCTCTTCCAGGGTCGATGTCTCAAGAACAGTTGTTTCATATCCAGCTTCATGGAGGCGGATGCCAAGGTCCGCGTCCTCCGTAACATTATAGGCGTCCCATGCCCCAATTTTGCGCAACGTGGAGGTGCGAAAATGGGTGGAGGTTCCACCCAGTGGGAAGGGTTGGTGACGCTCGGCGAGGGCCGGAAGCAGGAGATCGAAAATTGCCGCATATTCCATGGCAAATTGTCGGGTCAGCCAATTCTCCTGCCAATTGTAATACGCAAGAGGTGCCTGAGCGCAGGCAAGGGCGGGACCGCGCCGGTCAAAGACTGCGACGGCTTCGCGCAATTGGGCCGGGCCCGGAATATCTTCTGCATCGTACACAACCAGAAACTCACCTCGGGCAAAGGCAAGTGCGTAATTACAGGCTTTGGGTTTGGTGGTGGGATAGGAAGGGGGCACGAGCACCAGCTCGAAATTGCCTGGCAGTTTCAAGTGCCGGGCGGCCTCTATGGTTTGCGCGTCTGTCTCTTCCAGCACCAGTTTAATGTCGAGTTTGGCAGGGGGGTAATCCAGTTTTTGAAGGGCGTCGATGAGAATGGGCAGCACAGCTGTTTCGCGAAGCAGGGGAATCATAATTGTGTAGAGCGGAAGCTCCTTGTCCGTCCGTGACGTCTGCGGCACAGGCTCTCCGGTTTCCCGCTGGCGTGCGACCTGGATGGATAGCAGGCGGAGAGCCGCCAGTGCGATAAAGGCAAAGCCGGTTATGAAGTTAAGAGTGAGGAAGGAAGGCACGGGAAATTGGATGGCAGCAGCGGTCAGGCATGCCAATAGAACAAGCAGGATGGTTCTTTCTTTTGTTGAAAGCAGCGAATGTGCAGACGCCGCGGAATTTTGGTCACGCAATTTGCCTTGTGCGATCCCCGTGAGGGTGGAAGAAAATCTGGATTGTACGGTCTTGAGGATATCGAGCGGTGCGGTTTGGTAGAGAAGGAAGGGAGCCCCCGTTTTTTCTCTCAACCGGATGGCGGCTGTTTCTGTGTCCACCGCAGCGAAGGCGAGTGAGCCGTCTTGGTCTCGCCAAGGCAGACATTGTTCTCTCAGATAAAAATCGATGTCATTTTCTTCCAGTAAATCATCATCGGGCGGTGATGTCAGAAGGTTGACGAACGGCAGCGAGCTTTGATGGGCGAGGGCACGGTAAAAATCAAACGGTCGGATCTCGCCGTGCCCGATAAGGTCTTCACCAAGCCGAAGACCGGAGCCGGACTGTCTCCGAAGGGCGCGCGAAAGTGTGCCAGCCTCGATCAGGCCGTACCGCAGAAGATGTTGGCCGATAGGCAAGGCTCGATACAGGAAGGGAGGCGGCGCTTCGCCAAAGCCCTCCGCAAAAGGGGGGAGGAAAGGGGCTTCGTCCGGGTCATCCTCGCCGCCAGGAACACTCATATCCTCGTTCTTCCCTTGACGAGAAATAAAAATTTTATGGTAAAAAAATAAGTTCTATTTGCAATACAAGGGTTTAGATAGGGTGTGAGGTGGTTACACCTTTAGGTTGAGAACCTCTCCCTTTTAAGGTTACCCGGAGGAATTGACCGTGATCGCAAAGACGGGCTGGACCAGCGCGGCGCCCTTCGCCATTCTCCGCCCATGCGTTGGCTTTTTTTGATCAATATTCTGGCGGTTGTGCTTTTGAGCGGTGCGGTAGCAATCGTTCTTGAAGGCACCCCTTTGCGTTCCTCTGGTTCAGCCTTGCCGCTGGCAGGGCAAGATGCTGACGTCCAGCCAGATGCCGGCGGGCAGGAGGTATCCGGGTTGGCGGAAGGGCTGAAGGAAGTTGACACCGTGCAATACGATGGTGCGGCGACCCCCGTTCCCTTGCAGGCACCGCGCCCCACCAAGGGTGAGGATCAGCCAGAAGCTGAGATACCTGTCGCGCCGCACCACTTGCGAATTGCGACCGAGGGGGATTTTGCCCCTTTTAATTTTCTGGATGAGAAGGGCCAGCCGGCAGGCTTCGATATCGATATTGCATCAGAACTTTGCGCGCGTCTGGGCAGGCAATGTATTTTCGAAATACGCACCTGGAATGATTTGCAGTCGGCTCTGATAAATCGGGAGGTTGATGTACTCGTCTCTTCGATTCAAATCCCCAACGAAACACCCGGCGGAATAGTGTTCTCCGATCCCTACTACGGATCGCGGGGTCGTTTTGTGGGGCCGTTGGATGCCGCACCGACATCGGGCGAAGCATTTCCATATTCCGGAACACAAATCGCAGTGCAACGCGACACGGTGCATGCGGCCTATTTGGAATATGCCTACCCAACAATTGAACGGGTGAGCACCGAAACATTTGATGAGGCCTTGGCAATGGTTGAGGCAGGCCGGGTTGAGGGTGCATTTGGCGACAATGCGACGGCATTGCGATGGCTCATGGCAAAGGCATGTTGCAGGGTAGTAGGTGAGCCGGTGAGTGATCCTGGTTTCTTTGGCAGGGGCATGGGGATTGTGGTGCGGGACGATAAAGGCGAACTTCTGACCACAATCAACAATGCATTGGAGCAGATGGTGGCAGATGGAACGCACGCGCGGCTGTCACAGAATTATTTCTCCGGCAGCATCTACTAACCTAGTTTTCTGCCATCAATTCCCGCGGCTTGCCATAAAAATGGACCTGACCGGATTCATTTTTGACCTCTGACCACTTTTCTACGTCGAAAGTAAAAACAGCCAGTGCGCCGGTCGGAAAGTGATCTGCCATGCGGGCGGTGAAGTCTTCACTCTGCGTGTCGGCAAGGGTGACAGCCAGCATTTCTAGGCCCGGATTGTGAGCGACGATGAGGATTGTATCATCTTCATCATTTTGCGCGTGGATGAGAGCTAACAGGGTATCCGGCATTGCCATGTAGAGGTCTTCGCGAAATTCAATCGCACATGTGTCTGCCAAACGCTCAGCAAGGGGCGCTACCGTTGAACGGGCGCGCACGGCGGTTGAACACAGCACATGATCGGGCGTCCATCCTTGGTCAATAATATACCCCGCCAGAAAATCAGCTGACTTGATGCCCCTCGCATTCAAGCTGCGTTCCGCATCTCCGCGCGCTGGATCACTCCAGTCTGATTTGGCGTGCCGCATAATACATAAGCGTTTCATGAGGGCTCTTTCTCACGAGAGGCACGGAATGGCAAGCCCAGGCTCCAGATAAACCTGGTGGGGGATCCATTGCGGAATTCAGGGAGGCCGATCTCCATTTCCAGATGCCCCTGCTCAGGTTGAGCGCGATAGGTGCCAAATAGACGGTCCCAAACTGACAGGTTGAAACCAAAATTGCTGTCTGTCTCCTGGCGGATGACTGAGTGATGGACACGATGCATATCTGGCGTGACAAGGATGCGACGAAGTATGGCGTCTACCCTGAGCGGAAGACGCACATTGCCATGGTTGAAAAGGGCCGTGCCATTGAGCACGATTTCAAACAGGATGACGGCGATCGGGGCGGCGCCCAATACGACCACCATGCCGAGCTTGATAAACATGCTGAGAAGAATTTCGACAGGGTGAAAGCGAATACCCGTTGAGCTGTCAAGTTCCGGGTCGGCGTGATGGACTTTGTGCAAGCGCCAGAAGATCGGCACAAAGTGGAAAAGCATATGCTGCCCATAGATCAGAAGGTCGAGCAGTAGGAACGCAAGCAGCCACGCCACCGGTTGAGGGAGAGAGAGGACATTAAACAGTCCAAGCCCATTATCTTGCGCCCAGGCCGCAGCTCCGACCGCCAGAACGGGGACCAAAAATCGCAACATAACGCTGTTGAATACGCTGAGGCCCAAATTGGTTACCCACCGCCTTATTTTTGAAAATCTCGGGACACGCCTTGGGGCCGCCAACTCCCACAAGCCCATTGCCGCCAGGATACCGGCGAATGCGGATAGACGGAGGACCTGCTCATGCTCGAGAATGAATTCTTCCATCAGACAGGGCACCAAGTGTGATGAGCGGGAAACGGACAATTGGCACAAGCATAACGGCTGAGCTCACAAATAGAAGCAGCTCACCGTGCACAACTAAAGGATGCGCCTGTCACAATCATGTCAGATCGTGGCGTGTCGCGCCCGTGCGCCGCGTTCAATAGCGGCCGCGATCAGTTTTTCCAATCCAAGTGCGTCGCGCAAAAGCTGCAGCAGCCGTATTTCTTCCTGGGCAACGGCAAGATCAGCCGCAGCAACATCAACGGCCAGAGCATAGGCGGTTTCATACATGTGAGGCGGCAGCGCATCGCGCACCAGACCGAACACCGCATCAAGTCCACCCTCTTCCGAGAGGATTGACGCGCACTCTTCTGCAACCGAAACAAGCCGCTCAGGATCAAAATCGTTAAAAGCGGGGAGATTTGTGACGATATTGCCGATTTTCAGCGTTTCGTTGTCGCTCATTGCACTATCGACAGCAGACATGGTGACCATGACATAGATGAGAGCGGTGTGCGGGTTGATCGTCTGCGGCATGAAGCGGGCCCTATTTCTGTTAAAAACCCCGGTGAGGAGGCAGGAAGCGACAACCTAGAGCATTTCCAGGAAAAGTGCCTGCGGT
>CAZFHW010000002.1:25497-33720 GCA_964518885.1 uncultured Parvibaculum sp. | reverse complement strand
TTTCCGTCCGGAAATGCGGAATTGGGATAGGCGAGCATTTCCAGGAAAAGTGCCTGCGGTTTTCCGTCCGGAAATGCGGAATTGGGATAGGCGAGCATTTCCAGGAAAAGTGCCTACGGTTTTCCGGAGAAGCGCGTCCATCAGGATGCAAGAAAAAGCTTCGTTTCGGATATGGCCTCAGCCAGACTTATCCGCTCGACCGCCACATCGGCTGGGAAAGCGCTGGTAATCCGCGTCGGCAATCGGCTGTCCAGGAGCACGAACAGGCCCTTGTCGGTGGCACTGCGGATGAGCCGGCCAAACGCCTGTTGCAGCCGCAGCCGGATAATCATGTCGGTATATCGACCGCCCCCAAAAGCGGTTCTGCGGGCTTTGTAGAGAATATCGGGTCGGGGCCAGGGTGTGCGGTCAAGAACCATGAGCTGCAAAGAAGGCCCGGGAACATCGACCCCATCTCGCACGGCATCGGTGCCGAGCAGGCAAGACGGTTCTTCCGCGCGAAATATATCGACCAGAGTACCTGTGTCGATCGCGTCCACATGTTGCGCATAGAGCGGTAGACCGGCAGCCTCCAGAGGTTCGACAATGCGGGCGTGCACAGCGCGCAACCTGTTGACCGCCGTAAAGAGGCCGAGCCCTCCGCCTCCCGCGGCGAGAAACAGATCGCGGTAAGCGGCAGCGACCTGATCACTGCTGTTGCGGTTCACATCCTGCACCACAAGAATGCGGGCCTGTTTGTGGTAGTCGAAGGGGGAGGAAAACTGTGCCCGTTCCACCGGGGTTGGGAGATGGATAACCCCGGTGCGTATTTCCGCCGTTTCCCAACTCTCGTTTTCAGAGGGACCAGCCTCCACGGGGGGACGGTCTCGCAGGGTCGCCGATGTAATAAGGCCGCCGTGGAGAGGGTACAGAACCGCTTCGGCGAAGGGCTTGCTGGGATCCACCCAGTGGCGGTGCAAACCAAAGTCAAAATCGGCCCCATCAATCCGGTCAATGGAAAGCCAATCGACAAAGGCGTCCTTGGGCTCCTGCATCAGGTCCGCGAGCATCATCCGCCAGGCGGGCAATGTTGCGCGCCCACGGCGGTCCAGTCCCCGAATGGCGGCGTCCATGCGGGTGCGGGTTGAGGCATCGAGGGTATCATTGTCCTCGTCCATCAAGCGCCGCAGACAATTTGCGAGCGCGTTGAAATGGCGCGCTAGGGCAGCAAGAGCGACATCCAGAGCAGCCGCACTTTCTTCCAGCTCATCGTCAATGGGCCGCAATTCGCATTCCAGCGAGTAGGGGCTGTCGGGACTGTCGCACCTTGCATGGACGAGACGGCGCACCGTGGCCAGGAAATTTTCCGCCGGGCCTTTTGCTCCCTCTGCGCTGATGCGTTGGGGCCAGCCTGGGGCAGGCAGGGCGGCGGCGGCACGACTTGCCGCGTCCAGAAGACTTTCACCCTCATTGTCCCCGGCCAGAAGGTCGCTCAGCCTGTCTTGAAGGCCACGGCTCCGGCGGCGGCGTGTTTCTTCTGCACCGCGCGTCCAGCGACGCAGCTCAGCCATCTCCCGACCGCTCAGATAGGCGGCAAAGGCACTGTCTGCCGCATCAAACAGATGGTGTCCTTCATCAAAAACAATATGGCGCCGGGCATAGAGATTGGCGGGTTCATCATCTTCCGCTCCGGCAGCACCGCCGCTGGTGACGCGCGTGTCATTGTCAGAATGATCGGCAGGAGCGGCCAGGTCCGGACGTGCGAGTGTGTGGTCGAGGGCGGCTTGGATCATGATGAGAGCGTGGTTGGCGATCACAATTCTAGCCCGCCTGGCTTTGCGAACAGCCTTTTCGATAAAGCATTTCTTGTAGTGGGCGCAGGCAGAATAGGAGCACTCGCCACGCCGGTCGGTGAGACCTGCAGCAACGCCCTCAGCTCCCATCGCACCGGGTAGCCAGGCAGGAAAATCTCCCCCCACCATGTCGCCGTCCCGGCTGTAGCGCGCCCATCGTGCGATCAGAATGGCGGCCGCGCCCTGTGGTCCCATCAGCAGACCACTCGCGGTTTCCTCCAGATTAAGCAGGCAGAGGTAGTTCTCACGGCCTTTGCGAACGACGGCTTTTTCTTCTTTTTCTTTCGGATCGGGGTAGAGACGGGAAAGTTCTTGATCGATTTGGCGCTGGAGGTTTTTGGTGTAGGTGGAAAGCCAGACCGTGCCATCATTTTGTTCTGCCCACAGGCTCGCGGGCGCGATATAGCCGAGCGTCTTTCCGGTCCCGGTGCCCGCCTCCGCGAGTAGAATACGCGGCGCCCCAACCGTTTCTCGCGGTTGGAAGGCGAAGGTGACTGCCGCGCTGTAGTCCGCTTGCTGGCTACGTTCCTCAGCTCCCGGGCCAACGAGGGTACGGAGCCGCTGACGGGCGGCATCAGGGTCGACAGGCTGCGCGCCAGGCGGAGGGGGGGGAGGCAGGTCCTCCCACTCGTCCAGCGCTGACCAGATATCGAGCCGCGCGCGCGGGCCACGCTCAGACTTTGTGGGCACGGTGTCCTGCTGGTCCAAAGCGCTCAGCACAAAAGGGGCCCATGGCCAGCCAATGCTTGCCATGGCTTTTGCAGCACTCAAGGTCTCGTCGCGATCTGGATAGGTCGGCTGGGAAAGCTCGCCAAGCAGGATCTGCAGTGTCAGGTGGAGGGAGAGTGCTGCATCATCAGGCGTTTCGGGCAGGGTAAGCCCCGTCTCCGCAGCAAGGCCGCGTGGCGTGGGCACGCAGAAGCGTGCAGGTCGAACAAAAGCAAAAAGCTCCAAGAGATCGAAAAGGCCGGTGTGAACACTTTTTCCTTTTGCAGCCCCCCGCCGCCCCGCAGCTCCGGCCGCGCGCCGCGCCGTGAACCGCCGGTGACAAACAAGCAAGGGCTGGGTTGCAAGCGCGTCGATGGCTTCCTCGGCACTCCATTCGATAATCTCGCCATCTGCGGAAACGCCAACGCCGCCCCCGCCCGGTTTGGGCACGAGCGCAGTCAATGAGGGGGCTGTCTCTTCGGCAGGAGGGGGCGAAGAGACAGAATCGGAGAAGGGTGTTTCAGACATCGTGTGCAGTATAGCGAAGCAGGTTGGAAGCGAACGGATTATCCGGCAAGGGCGGGATATGCGCGCCTCAAGGCACTGGTGCCGGACTGGAACTTTACTTCAAGCTGGTTCGCTTTTTCGCTCAGTTCGGCCTTGGAAAGGGTGCAGTCCCCTTCGATGAGCAGGAGAGACGCTGCGTCGACAAGCCCGGTGAGGCCAATGGCACCCGCCTTCAGGGTCATCACCTCTGCGGTAGCTTTGACGGCAGCTAAGTCACCAGTCCGGCATGCCTCTGCCAGTTTGGTTTGCATATCGGCAATAGTTCTGATCGCCTCATTCAGATGATCCGCAATCCGGCCCAGGCCAAGCTCCTGTTCAAGTTCGTACACTTGATCAAGATCGAGGATTTGACCTGTTCTGATCTGACCTGTCTGAGGTTGACGGTTGCGCATAAAACGGCCCTTGGAGGCTTGTAGGGTATTTTTCTGAGCGGGAGCGCAGGCCAAGACGAACCATGCTGTGAAACCACCGCCAACAGAACTATCGGCACCAATGCGACCGTCCATCAGTCTGACAAGACGGTCACAGATGGTCAGGTTGACATCGCGACGATGGGCAGCTTGTCGGTCTTCATCAAAATCAACAGATGAAAACAACCTTGCGGCGTCCTGGGAAGGCATTCCCACGCCTGTATCTGACACAGAAAAGCGAACACCAGGCTCTTCTCCACCGATTTCAACTGGAGAGATGCGGACGATGGCGCCGCCGGTTTCGGTCGTGCGCAAGGCCCGCGAGATCAGATTGACCAATGCCTGCTTTACGCGGTCTGGGTCGTTGTGAATAATATCTGGTGTCCCCGGCAGTTCATCAATTTCAATGGTTAGGTGATGAACTGCAGCCTCATGGCGCATGAGGTGGACAGCTGCATGCGCGATTTTCGAGGGCGACATATCAACGGGGCGCAACTTGATCGAAAGGGCTTCCATTTCTGTGAGATCTGCAAGATCGTCCACCAGGCGGTTTAGCAGGTGGCTCGATTCCTGGATGCCGCGCGCATAACTTTCCTGCTTGCCATTCATGTCCGTGGTACCAAGCAGGTCCACCAAGCCAGAGAGGCTTGCCAGCGGAGAGCGTATTTCATGCGTGACCATAGCCAGAAAGTCACGTCTGGAATTTGCGGCTTTACGGGCAACAGCGTTGGCGCGTTCGGCATCCTGTACTTTTTGTTCCGCTATCACAGTTGACTCGGCCAGCCGATCAATCAGACCGGCGTTCGCAAATCGCAAGGAAATCGTTTCCCGGCTGGATTTATGGAGGCTACGCATGCCACTGTTCAGAACAGCCCAAAGCAAAATGCCCAGGCCTGCTGTAACTTGGCCTTCCATTTCCCCGCTCAACGCCAGAACAACAATCAGCGGTCCGCCAGACGTCACGGTATAGGCCATCATCGCCTTCGGGTAGACGTGGCGCGACAGGACGGTGTTGAGGCAGAGACTTGCAATGACAAGACTGAAAAGCGCCTGCAATGGAAAGCCAGCGTCGGGTAGCCACATAATCGTTGCAAGCCCCCAGGCCGATCCGGAGAGAAGGCAACGCCGTGCATACTGGTCTCCCCAATCAGACGCCGGAACGTCGCCATCGTCTTCAAGGTACCGTGCGCGAAGCTTGTTGAAACTCAACTGAGCGCAGAACTGCAGAAACAGGGGAGGCAAAACCGTCCAGGGCGCGACGTGGGAGGCGAATGGAAGCCACAGAACGGCAAGTGCAATGAACGTGGAGTACGACCCTGCTTTCCCAAGGTCATAGAGTTGACGAACCTGTTCGATGGCTATTCGCGGATCTGTGCAATTTTGTTGTGCAGCGTCTGGCAGCGCCGACAGTGTCGGTGCGGTGTACTCACTTTGCCCGGAAGGTTCGACGGCTAAACTCACCCGCCACTCCTTTTTCGCCCCGCTGGGTGGGCCACAGGGTTCTCTGAACCAAACGGACCGACAGCGCGTTGACTGATACTGAGGGAAAGCCTAGGTTCCGGGGCTTTAAAAAGCTTTAAGATCAATTTTTAGGTGTTCGCCATGCCCAACAATCAAGGCGCAGCTGATGCTGCTGTCATTCACGAGGCGTTTCAGGAACTCGGTCAGTCCACGAAGGCCTGGCCGTTCGAAGAAGCGCGAAAACTCGTCGAAAGAGTGAAAAAACGGGGCAAAGATAGCGACGAAGTGTTGTTCGAGACCGGTTATGGTCCCAGCGGGTTGCCCCATATTGGGACGTTTGGCGAGGTCGCCCGCACCACCATGGTGCGGAATGCCTTTCAGATACTGATGCCAGACACGCCGACCCGACTGTTGTGCTTTTCTGATGACATGGATGGATTGCGCAAGGTTCCGACCAACGTGCCCAACCAGGAAATGCTCACCGAGTATCTCAACAAGCCTCTGTCGCAGGTGCCCGATCCCTTTGGAACGCATGAAAGCTTTGGTCTTCACAATAATGCGCGGCTGAGAGATTTTCTCGACAGCTTCGGGTTCGACTACGAATTTGCCTCGGCGACCGACTATTACAAGTCCGGTCGGTTCGATGATGCCCTTCGGCGCGTGCTCGAGAAATTCGACGATATTCTCGACATTATGCTGCCCACGTTGCGTCAGGAACGCCGCGGCACCTACTCGCCCATTCTGCCGATCTCGCCTGTCAGCGGGGAAGTTGTCTACGTCCCCTTGTTGGAACGCGATCCGGCAAAAGGGACTGTCGTGTTTGAAGACCCGACAAACAACAATGAAAGAACAGAAGTTCCCATCACCGGTGGTCACTGCAAGCTGCAGTGGAAAGCCGACTGGGCCATGCGCTGGTCTGCATTGAAAGTTGACTATGAAATGGCGGGCAAGGACCTGATCGACAGCGTCAAATTGTCGAACAAGATTTGCCGTGTACTGGGTGTGCAGCCGCCTGACGGGTTCAACTACGAACTGTTCCTTGATGAGAACGGGGAAAAAATATCCAAGTCGCGCGGCAATGGGATCTCCATTGATGAGTGGTTGCGCTATGCGAGCCCCGAGAGCCTGCAACTCTTCATGTATCAGTCACCACGTAAGGCCAAGCGGCTCTACTTTGATGTGATCCCCAAAAACGTGGATGATTACCTATCGCACCTGGCGGCGTATCACACGCTGGAACCCAAGGCGCAGCTTACCAATCCTGCATGGCACATTCACAAGGGCAATCCACCGGCCCACGATGTACCGATCAGCTATTCGCTGCTGCTTAATCTGGTGAGCGCCAGCCATTCCGATGACCCGGCAGTGTTGTGGGGGTTCATTCAGAATTACGCACCCGATGCCACGCCGGAAAACCATCCCCGGCTGGACGATCTGGTGGGTTATGCGATCAACTATTTCAATGATTTTGTAAAACCCAACAAGTCGTACCGCGCCGTAACAGACGCAGAGCGCCCGGCCTTTGAAGCGCTGGCGGCACAACTCGAGGAAGCCGATCCTCACGACAGCGCCCAGGATTTGCAAAGCGGTGTTTATGAAGTTGGCAAGACCCACGAATTTGAAAATCTTCGGGACTGGTTCCGCGCGCTGTATGAGGTGCTGTTGGGCGAAAGCCAGGGGCCCCGTTTCGGGTCTTTCATCGCTCTGTACGGCGTGAAAGAGACAGCGACCCTTCTCCGTCGGGCGCTTGCCGGTGAGGACCTGTCAACGGCTTAATCCAGCATGAAAGGTTCTTGAAGATCTGCCCCATTGTGGTGCCGAACTGAAAGCCTCATGATCGGCACCATGATGACGCGTATTCCTGGATTCCTGATTCCCATCAGTTTGATGTTTCTTTTTGCGGCGTGCTCAAGCCTGCCGCAATCCTCCTCGCCGGTGGCGGTGTGCCGTTCCTTGATCGAGCGTGTTGATCTGCGCATCGAAAACAAAGGTGTTGGTGACGCGCAGGCGGCACCCATCGAGGGGTATCCCTATCTTCGTATCAATCGGTTTCTGGCAAGCTTTGAAGGGGGATTAAACACGCCGGACGAATTCCACGAGTGGGTGCAACGGTTGCGGGCTCTCGACCGGGATGCCCGGCAGGTTGAGCTGCAAAACCTCGGAGCCGCCAATATTGTGGCGACGGTCGATGAGTGTGCTGAAAAGCTGCTCGCGGCAGACAGGGAAAGTCCGACATTTACCGCCGACCTCATGGCCGCCGCGCGGGCCCCTCGTCATTACGATGATGTCGTGCGCGCCATTGGTCTCTACCCGTTGACACAGATCGGCGTTGCCTTGGGGTTTGAGCGGTGGAAAGCGCAAAACCTTCCGACTTTCCAAAACCCCTCAACCTTCAGCGAGACGCCAGAGGGAGCCACTGCAACGGTGCGGTATGGACTTCAACAGGGCAATCCCATGAGCGCCGACGAGGTTGCGGCGCTGATTGATCTGTCGGCCAACAATTCATTGGGCATTCCCGATCTGGAAGGTCAGTTGCTGGAGGAGCTGGCGCGTCAGTTTGCGCCCGTTTTTGCCATTTCCCCAACCACGGGAGCAGACCAGGTGGGGCGCCCCTATTGGCCTTCAAGAGCAGCACCTGCGCCCCGCACAGACCGGGACGATCCAACCGTTTATGTCCGCCTGGCCCATACCCGGTTTGAAGGAGAGGTCCTACCCCAGCTTGTTTACGCCATCTGGTTTCCGGCCCGTCCGCTTGAAGGGGCCTTTGATCTTCTCGGCGGTGAGCTGGATGGGTTTGTTTGGCGGGTCACATTGGGGCGCGATGGCACGCCTCTCATCTATGATGCTTTCCACGCCTGTGGCTGCTATCACCTGTTTTTCCCGACATCAAAACTGACCCGCAGGCCAGTTCCGGAAGATCAGGACTTGCGGGAGGAGCCGCTGGTGCCCCGCGCAGCACCTGACCTTGCCACCGGCGAACGGCTTGTTCTGCATCTGGCGAGCGGCAGCCATTACCTGACAGCACTCTCGGTGACCGCAGACAGTACAGATGGGGTGCCACTGCGTTTTATTGATGAAAACAGGGAGCCTGAATTTGGTTTGCGGTCTCTGGCACTGGCAGAAGGCGGACGACAGTCTCTGTTTGGGCCGGATGGGATCGTGCGCGGTACGCAGAGGCGCGAGCGCTTCATCTTATGGCCGATGGGGATCGCAGATCCCGGCGCCATGCGCCAATGGGGCACCCA
>CAZFHW010000002.1:0-25397 GCA_964518885.1 uncultured Parvibaculum sp. | reverse complement strand
TCTTATGGCCGATGGGGATCGCAGATCCCGGCGCCATGCGCCAATGGGGCACCCATGCAACAGCCTTTGTCGGGGAGCGCCACGCAGATGATCCTTTTCTGTTTGAGGGCGCGTTTGCACGATGAAGTACCTGGCCTTTCAATTTCTCATTGTGGTTGCGCTGCTGCTCCCAACGGGCGGCGCGGAAGCGAGCATTGCTCTGGACCGAGCCAAAGTGGCGTTCGACGAGGGCAAGTTTCAGGAAGCGGCAAAGCTCGCACGGCGGGTGGCGAGCCCCGATGGATATGCCTTCGCGGCACGGGCGGGGCTGGTCTACGCAGACTTTCTGGCCCCCCCCAAGGAGCGTCTTGAGATTGTCCGGCGTGCTGAGGAAGATGCGCGCCGCGCCATTGCCCTGGCACCTGAACTGGCGGAGGGCCGCCTGCAACTGGCCATCGCGCTGGGATTTCGTGGCCGCCTGGAAGGCTATTTGACGGCCCATATCGATGGGCTGGCAGACGAAGCGCGCACGCACCTTGATTATGTCGTGGCACGGGAGCCGGACAATCCGTGGGTGCATGCACTCCTTGGCGGGTGGCATCTTGAAATTGCCCAGGCAGGGGGGCTGCTGGGACGCGCGCTTTATGGCGCCGGGGTGGAAGCGGGGATTGCCGAGTATGCCCATGCGTTGACATTGGTACCCGGAGAGCTGGTCGTCACCTTCCAATGCTCCTTGCAACTGGCCGCGCTGGGTGATGGGGAATATCGCAGGCAGGCGGTGGCTTTGTTGGGCAAGCTTGTTGTGCCCGCGACACCCACAGCGCTGCAGATGCTGACGCTTGCGCGCGCGCGGCGGCTTCAGGCCGTGCTGAACGGGGGGACCGAGGTAGAGATTGACCGTGTCGTTCAAGCCCAAAAGGGAGGGAGCACCGAAGAGCCATCGCTCATCCCTCGCCAGCGGCACCAGATCAGACCGCCTATTGGCTTGCCCAGATAATCCGCGCCATAAACACCACATCGCTCAGCTCCAGCGTCCGGTCTTCATAGTCCGGGTTGAGCGAGGAAAGCTCCACCGTCTGCGCTGTCTGTCGGGCGAGCTGTTTGGCGAGAATTTCACCACTCCGGGTTTTCACCACCACCCGGTCACCGCGACGGATGGTGGCGGCGGGAGAGACGATGATCTTGTCGCCCTGCCGGTACAGCGGCAGCATGCTGTCGCCATTGATCTCCAGGGCATAGGCATTGGCATCGCCCACGTCAGGCAGCACGACCTGTTCCCAGCCTCCGCCGACGGGAAATCCCGCATCGTCAAAAAAACCGCCATCACCGGCTTGCGCAAGCCCGATCACCGGAATGGTCGACGTCGCGCCGGGGGCAAAGCGGTCACCTCGGACCAACGCGGAAAAATCATCCAACGTGGCCCCGGTGGCCTCAAAAATTTTTGCCAGGCTCTCGGTACTTGGCCAGCGCGGTCGCCCCGACGCCGTCACCCGTTTGGACTTGTTGAAGGTCGTGGGATCAAGTCCGGCGGCGCGGGCAAGACCCGAGGCCGACAGCTCGTGCCTTTGCGCCAGCGCATCAATGGCGGCCCAGACCGCAGAATGAGAGAGAGAATGTGCCATCGCAGAGGGCTTTTCCATGAAAGACGCATGATAGTAATAGGAAAACAAGCCTATTGATAGCCTAGGTTCCAGCGCCTTGTGACCGTGGGTGGGGCTGGCTAGAGTGCGCCGCCAGCCGGTGTCCGAACCGGGATTCGGCGAAATCTGTTTGCAAAGGGAAAGCTCCGTGAGCGTGGCAACCATCTACAAGATCGTGGCAAAAGACGAATGGGCGGCGGCGGAAAGCGCTGGCGTTTTCAAAGGTGCCACCATTGATCTCGCTGACGGCTACATTCATTTCTCAACCGCCGGTCAGGCGCGCCAAACGGCGGCGCTGCATTTCGCTGATCGCGAAGGCCTGCTTCTTGTGGCTGTTGCGGCGAAGCCTCTCGGCGACGCCCTGAAATGGGAGCCGTCGCGGGGCGGTGATCTCTTTCCCCACCTGTATGGGGAGCTGTTGGTAAAAGCCGCAACCCGCGTTGATGAGCTGCCTCTTGATGATAAAGGTGTCCATATTTTCCCACCGATGGAGGATGCATGAGCCTCGCCTCACTGGCCCTTCCTTTTCTGCGCCTGCTGGATCCGGAGCAGGCACACCACGCAACTCTGTTGGGGTTGAAGTCGGGGTTCGGCCCGTGTGGGGCAAAAGATCCGCAGTCGCTCGGTGTCGATCTCTTTGGCATGCATTTTCCAAATCCGCTCGGCATCGCGGCGGGCTTCGACAAGAACGGGGAAGTACCCGATGCCCTGTTGCGGCTGGGCTTTGGCTTTGCAGAAGTCGGCACCAGCACGCCAAGGGCGCAGGTGGGAAATCCACGCCCCCGCATTTTTCGCCTGGACGCGGACCACGCCATCATCAACCGGCTGGGGTTCAACAACCAAGGCCACGCTCCCCTGAAGGCCCGGTTGGAGCGACGCCAGAAGCGCAAATGCGGTGGCGTTGTCGGGGTCAATCTGGGGGCCAACAAGGACACGGTCGACAAGGCGGCAGACTATGTCACCGGTATTGAGTGTTTCGAGGGGCTGGCCAGCTACTTCACCATCAATGTGTCATCGCCCAACACGCCCGGCCTGCGCGGCCTGCAAAACCGGGACGAGCTCTCCGATCTGTTGGGGCGGGTGTTGGACGCACGCCAGGGCGCAACGCCGGTGCTTCTAAAAATTGCACCCGATCTGGTGCCCGAGGAGCGCGAAGACATCGCAGCCGTCGTGTTGGAAAGCGGCATAGATGGTCTCATTGTTTCCAATACCACCCTCGCCCGCGAGGGGTTGGTGTCGGGTCTCCATGCAGAGGAGACAGGTGGCTTGTCTGGCAAGCCCCTAATGTTCCTGGCGACAGAGGTGCTGGCGGACATGTACCGCCTGACCAAGGGGCAGGTGCCGCTGATCGGTGTGGGCGGTGTTGCTTCCGGCGACGACGCATACAAAAAGATCAGGTCGGGCGCCTCTCTTGTACAATTATATTCCGCCCTTACATTCGGCGGACCGGATCTCGTGAGCGCGATCAAACGCGACCTCGATGCGGCGCTGCAGCGCGATGGCTTTGCAAGTGTTTCAGACGCTGTCGGCGCAGACATTCCCCTTGGCTAATGGAGATCATCATGAGCGTGACCATCTATCACAACCCCCGCTGTTCCAAGTCGCGCCAGACATTGGCGTTGATTGAAGAGAAGGGCATTACGCCCACCATTATCGAATACCTGAAAGAAGGTCCGGACGCTGCAACCCTGAAGGACGTGCTGACAAAACTCGGCAAAAGCCCGCGTGACATTCTGCGCAAAGGCGAACAGGAGTTCAAAGACTTGAGGCTGGGCGATGCGTCAAAGAGTGACGATGAGTTGATCGCGGCGATGGTTGCCCATCCGATCCTGATCGAGCGCCCGATTGTCCTGTCCGGGGGCAAAGCCGCTCTGGGCCGTCCGCCAGAGCAGGTGCTGGAAATTATCTAAGACCGCGCAACAAGCGCGGATAATAACGCCCAAGGGCAAAGGCGCGGGCCACGTTGAAGAGTGCCAGCGCGGCCCATAGCCCGTGATTGCCGAAGGGCAAAAGCAACCACCAGAAAAGAAAAAACGCGGCTGTGGAGACGAACGCCGCGTTGCGCATGTCCCGTGCCCGGGTTGCCCCGATGAAAATACCATCCAGTTGAAAACAGGCGAAGGAGAGGACCGGCAGGGCGGCGGCCCACGGGAGATAGAGGCGGGCAACCTCGCGCACATCTGTGGATGTCGTGAGAAAATCAATCCAGAAACCGCCGAGCAGGAGGAATGTGAGCGAGAGGACGACCGAGAGCGCAAACGCCCAGCCCGTCGTCAGACGGACAGCCTCCACAAATCGCATTCGCTGGCGCGCACCAACCGACGCGCCCACCAATGCCTCTGCGCCGAAAGCGAAGCCGTCGAGGAAGAAGGCGCTGAACGAAACGAACTGCATCAAGATTGCGTTAGCGGCTAGTGTCAGATCACCCGCGCGGGCGCCTTCCATGGTGAAGAAGCTAAACGCCAGCAGAAGAACCAGGGTGCGGATCATGATGTCGCGATTGACGGAAAGTGTGTTCGCCACTTTTTCCCACGCGACAATGGTTCGCCAGTCCCATGCGCCGGCATAGTTTCGAAGGACGAAAAGGGTAAGGCCTACGCCTACAAGCGCCGTCGCTACTTCTGCGATTACCGTTCCCGCAGCGATGCCCGCAACCCCCCAGTCGAACTGCAGTACAAACAAAGCATCAAGGCCCGCATTGGTGCCGTTCAGAAAGATCTGCAACACCATTGCCAGCCGCGTCTGCTGCATGCCGACCAGCCAGCCAAGAACCGCATAATTAGCGAGTGTAAAGGGCGCGCTCCACATGCGAATGCCAAAATAGGTCGCCGCCTCGCTTTCCACACCGCTACTGCCTTGCACCAGCACGAAAGCGAGGGAGCGAAGGGGGAGCTGCAGGAGCAGCAATCCGCACCCGGCAATCCCAGCAATCAGAAGGGCGCGACCAAGAGCGGCCCGTATTTCCACTGCGTCGCGTGCCCCCAACGCCTGTGCCGTGAGGCCAGTTGTCCCCATCCGCAAAAAACCAAAGGCCCAGAAGATAAAGGTGAAGATCAGCGCGCCCACAGCCACGGCGCCTATGAGGGAAGCGTCCCCCAACTGACCGATCACCGCGGTGTCCACAAACCCCAGAAGCGGCGTGGTGAGCCCCATCAATATGATAGGTGCCACAAGGGAGAGAACCCGCCGGTGGGTGAGCGGCGCTGTCAGATCAGTTGCCATGGGGTGAGGCGTCGCTCATCCAGAAGTGGGTTTATCTACCGGCTTGAGCAAGAAATGCCCGTGGGCGGCGGCGATGGGTTTTGTGTGTTCATCCTGCCAGGCTTCAACGTGGACATTGGCAACGCGCCGACCATGCTTCGTGATGCGGGCGCGTGCGTAGGTATCTTGAGGACGACCGGTCCTCAGATAATCAATGGTAATATCAATGGGCTTGGGAAGAAATTCGCCGCCGCTCTCATATGCCAATTGAATGATGGCTGTGGTTTCCAGGAACGAGCCGATCACTCCGCCGTGCAAAGCAGGCAGTATGGGGTTGCCGATAATTTTCGGATCAAATCGCAGTACCGTGGTGATTTCCGTACCCTTCTGGTCAACCTCAATACCGATAAATTTGGCATAGGGAATGGCGTTGATTAGGGCGTTGAGATCAACTTTCTCACCAGCATCCCGCGCGAACTTCAAGAGTTCCATGACTTACATTCCCTCTTTGCTGGGCAGGTCTTTGGCGACGGCATCTGGCGCGATAACCGCACGGTTGGCCGCCAGCATGAAAGCTCCCACACAGGTAGCGATGGGATCTTCAATG
Organism: uncultured Parvibaculum sp.; assembly: GCA_964518885.1. GTDB lineage: Bacteria > Pseudomonadota > Alphaproteobacteria > Parvibaculales > Parvibaculaceae > Mf105b01. Next base: position 19,970 of record CAZFHW010000002.1, on the reverse strand, counting down.
TCTGAATGATAGGCAGTGCCTCGCACAAACGCGATGTTCCGGGTGACCTTGTAACATTGTGCGTGCGCGGTCAGATCTTTGTGAGGTGTGGCGGGTTTCATATAGTCGATCCGCAGGTCGAGCGTGGCGATTGCCATCCGCTCGGGCAGGGCGAGCTGCACGGCGACACCCGAGACGTTGTCCAGGGCAGAGGTAATGACGCCCCCGTGAATGACACCGGTATCAGGATTACCAATCAGCTTTTCATCATAGGGCACCCGTATCCAGGCCTCTCCTTCACGCGCGTCCAAAATTTCCATGCCAATAGCTTTGGCGAACGGAACGTGGGAGATCAGCACTTCGCGCATCATTTCAAGGTTTTCTTTGATTGTTTTGTCGTCCATGGCCTTCGCTTTCGCGCCTTTCGTTCTCACGCTCCCCGCGTGTGATAGCTAGGCGTTTGCCCTATGGGAAGTCAACCGCGAGGACGGGCGATGGATACTCAGTCTCAAAAAGTGGCTGCGAGCCTGTTGATAGGGGGTCTGTGAGGGCTTTGGGGATAATATTCGGGCGGAGGACGCTCACACAATCGAAATCGGGTGCCTCAGGCCCGTTTCCCTCATTTCGCCGCAAAGTAGCTTTTGCCAAGATGACCATACGTCATGTAAAATAGACATTCAGTCGGGTGTTCTAAATCTGACATGGCTGCACGACAATAATTCTTAAGGGCATCATGGCCGAAATTATCGAAAAAGAACCGAGCACTACGGTGGAGAGAGGCCCAAAACCTCTGGGCAAGCGTGAGCGCACGAAAGCCAACAACCGTGAAGCGATCTTGAACGGGGCTCAGAAGGTATTCGCGGAGCTGGGGTATGGGGCGACCACGGTTCGCGACATTATCCGCAAAACCGGGTTGGCTTCGGGCACGTTCTACAACTACTTCAAAAGCAAGGAAGAAGTGTTTGAAGCGCTGATGGATCATTCCATGGCGCAATTGCGCCCGCGTCTGCGCGCAGAACGTGTTCGCTCCCGGACATTCGAAGAATATCTCTCCAACGTCTTGCGTGTCTATTTCGAATACCTGATCGAAGATCATGCGACGCATCTGGTCATGCGCCGCAATACTGGTGCTCTGCGGGTACGCATGGATACGCCTGAGATTATTGCAGGTTTTGAAGAAATCCGGACCTATATCGAGGAAGATATCGTGGCGGGGAAAATCAAAAATGTGGACGGAGAATATCTCACCGCCGCTGCAATTGGGCTGGCACAGGAAATCGGCGACAAAATGATGCTCCGTGAAAACCCTGACGCTACCAAGGCCGCGGCCTTCGCGACCAACCTGATCCTCAACGGAATTCCCGGCCTCGCGCTGAAAGACTAAATCAAAAGGACTGATGACATGGGCCTGCAAAAGGTAATCGTGCGGACGCTTATGAAGCTTCCTGAAAGCCTGATCTTGAAACTGGCGGGCGGAACCGCGCTCCAGATTGATGGCCGCACCATGGATCCGCGGATCCAGCTTTTGGCATCGCAGGGCGCCAAGGCACCGTCCATGACGACATTGAGTATTGAGGAAGCCCGCAAGGGGGCCGACGACGGTTTGGCCATGCTGGATGCAAAGCCGCGCCGCACGGTGTCAATTCTGGGGCGCACAATCCCGGGCCCCGGCGGCGATCTGCATGTGCGCATCTACACACCAGCAGGCGCGACGGGGCGCCTGCCGGGTATCGTCTATTACCACATGGGCGGCTGCGTCATCGGCAATCTGGAAACCTGCAATTCATTTTGTTCTGTCCTGGCAGATGATTGTCGGGCGATCGTGGTGTCGGTCGATTATCGCTTGGCGCCCGAACACAAGTTTCCCGCCGCAATTGATGATGCCATCGCGTCGTATGACTGGGTTGCGGAGAACGCCGCTGCCCTTGGTATTGACGAAACCAGGCTTGGCATCGGAGGTGACAGTGCAGGCGGGTGGTTGTCAGCTGTTGTCTGTCAGTCGCGCCAGAAGGAAGGTAAGTCCCAACCCAAAGCTCAGCTGCTCATTTATCCCGCAACCGACCTGGAAGCGACCGGCGGGTCGATGGAAAGTTGCAGCACAATCTACCCCCTCACCAGTGAAATTATGGACTGGTTCATGGAGCAGTTCTTAAGCTCCGATGAGGACAGGAAAGATTGGCGCGGCTCGCCTGCAAAAACAGAAGACCTGTCAGGACTGGCTCCTGCATTGGTCATGACGGCAGGCTTTGATGTCTTGCGCGATCAGGGTGAAGCGTACGCCAACCAATTGCGCACCGCCGGTGTACCGGTTACCTATCGGTGCTACGACACACTAAGCCACGCGTTCACCGCATTTTCCGGCGCCGTACCGGCCGCCAAATTAGCATGTGAAGAAATCGCGCGCGACATGGCCCGAGCGCTCGGCTAGCCAGCGTGCGTTGATGAAAGACTTTGAAGAACGCCGATGCCTGTAACCATTCGCCCCTATGTCAAAGCAGATTTGGACGGCGTGCTCTCCTCCTGGAAGAGTGCGGTCAAGGTTGGGCATCCCTTCCTGCCAGAGACTTTTTTGGATCAAGAGCGCTACAATATTCCAAACGTCTATCTGCCGAACGCCGAAACCTGGGTGGCGGAGCTGGAGGGGCAGGTCGTGGGGTTCATCGCTCTGATAGGCAGTGAGGTTGGAGCGATTTTCGTCGATGCGGAGTGTCACGGATCAGGTGTCGGGCGCGCTTTGATGGACAAAGCGCATGAATTGCGTGGCGAACTGGAGCTGGAAGTTTTTGAGAAGAATAAGGTCGGGCGGCGTTTTTACGCACGCTACGGTTTCCAATTTCTGGAAGAGAAAATTCACGAAGACACGGGCAACACGCTGCTGAGGCTTAAATACGCTCCGGCGTAAAAGCCAACGGCAGGGCGTAACCTATTCGCCAAAAGCCCCTACCCACATGGTTGAGAAGATGTCGGTGCTGGCACTCGGCCGGTTGCTGAACCGGGCCGGGCGCGTGATGAGCTTATTGTTCCCATCGAAAAGCGCTTCAATTCCCCACAGAGCGGACAGGGTCGCCTCACCGCCATATCCAAGATAACGGATGTCATGGGCCTGCACCCGCATCTGTCCATCTGATGCCGGTTCAACGCGCCATGCGATCTCGCCCATCGCGAATTTGGCCAGCACCCGGTACTCCATTGTGCGGGACATTTCCTGGATCAGCGCACTTTGTGGCTTGGGATAGGTTCGCCAAATGATGGGTTGGTCGGTTAAGGGGGAATAGAAACCAACGCGAATATCTGTGTCGGTCTCCGCGGTGATACGTCGGAACCAGGGTTGAAACAGGGTCGGATAAGAAACCACCCGTGCGGTCTCAATGCCTTCTGAAATAAGGGCTTCGCGCGCAACCCGTTCTGTCTCACTGTTTATGGACCACGCATAGCCCTGCCAAAAAATACTGGCGATAATCGCCGCACCCGCCATGTGGGCCGACCAGCCGGGCCTGCGAAACCGGCTGCGTCGCACGGCCCATCCGCCGATCAGCGCCAGCACAAGAACACCTGTATAGATCGGATCAATGATCGACATGGCATTGATGGCAAAGCGGTGATCTGAGAACGGCGCCAGCAATTGCGTGCCATATGGCGTCAGCACATCCAGAATGGGATGTGTCATGAGAGCAAGCACTGATAGCCATATCCAGGCAGATAGCGCCTGCCCATCAGACAATCCCACCGGGCGCTTGCCCGGAACCCGCACCTGGCTCCGTTGATAAAATTTCCAGATTGCAAAACCAAACAGCGGCCCGACAATCGGGCCAAAGAAAAGTGAATGGGTGACACCCCGGTGATGGCGCCATTCGTTGAACGGATCGGAAAGGGTCGCAAAAACATCAAGATCAGGAACAGTAGCCAAGGCCGCCCCTGCGGCAAGGGCCCGCCAGCCGAGCTTCGATTGAAAGCCAGCCTGCCCAACAGCAGCGCCAAACACGGCTTGCGTGATTGTATCCATGATTTTTCCGCCCTGTTTGTCCGGCCTCTCAGCCTTCTGTCACACCGACCTGCGCCATTCCATCGCCCGCCCGATATCGGTACCATCCTGCAACGATATTGAATAGATAGGGAAGATTCTCATGCGGGCAATGCGCGTACATGAATTGACAGAGGATATATCCACCCTCCGTCTCGATGATATTACTCTGCGGGCCCCAGGAGAAGGTGAAGTTCGCCTCCGCCTCAAAGCCTGCTCCATAAACTTCCCCGACATTTTGATGATCCAGGGCAAATACCAGTTCAAGCCGGAGCTGCCCTTTTCTCCGGGCATGGAAGGGTCGGGCATCGTCACAGAGTTGGGGCCAGGCGTCACCAGTTTGAGTATGGGAGACGAAGTTGTTGCCGGGCTGCGCATTGGAGGATTTGCTGAGGAAGCAATCGCAATGGCAAGCGCGTGTCGCCCCATTCCCCAGGGCATGGATTTTGTTAAGGCATCTGCCTATTCCGCTGCCTACCTCACGGCCTATGTGGCGCTGGTGGTGCGGGGACACTTGCAGGCAGGCGAAACCCTGCTGGTGCATGGCAGCTCCGGCGGCGTTGGCATGGCAGCGGTGGACGTTGGCAAGTTGCTGGGCGCAACGGTCATTGCGACCTCTGCGTCGGACGAGAAACTGAAAACCGTGCGCACCCGGGGCGCAGACCATGTGTTGAACGTCACCCGGGGTTTCAAGGACAAGGTGAAGGAGCTCACGGGCGGCAAAGGGGCCGATGTGATCTATGACCCGGTGGGCGGCGATGTATTTGACGAATCCGTGCGCTGCATTGGCTGGAACGGTAGATTGTTAGTGATCGGCTTCACCAGCGGGCGCATCCCCAGCGTTCCCGTCAACATGCCCCTCATCAAGGGCTTTTCAGTGGTGGGTGTGCGCGCGGGGGAATATGGACGCCGTGACCCGGAAGCGGGTAAGAAAAATATAGAAACAGTGGACCGTTGGGCGGCGGAGGGAAAAATCAAGCCGCATGTCTGTGCCACTTTCCCGCTGGAACAGGCGGTGGATGCCATGCGCCTGTTGCAAGATCGCCAAGCAATTGGCAAAGTCGTCATCACCATGGATTAGGAGAGACCTATGCATCGCTCAATGAAGATACTCGCTGGCATCGCTTTGTTGTTTTCGACAACGGCGTGCGGTGCGGAAGAAGCCCCGCTCACCCTTACGCCCAACGGCCTGGGCGCATTGGGTGGTTTGACGGCCTACTCGGTCGACGCTGTGGCCGAAGCCTTGCCGGGCCACACCGTGACAGCAGAACAATATGGCGCTGAGGGCGACCTCTACCCCATGCTGGTGGTGCGGAACGGCGATAAGGTAATTGCGGAAGTTCTGCATCGCTATGGAGATGAGGCATTCGTCGGGGCTATCATTATTCGAGACCCCAATATCTCATACGATAATCGTATTTCGCTGGGTGACACCTATGACAGCCTGACCACAACCCCCACCGATTGTGTCGCGGGGCTTGAGGAGAATTCAGGCATGGCACTGTGCCGGGATGGAAAATACACTCATATCGGACTCAATTTCGGCGGCGACTGGGCAGGCCCTGATGGTGAACTGCCGCCGGCCAGTGTGCTGGCAACTTTCACCGTGAAAGAAATTATCTGGTCAGCCGGTGTGCTGTAATGATCGTGAGGAGGAGGCACCTTTTGATTGGGTGCATCCTCTATTCTTTTGAGCGCCGCTCAAAGATGACGGACCAGAAACGGACAACAAGCCAGATCGGCACGACAATGATCGCGCCGATCAGGAAGTAGGTCCACGCCCAGCCAATAAGATCAAAGCCCATATCCCAGATGCGGGCGAAGGTACCGAGGAAATCTTCCCACAGGGAAAAAGGCTCAATCCCGAAAATTGCAAGGATGATGCCGACGCCGACCGAGGCGAGCACCAGCTTCAGAAGCGTTGAGAGAACAGGCCCCCCTAGATACTTATCCATGTGAAATCCCTTGCATGTGACTGACCCCTCATTATTTCACCCAGAAATTATGGCGACAGCATGTCGAGAGGACCGCGTGTTTCGACTACGACCGCCGTCCTCTCGTCGGTTGAAAATCAGGAGCTCACCTGATGGATGGTGCGGGTTGGGAAGGGAATGTCGACACCCTCAGCGTCAAATGTTTCTTTGACCTTCTTGGTGAGATCAAACTTGATGCCCCAATAATCCCCGGCTGCACACCAGACCCGTGTTGTCAGGTCGACAGACGAGTCGCCCAGATTACCCACAACTACAAGCGGTTCTGGATCGCTGTGACAACGATCGTCCGCCGCAATGGCGACCTGGATGATGCTTATTGCTTTATCGATATCGGCGTCATAGGCAATGCCAAACACCATGTCGACCCGGCGCGTCGCATGGGCTGAATAGTTCTTCAGCGGCTGCCCCCAGATACTGCTGTTGGGGATGATGATTTGCACATTGTCCGGAGTTGCCAGTTCTGTGGTGAACAGGTTGAGGTTCTTCACCGTTCCAGACATGCCCCCCAATTCAACGTAGTGGCCAACGCGGAAAGGCCGGAACACCAGCAACATGACCCCGGCGGCGACATTGGAGAGGGTGCCTTGCAGCGCAAAGCCGACGGCCAGACTAGCCGCACCCAGAACGGCAATCAGGCTGGTTGTCTCAATGCCAAACTGCCCAAGCACCGCGAGGATCGTCGCAATGATCACCAGATACCGAACGATGGAGCCAAAGAAACCTTTCAGCATCGCATCGGAATGAAGCGGCTTGTCCAGGGCTTTGATGGTGAAACTCTGCGCCCGTCTGGCAAGCCAGAAGCCGAGTATCAGGATAATCACGGCGCCGATCACGGCTAGACCGTGCTCAACAAGGAGCGGCAAGAGTTCGTTGGCATTGCCCTGCATGCCTTCGGGCAGGCTCGCGAGTATAGATTCAGGCATTGAAATCCCCGTTTGATCGAAAATAGAACTTTTGTACCCCGGCTCTACAGGGCCATGATGCGCAAGACGGCATGATTCCGCTAGTAAAAACACGCATCTGCGGGCCGAACCCAAGGTCATAATCCGATTATGAGTGCTGACGGAGAAAGGGATATTCAGGCCACGACCGCGGAGGCCGTGTTACCCGCCACGTTCGATGCCTGGTTTCGCACGCGCGGCTGGCGTGCCCGCCCTCACCAGCTTGAGTTGATGCATCTGGGGTTGCAGGACCATTCAGCCCTTTTGATCGCGCCAACCGGCGGCGGCAAAACCCTTGGCGGCTTTTTGGCCACCCTGGTCGAGCTTGAATCCCGGGCTCCGAAAAAGGCGGGCGCAAAAAACAATGCCGCATCAGGGCAGGGCCTGCACACGCTCTACATTTCGCCGCTGAAAGCGCTTGCCGTCGACGTGAAGCGCAATCTCGAGACCCCGATTGAGGAAATGGGTCTGGATATAACGCTCGAGACGAGGACCGGCGATACACCCCAGGGACGCCGCTTACGGCAACGTCACGCGCCGCCGGATATTTTGATGACCACACCAGAGCAATTGGCCTTGCTGCTCTCTTATGCGGACGCGCCACGCATGTTCGGGTTCTTAAAGTGCGTCATTCTGGATGAGCTGCACGCCGTGGTGAATACCAAGCGCGGCGATCTGTTGGCGCTTGATTTGGCCAGGCTTGCAACCCTGGCGCCTCGGCACCGCCGTGTCGGCCTGTCCGCAACCGTCGCTGATCCCGACCAGTTGCGCCGCTTCCTGATCCCGCAAAATGGTGAGGGAGCTCGCATGGCGGAACTGGTGAGAGGCGAGCCGGGCGCCACGCCGGATGTGTCCATTCTGGTGCCCGACGCTCATGTGCCCTGGTCGGGCCATTCGGCACGTCATGCGGTTGAGGCGGTCTATCAGGTGATCCGGGAAAACAAGACGGTGCTCGTCTTCGTCAACACACGCTCGCAGGCAGAGTTTTTGTTTCAGGAGCTTTGGCGGGTCAATGAAGACAGTCTGCCCATCGCTCTCCATCATGGGTCTCTGTCGCCCGAGCAGCGCCGCAAGGTGGAAGCCGCCATGACAGCAGGCACCCTGCGCGGCATTGTCTGCACCTCCACGCTTGATCTGGGCATCGACTGGGGCGATGTCGACATGGTGGTGAACATGGGGGCGCCCAAAGGCGCGAGCCGTCTTTTGCAGCGCATTGGGCGGGCCAATCACCGACTGGACGATCCAAGTCGCGCGCTTCTGGTGCCCGCCAACCGGTTCGAAGTGCTGGAGTGTGAGGCCGCGCGTGCGGCCGCCATCGCGGGTGTGCATGACGGCATGAAGGAGAAGAAGGGCAGTCTCGACGTCCTGGCCCAACATATTTTTGGCATGGCCTGCAGCGCCCCCTTTGATGTGGACGCGCTTTACAGAGAGGTGACTTCCGCGGCTCCCTATGCGGGCCTTACCCGAAAGCACTTCGATCAGGTGGTCGATTTTGTCAGCCACGGGGGGTATGCACTGCGGACCTATGATCGCTACCGCAAGCTGCGCCCGGTTGATCCCAATGGCAATGACCACCGGCTGCGTCTTGCCCATCCCCGCCTGACCCAGCAATACCGCATGAACGTGGGCACCATTGTTGAAGCCCCCATGCTCAATGTGCGGCTTGTGCGACGGCGACCCACAGGGGGCGCGGCGCTTGGGCCGTCGGGGCGGAGGCTCGGGCAGATCGAAGAACATTTTATCGAGCAGCTGGTGCAGGGCGACACGTTCCTGTTTGCGGGCAAAGTTTTGCGCTTTGAAGGGCTGATCGAAACGGATGCGATTGCCACCAGCACCAAGGACGACAATCCGGCCATTCCCTCTTACTACGGCGGCAAGTTCCCGCTCTCTACCTATCTTGCGGCTCAGGTGCGCCACATGCTGGCCAATCCACAAGACTGGCACCGCCTGCCCGAACAGGTGTCGGAGTGGCTGCGCATTCAGCAAAGACGCTCAGTTCTGCCGAAAGAAAATGGTCTCCTCGTCGAAACTTTCCCACGCGGCGATCGTTTCTACATGGTCTGTTATCCCTTTGAGGGGCGGCTTGCACATCAAACGCTGGGCATGCTGCTGACCCGCAGGCTGGAACGCGCGGGCGCGAGACCCATGGGGTTCATCGCCAGTGAATACGCTCTTGCCATATGGGGCCTGCGCGACATGGGATGGATGGTTGAGCAGGGACACATGACATTGCAGCAGCTTTTTGCCGAAGACATGCTGGGAGATGATCTGGAGGCGTGGCTGGCTGAGAGCAACTTGATGAAACGCACCTTCCGCAACTGCGCCATCATTGCAGGGCTCATTCAACGCCGGTTTCCCGGTAAGGAAAAATCAGGGAGGCAGGTGACGTTCTCCTCTGACCTGATTTACGATGTGTTGCGGGAACATGAACCCGACCACATCCTGCTGCAGGCAACACATGATGATGCGGCAGCCGGTATTTTGGATGTGGAGCGGGTGAGCGGTATGCTGGCGCGTGTGAAAGGGCATGTTGAGTTGAAACGTCTGGAACGCGTGTCGCCCCTGGCGGTGCCTGTCCTGCTCGATATCGGTAAGGAGACCGTCTATGGCGACGCGAACGAGGCCCTTCTTGCGGAGGCAGCCGATAGTCTGATTGAGGAAGCTACCCGCCTTGTTTGATGTTCAGAAAACCCGCAGCGATGTCCCCTTGTCGGTGTGTGGTGAACAATTGCAGGCACTGAGCGAGGCCGCGATCTATTGGCCTGCCCGCGACATGCTCATCGTGGCTGACCTGCATTTTGAAAAGGGCTCTGCCTACGCCGCCCGTGGGGTACATCTCCCGCCCTATGACACCTCAGCGACATTGTCTCGGTTGGAGGCGCTCATCACCCGGTTGAAGCCGACAAAAGTCATTGCGCTGGGGGATAGTTTTCATGATGGGGACGCCAAGTCGCGCATTGCGCCCGGCGATGCAGCTCGCATTCGCAGCTTAACCTCCGCGACAGCGTGGACATGGATAACAGGCAATCATGATCCCTCACCCGACGGATTCGGGGGGACCATTGTGCCGGAGTTGCGCGTGAGCGCACTCACGTTCCGCCACGAGCCTGAGCCCGCTCCGGCAACGGGGGAAATCGCCGGGCATTTGCATCCTTGCGCGGTGGTGCGTGTTCGGGGACGCAGGCTGCGTCGGCGCTGTTTTGCCTCAGACAGCACGCGGGCAATATTGCCGGCCTTTGGTGCCTATACCGGCGGGCTTAACGTGTGTGATCCCGCCTTTGCCGACCTGTTTGCCGGTCATGCGTTTCACGCCTGGATGATCGGCCGCGATCAAGTCGTGCCGGTCGCCGCCAAACGATTACTTAAAGATTAGCGAGCTTTGTGGAGACGCGACATGGTGGAGACCAGTTCCTAATCGATCAGCAATCTCACAAAGCTTGCCGCAAGGGCCAGCACCACAAAGAAGGTGAGCTGAATGCGCAACGGACCGAACCAGTCCGGCGCATCTTGAGATTTGACCGCACGTAGATCCGAGAGTGCCTGTGCGGTAAAAAACAACGAGAAGACAACGAGAGCCGCCGGAAGGGAGATAAAGAGGACCCCCCATCCCACAACGGCAGGCACGCCTGCGAGTGCAAGTTCAGAGCCGAACCCGTCCGGAGCACGGCGCTTGAAATGGCCCCGCTTTGTCATCGCGATACCCCAGCGAATACCGCCGAGAAACGAAAGAATGATCGCTGCATAGACAAGCTGGGCCTGCAACGCGGCCTGCGCCATATCAGAGGGCCAGGAGATCCACGACAGAACGCCTGTGCCCGCAAAGGGGATCAAGCCTGCAAATCCGACCAATCTGGCACCAAACGGTGAGGGAGAAGTAGGCGTTCTTGTTAACCAAGCTCTGCGAGCCATGGAAAGACCTCAATCAGAAAGATAGCAATGGTCTCAAGCGACCCCAGAGCCATCAATACCCCGGTGGCAATAAGAAGGCCACCCGCCACGAATTCCACCTTGTGCAGGTGGCGGCGAAAACGCGCAGAAAACTTAAGAAACCCAGACACTGCCAGCGCTGCGACCACAAAGGGAATGCCCAGGCCTGCGGAATAGACCGCGAGCAGCGCGACCCCCTCTCCCAGGCTTTCATAGGAGGCCGCAATCGCCAGTATGGTTGCCAGGATCGGGCCGATACACGGTGTCCAGCCAAACGCGAAGGCAACGCCCACAATATAGGGCATGGCAATTCTGGGAATAAAACCGCTGCTTGCGTCGGGTCTAAAGCTTGGCAGAAAGCGCGTGTCGCGATTGAGCAGAGCGATGCGAAACAGTCCGACATAGTGCAGGCCCAGCAGAATGATGATAGTCCCGGCGATCTGGCCAAGAATGATTTTATGGGCGAGCAGGAAAGGACTGACCGCCCCGGCTGTGGCACCCAGCATGATGAAGACGGTTGAGAACCCGGCGACGAATGCCAGCGAGCCAAAGAAAACCCGAAGACGGATGTCATTTCCAGGCTCATCTGTTTGATCCGTCAGCTCGTCCAGCGAGGCACCCGCCACAAACGACAGGTAGGCGGGGACAAGCGGCAGCACACAAGGAGAGAGAAAACTAATGATTCCGCCAATAAGGGCCGCTGCAAAACCTGCATCCACACCATCCATCGTATTGTCACCGCTTCCAATTTGTTTCCAGCCCCTTGCCTCGCATAGTTTGAGACAAGCCTCAAGGAACACATTGTCACGAGTGCGCGTGCAGGCAATTGGTCAGTCGCGGAATATCAGGCTCGCTGCCCAGCCGGCAAAGGTCGCAAAGACCACCGCAAAGATGCCGTAAAGCAAGGGTTTGTCTCGGGCGAACCCGTAGATTGCGCGCTCAATCCCGCTTTTGACCACATAGAGAGGCGCCGACGCCGCGTCGGTCACAATGCCGTCTGCGATCAGAAAGACTTTGGCGGTATAGAGGCCATTGGGCACATTTGCCGGAATGTCGATAGTCGCGCGAAAAAGGGAGCGCCCAAGGAAGGCAACGCCACCGGGGTCGCTGAAATAAAGTCCTTGGCGCTCTTTGTTGCGGAGTAAGGCGGCGACAAAAGCGGCGCGTTCATCATCTTCCAGCACCGTCATAGTGCCCGCCGGTCCTGCTCCTGTAGCAATCCCCAGGCTGATCTGTTCCAGACCAAGCCCTTCGATGGTGCGCGTTTCCATAGAAATAATCCGAGACAGAGGTCGGGTGCTAGTGACAGCGTAAAAGGCGGGGACACGGGTAAAGGTAACCGCGTCATAGTTAACCCAGATACCGGCCACGCGATCTTTTCGGCGCACGGTGACAACACCTTCAGGTCCTGAGAGGACGACGGCAATATCGCGTTGTATAGACAAGTCGTTTGGGTCTTCAGCTTCGATCGCCCCGAAGATGAGGACCTCAGTACCGGTGAAGTTCGACCGGATCGAAATCTGATGCTCGGAAAGATCTGTCACCAGTTGATCTGCGCGGGCAGAAGTCAGCGATACGACAACCCCCCAAATGAGGAGCAGAGAAAAATAGCTGGCCCGGTTCATGGAGAAACCGCCACGGAAAGGGAATAGAGTTCGTCCGGCTCAACCACCAGATCGAACCCCAGTCGCAGCGCGACGAGAAGAACGATCAGGCCAAGCAGAGCGCGCAATTGCTCCCCGCGTAGTTTCTGTCCGGCCCGTGCACCAAACTGTGCGCCCACAACCCCCCCCAGTAAGAGAAGGAAGGCAAGCAGCACATCGACGGTCTGATTTTCCACCGAATGCAGAATTGTGACCAGCCCGGTCACAAATATGATCTGGAAGAGAGACGTTCCCACCACAACATTGGTGGGCATGCGCAGCAGATAGATCATGGCAGGCACAATAATGAAACCACCGCTGACGCCCATGACGGCAACGAGAATGCCGACAAACAACCCGATGGCAACGGGTGGAATGGCACTGATATAGAGTTTGGAACGGCGAAACCGCATCTTGAAGGGTAGGCCATGGATCCAGTTGTGGTGGGAGCGGTGAGCTGGACTGCCACTGAGGCCACGCCGTACGGCAAGGAGGGCGTGCACACTTTCGTTGAGCATGAGGCTGCCAATGACCCCGAGAAAAACCACGTAGGAAAGCGAGATCATCAAGTCGACCTGCCCAAGCTCGCGGACATAGCTGAACAGGTAAACACCACAGACCGCACCAATGACGCCGCCGATAAGCAGCATGCCGCCCATCTTGAAATCAACGGCTCCACGCCGCCAGTGCGCGACCACACCTGAAACAGAAGAAGCCACAGTCTGGTTAGCCTGTGTGGCAACGGCAACAGCAGGGGGAATGCCTGTGAATATCAACAGCGGTGTCATGAGGAAGCCCCCACCCACACCAAACATGCCGGACAAAAAACCGACGCCAGCCCCCATTCCCAAAATCAGGAAAATGCTTACCGGCATTTCAGCGATGGGGAGGTAAATTTGAAACATCGCTCAGGTCGCCCTGCCATGTTGTGACGAGCCGTCGTCGTGGCACCACTTTCCGGCTTTGCTCACCGGACGTAGGCTTCGAGAGTATCGAGAAGCTTCTTATCGACCGATCCGCTCACCTGAAGACCGGCTTTGCTTTGGAAGTCACGAATGGCATCGCGGGTCCGGGGGCCCATCAGGCCATCTGCGGGACCCGGTTGATACCCCAATTCACGAAGCAGGCCCTGGGCCTGTGCGACACGCAGGTCGCTTTCTGTGATCCGCGGGGATGATGTCGAACTCGAAAGAGACTGGGTCCCCCAATTGCCAAGTGAACTCAGATTGCCATTGGCAATGGGATCAGCGGCTCGTGGTCCCCATGTCTGGGCAGCCAGCTTCGCATCAACAAGTGCTGTGGCAGCAAGCTTGTCGGCGATCGCATCGCGCCGGGCACCCGCTCCCTCATCGCCGTTATTGGCGGCGATGGTGAACCATTTGTAGGCGGCGGGAAGGTCTTCCAGCAGTCCCAAGCCGCGCTCAAGCAGAACGGCAACATTGTACTGACTATCGGGAAGCCCGTGATCTGCGGCAGCAAGAAACCATTGTCCTGCTTTGGCGAAGTCCTGAGGAACACCCTTGCCTTCAGCATAGATGACCGCAAGATTGTGCATGGCCTTGACGTTTCCCGACTGAGCAGCAGCTTCGTACCAGGTGCGTGCTTGCTCTTGATCCTGAGGAACCCCACGGCCTTTTTCAAACAGCGTTGCCAGACGGTATTGTGCGATGGCAAGGTTTTGCTTGGCAGAAAGATCAAACCAGTAGGCGGCTTGATCGTAATCTTGCGGAACACCTGTGCCTTGTGCGTAGCGAAGGCCGACCTCGTATTGCGCAGCAGAGTTTCCCGATGCTGCTGCTGATCGCAGAGCATTGCGCGTCGTGCGTGTTGCCGGTGCGCGCGTGACGGCTGTTGTCGGTGCTGCTTCAACAGGGGGCAGGTCAGAAGCATTAGGAACAATGGAGCGGGGCGCTGCGGTAGCGGCCACACGGGGTTCGGGCAGCGGTGTTGGCGCAGGGCGCTGAGGAACCGCAGCAGAAGGGGTGGACACTGGAACGTCAGCCGCATCAGTGGCTCCAGCATCCTCCGGAATGGCCTCCGGAATAACAGGGAACGGGGTAGCAGTTTCACCCGGCAACGGGACAGTTGCATCAAGTTCGGCAACCAGTGTGCCGTCTATCGCAGAACCATTGACGCCAATGTCGTCGATCAAAGGGTCGCTGCTGACGATATTAATATCTTCGGATGTGCTTGAGGGCGCCGCCAGCCAGTTGACTAGCGCAAGCACCACCACAAGGGCCGCAACAGCACCGCCGATCAAGATCGCCAGGCGTTTGCTACGATTTTCTTCTTGTTCTTCAAAAGCGGCATAGCGTGTTGATGGTTCACCAAAGCCAAGGCCGGGAGATGCCTCACGACTTGGCTGTGACATCTGCGCTGCCCGCCGAGCAGCCGTTATAAAGTCCCGCGCAGCCTTTTTCTCATTCAATACCGGAGGTGCCAAGGGGGCGGCGTCTGGTGTAGAGGCAGGAGGAGGTGAGCCCGGCGCAGCAGTGGGTGGCGGCGGAGGCAGGTCACCAAGAGAAGGTGCATCTATAGGAGGGGCTGGAGGAGCTGTCGGTTCCGGTGCGCGAAGCATCGCGTCGAGACCGTCCACTGGACCATCCAGGGGCCCCGGAGGGGGGGCTGGGGCGCTTGAAACCGGTGGTGGTGCCATGCCGGCAAGTCCCGCGCCCACCGCAATGGTTGGTGAAAGAGGCAGGCCCGAGCCTGCTTCAAGACGCTCCATGCGTTCGTTGACCTGAGCGACCATGGACTGAACCGTTTCACGCGCATCCGCATTGCGGGTCTCTGTCGTCGAGACGTTTTGTGCAAGAGCAGAAAGCGCCTGCTCAACAGAGCTTGCCGTTTCAAGGGTGCGCGTTTCACTGTCAGTGACACGAGAGACAACTTCATCAAGTCGTCCGTCCAGCTGAGACATGACTTGAGGCAGGATATCTGCGGCACTTACCTGGCTTTTTTCAAGCCGTGTAATAAAACCCGAAAAACTGTCTTCCAGCGCTTTAATGGAATGAACACTTTGTGTCTCGGAACGTTCAATGCGAGCCGCAAGGGTCTCAATGGTATTTTGCAGGTCGGTGACGCGTGAGCGTTGCTGGTCTGAATCAAGTTTTGAAGAGACGGCCTCCACCGCTTCTTCGACGGCCTGACGGCGGCTTTGGTCAGCCCCCGCAGCAACTGAATGGACGGACTGCTCCATTTCCGCCATGCGTTCAGAAAGGTTCTGCAACGTGTTGCCAAAGGCGTCCGTTTTGGCCTGCTCTTGCTGAGCGCGTGTGGCAGCATCGGAACTGTCGACACGCTCTGATATCTCGGACAGCAATTGACGAATTTCGTGGAACTTCTGTTCGCTTTGATTGTCGGCTGTTTCCAGATGATCAACCACGGCGTTCAAGGTCTTTTCAACGCCTTGGAAGGCAATCCTGTCGTCTGGTCGACGCCCAAAAGGAAGGCGGTCTCGCTCGTTTGCTTCCAACCGCTCAGTCAGATGCTGCATTTTGCCTTCACGCTGCGCATCGTCCGTTTGTGCACCCGACGCGAAGAGCTGTTCGGAGGCTTCCACCCGGCTGCCCAATGCTTCCAGTGACCCTTCGAGGTGGCGCTCATTGGCATCAATGCGTCGCGCAAGATCGCGCACGGCATCAGTGACCGGAGAAAGATCAATCGGCGGCTGTATTTGGGGGGCGCCGTAAGCGGCGGGCTGTCCGAACGCCTGTGACGGCCCGTTTGGCAGGGGCTGGCCAGGTGCCCCTTCAAGTCCACCAAAATTCGCGCTAGAGGGGCTGGTTGACGTAGCGTCGTCGGCGCCTTGATCCAGAATGACGTGGTTAAGCCAGGCACCAAGAGTCATGCCTGCTCTGCGGGCGGCCTGCTTGGCCGTCTCCCGGGCTTCGGGTTCAATACCCTTAACGCTCCACGGAACCACCGGTCTCATCGAATCACTATGCCTGTTAACGATTTCTGACTGTATCGACCACGCGATTCTGTGTAAACCCGGCGTTACCCCCCAACATGTAGATATTTGGCGCTATTTCTGCGCGTGTGAGGCGTCGGATAACAAGGTCGCGTAATCAATCTTGCACATCCTCTTATCAAGCAGGATTTTGGTAAACAGAGGGTTAAGGGTGGCGCTGATCACTCAGCAAACAGCTGAACCACATAAATCACATTCCCTTTGCGCGCGACCCCGATCCCGGTGCGGGAGTAGGCGCTGCTTTCCAGCGTGGTGCGGTGGCGCGGGCTATTGTTCCAGCCCTGAAGAATATAGGCCGCCATCTGGTCGTCAGACTTGCCGGGAAGCGCGGTCCCGCCCCAGATGTTCTCAGCGACCCGTCCCTGAAATCTCTTGTCCACGGCCAAGACCCGCTCGTGAGGGCCGAGCCCTTCTGGACTGTGATGGCTTTGATAATTGCGCAACGCCATATCCTTGGCATGCACGGCTGCGGCCCGTTGCAGGGTTGGGTCTGAGGCAAGGTTTGGCGCCGTCCGATAGGCGTTGATGGCGGCCAAAAGGCTTCGGCCAAGGGGCGTGTTGCTCTGGGCCTGCTGAGATGCCGCCGTAGGCAGACTGGCCCCTTGCAGGGAAGTCGGCTGGGTCGACCTGCCATTTCCGGACGACGCGCAGGCCGCGAGCGTGAGTATCAGACCGGCAACACAAATTCTGGTCAGTGATTTTGAAAGTTGCATTGAGCATGGCCCCCATTTCTTCGGTCCCTCACTAAATCACGGGCGCGCCCGGGGATAAACCGGCTTGTCACCGCGACGTCAAACATTGACGTTGACGTAAGCGTCAACTAAGGTGCCTCCCGAAAAACAAAACCGCAGAAAACTGCGCCCTGAACCCAGAAACATTAGGGAGTTTCGAACATGCAACAGATGACCACCCCAGAATCCGCTGCAGCTGGTACCTACAAAAATGCATCGGCCAAAGACGGCCAGGATTCAACCACCTACACAATCACTCAGCTTGCTGAGGAGTTCAGTGTGACCACGCGGGCGATCCGCTTCTACGAAGACAAGGATTTGCTGCATCCAACCCGCCAGGGACAAACCCGTGTTTACCGGCCTCGGGACCGGGCACGTCTTGCCCTCATCGTGCGCGGCAAGGCGATTGGCTTTTCGCTTGGTGAGATCAAAGAGCTGATTGACCTCTATGACAATTATGGAGACGAACGGCAGTACCTGATCGCCCTCGAAAAATTCCGCGAGCAGATGGCCAATCTTGAGCAGCAGAAAAAAGACATCAATGTACAGATCGAACTGCTGGGTGAGGCTTGTGAGCGCATGAGCCTGCTCGCAAAGAAAGCCACCGCCGACGCCTAAGCGCAACGCAAGGTCAATGGACTGATCAGAGATGACGGTTGGCGGCATGTGGTTTGCCATCGGCGCAAGACAGCCCCAGCTGACCGACCCGTGCAAATGGTAATAGTCCGAGATTGAGGAAGATAAACACCAATGTCAGTGCTGCAGACTGAAAAACCCGCCTGGATGACTGAAGACGTCGAGATATTTGCCAATGCCGTCGGCAAGTTCTGCGAAAAAGAACTTGAACCCTATATTGAGGGTTGGGAGAAGGCAGAGATTGTTGACCGCGAAGTGTGGAACAAGGCAGGGGCGGCAGGCATCCTGTGTCCCTCGACACCGGCGGAGTATGGCGGCGGTGGGGGCACATTTGCCCATGAAGCGGCCGTCATCCATGAGTTTGGCAAACGCGGCATCACATCTTTTGGCGCCTCACTCCACAATGCCATTATCTCGCCCTATATTTTCCACTACGGCACGGAAGAGCAAAAGCAACGCTGGTTGCCCAGGATGGCAAGTGGTGAACTGGTTGGTGCGATTGCAATGACCGAGCCGGGGACGGGCTCTGATCTCCAAGCCATCAAAACCACGGCGACGCTGGACGGCAATGAATATGTGATCAACGGTTCCAAAACCTTCATCACCAATGGGCAGGCCGCAAACCTGGTCATTGTTGTGTGTAAGACCGACCCCAAAGGCGGGGCCAAAGGAACCTCTCTGGTGATTGTGGAAACCGACGAGGTCGATGGTTTTCGCCGCGGCCGGAATTTGGACAAGATCGGTCTCAAAGGACAGGATACATCTGAGCTGTTTTTCGACGATGTGCGGGTGCCAACCGCCAATCTGCTAGGAGAAGCTGAAGGCGCAGGCTTTGTGCAATTGATGCAGCAGCTTCCTTCCGAACGTCTGCAGATTGGTCTGCAAGGTGTTGCCATGATGGAGGCAGCGCTTGAGCTGACCATCGACTACGTGAAAGAACGCAAAGCTTTCGGCAAAGCGGTGATGGATTTTCAGAACACGCAGTTCAAACTCGCAGAAGCCAAAACCAAGACAACCGTGGCAAGAGTCTTTTGTGATTATTGCACGGGACTTTTGCTTGAAGGCAAGCTCGATGCGGCGACAGCTTCAATGGCGAAATATTGGGTGTCGGATGCGCAATGCGAAGTTGTTGATGAATGCCTGCAACTTTTCGGCGGCTACGGTTACATGAATGAATATCCCATTGCCCGCATGTATCGCGATGCGCGGGTGCAGAAAATTTACGGCGGCACCAACGAGATCATGAAAGTACTCATCTCACGCACTCTCTAAATGGATGCGAGATCAGGACCGATAACAATCAGAACCTCCGCCAGCATGTCCGGCGGAGGTTTTTTTGAACCAGGATCAACTTGATGCCAGGGCAGGGGCTAACGTAGTCTCCCCGAGACAAAACACACGGAACAAAAATGAGCGGCACCAACCCTGAGTTTGAATTACGGACGACACCCGATCGTATCCGTCATGCCGTTCTCTTCGAGGGCCTGTTGCTGGCAATTTTTATTCCTCTTGGCATGTTCTTTTTTGAGAAATCCGCAATTGAGATCGGGGGGCTGGGGGTGGCGCTGTCGGTCATCGCGATGGCGGGGAATTATCTGTTCAACATTGCTTTTGACCATGCGCTGCTGGGACTAGACCGTCCTTTGCAACCTCGCTCTCCGGGCCTGCGTGCGCTCCATGCAATTCTCTTTGAGGTGGTCTTGCTGGTCGCCTCGGTGCCTCTGCTTGCATTTGTCCTGGAAATTGACCTGCTGTCCGCCCTGTTGATCGACGTTGGCTTCCTGTTCATAACGCCGATCATCACCTATGCGTACAATTGGCTCTACGACGTCGTCTTTCCGATGAAGATGAAGAGAGCACAAGATCAGATCACAACCTAAGACGCAGCAGAAGACCTCAAGAGAGCAGGGGAGCACCTTCCGCAGATGCGATGAGGGCGCGCCGGAACGTCAACGGATCAGCGATAATCGGCAGGCCAAATTGCCCAATCTCTTCGCCCCGAATATTCAGATGCCCGTAACCCAGTATCCGTCCGAGCAGGGTTTGGGAGAGGGTCACAGCCTGTATTCTGTTGGTGGTGAATTCGTCGGTCTTGATGCTAAAAATGCCGCGCTTGTAGACGAAC
>CAZFHW010000001.1:0-64768 GCA_964518885.1 uncultured Parvibaculum sp. | reverse complement strand
TGTACCGGGCGTCGCCGACATAGCCGATGGACCGGGGGAACCCGTCTTCCGCCCCCTCATCAATCACAGCAAAGATGCCCGCCCCGTCAATGGAGGCGCCCAGCACATGACTGTCATTGATGACGGGTGACCAACTGCTGCCGTCTTCGCTCTCGTCGAGCTGCAGGGAGATCGAATTCACCCCGGACAGAGTGTCACCACTGATGCCGATGAGCACGACATGCTCCACGCTTTCAAAGCCCTGTCGGTCGACAGGGGCACCCGCCCGGCTTGCGCTTGTCACCGCCGGGTCGAGGGTCTGGATGAGACCGAGGTTTGAATGAAGATCACGCATGAAGAACCTCCTTATGATGTGCCGAATTTCAGAAGCTTGATGGCTTCGAAATTCTGGATGCCGCCGCCAACACGTTTGGTGGTGTAGAAAAGGACATAGGGTTTTGCGGAATAGGGATCGCGCAGAACCCGAATGCCCAGCCGGTCCACAATCAGATATCCCCGCCGGAAATCGCCATAGGCCATGGAAAAGGCGTCGGCTCCGACATCGGGCATGTCTTCAGCTTCCGCGATGGGGACATTCATCAGTCTTGGAGCTTCGCCCGCCGCAAGACTTGGCTGCCAGAGATAGTGGCCGTCGGCGTCCTTGAACTTGCGGATCTGAGACTGGGTCTGCCGGTTCATGACAAAATGCGCATTGGCCCGGTAGCCGGACTTCACCGCATAGACTAGGTCGAGCAGCACATCAGAAGGGTTGTTCACCGGGAAGGCGCCCGATGCGCCCGTTGCGATGTAACCAACCTTGCCCCAGGCCCAGCTCGCATTGTCGACGGTGTCATAGGAGAGGAACCCGCGCGGTTTGCGCACCCCATCCCCGGACACAAAGGCAGCACCTTCCTGTTCCGCAAAAGCGGTTTGGACTTCCTCGGCGATCCACTGGTCCAGATTGACGGCATTGTCGTCCAGCAGCGTCGAGGTGGCCGCTGGCATGGCATAGAGTTCCATCACCGGAAATTCGAGTTCGGAAATCCTGGGGCCGTCGGTCTGCGCGCGCGGTTCAGTTTCGCCCACCCAGCCGGTTGCGGCCCCTGTGGTTGCAAACGGTTTCTTGTAAGATGCCGCGCCGATCTGCCGGACACCGGCAATAGTGCGAATGGGCGATGCTTCCGAGACCACCCGGTCGATCAGGCGTTCGGTTTCTGATGGCACCAGATAACCGCCATCTGGGTCTGACTGCGCACTCAGTGCTTTTGCCTCCAGCGCGCGTAACGTGCCCGTCTCGCCGCGACGCACATAGGTGTCGAACGCCATTTTGTGGTCGCGTGACGCCGGGGTCAGGGTCGAGAGCTCGCCCCTTTCTGGCCGAGAAAGCGAGAGAGCGAGACCATCCACCGTTTTCTGCTGCAGATCGAGTGCCGCGTTCAGGCGGTCTACTTTTTCAACGGTGACCACATCCGCCGTCTTTTTTTGTTCGAGCTCCCGCAGCCGATCATCATTGGCCTGCTTGAAGCTTTCGAAGCGGGTCATGAATTCATCAAAAGCATCCCGTACATCGTGCACCGCCGGGCTTCCCAGATCGGTACTCTTTCGCTCCGGCGCCCCCTTTTGGCGGGTTCGGCCGTTGGGGTGGGAGGTTTGGGTGTTCAACGTATGGCCGATGCGGCCCACATTGCTCTTCCTCATGAGAGGCATAGTCGTCTCCTTCGTCATCGCGACGTGTTGTGACTGGTTTCAAGGTCAATGAAGAAAGCACTCGCCCGCGACCCGAATGGTCCGGGCAAGGCCAGCAAGGTCGACGTCGGCTGGGCCCGCATCCCGCGGGGTCAGTGCCGCCTTATATCCACCCGCAATCAACGCGCGGGCCTGGTGTCTGCTGAAGCCTGCATCCCGCAGGAGCCAGCGTTCGAGTTCTCGCGCCGTTGGCAGGACCCCGGCCTTTACCGTGGCCACCCGCGCACCGGGCTGCATGGGGAAAGTCACAATGGAAATTTCCCATAAATCTATCTCGAGCAACCGTCGGATACCTGTTCCGGCATCACGCACAGCTGTCACCGTATGAAACCCGATGGACAGTCCATCCAGCGCGCCGGCTTTCATGAGCGCATGAACTTCGCGGGCGCGAGCCACATCAAGGGTGAGGCGACCGCGCACATAAAGCCCGCGCGCATCCTCTCGAATTTCATCCCACACACCAATGGGTGCGCCCGGATCGTGCTGAAACAGCATCCGCACACCCGCCGCGCCCCGTTTGAGAAGGCTCGCGCGAAAGGCACCGCGCTGAACAAGATCGTGACCCAGATCTTCGGCTCCAAAAAGACTGGCATAACCTTCGAAGGCGCCAGCTTCATCCACATGTTCAATATTGAATGACGCCCGTTTGGTTTCTCCTGGTCCCTGTTCCGATTTCAGCTCTGGGTCGATTGACCGATGTGTCTGCATGTTTCTCCCAGTCACAAAAAAGGCGCTCTTCACCTATCGAAAAGCGCCATCCAAATTCTCTTCGTTCGATCGCGGTCACTCGCCAGCAATCACCCGGTCCAGTTTCCGCTCTATGCGCTCCAGTGCTGCGCGCATGAAAACACTGTGCTCCTCAAGCCGGGCGGTGCGCTCGCCGAGATCACCACCCTCCGTTACCTGGCGTTCCAGCTGATTGATCCGTTCCGTTGCCGCGCCTGCCCAGGTGAGTGCGCCAGCGGTTTGGATGAGGATCGCCATAATCAGTGCGAGGGGCACACGCCTGTCCAGATGCCACCGGCTTTCTGTTTCGTAGCCATTGTCATCATGGCTCATGATGAGGTCCGCCTTCGAGGTTCATAGCCAACGACAGCGCGTTTCTCGTCTTCACTCAGAAAGTCTGCATCCTTCAGACGTGCCCACAGGCCGTCGCGCTCAACACCCAGGGCGGGCACGGCGTCGAGATCCACATCAAGGCGCAGCCCCTCGCCAAAGCGCGGCACCAGCCAGTTGGACAGGGCGGTCACGGTTTTGCGCACCAGCGGCAGGATGGTCTGACGCCACAGCACCAGATTTGCCTCCTTGTAATTGGCAAACGTGTTGTCGCCGGGAATACCCAACAACATGGGCGGCACCCCGAAGGCCAGAGCAATTTCACGCGCCGCCGAATTTTTCGTCTCGTTGAAATCCAGATCCTTGGGCGCAAGCCCCATCTGTTTCCAATCCAGCCCGCCTTCCAGCAGCAGCGGGCGCCCGGCATTTCCCGCACCGGAATAGTTTTCTTCCAACTCAAGCTTCAGACGATCGAACTGTTCGTTCGTCAGGGTCTGGTCCCCGTTCGCGCCTTTGTAGATCAAGGCCCCGGAAGGACGCGCCGAATTGTCGAGCAGCGCCTTGTTCCAGGCGCCCGCGGCATTGTGAATGTCTATCGCCCTCGCGGCGGCTTCCAGGGGGGAAAGGCCATAGTGATCGTCGGTCGGGTGAAAGGCTTTGAGATGCAGGATTGGATGGTCCGGCTCATCGAGGAACCGCACCGTCCGCCCATTGACGGTATATTCGTAAGCCTCCGGCCAACCGCGCTGGCCTGGCACAACTTTCATCCGGTCGGGCCGCAGAACATGAAGCTCGCGCACCTGCTCTCCAATGCGAACCGCTTCCAGATAGGCATTGCCGGAAACCTGCAAATATCCGTACCAGGCTTCCAGCAGGTCGGCACCTCCCTCCCCCGGATTAGGTCGCTGCAAAAGCGTGAGCAACGGGTGCACCTCAAGCTCGCGGTCCCTTTCATACAAAAGCCACGGCACGGATGCCGCCGCTTCGGCAATCATGCGGACACAGCGGAAGGCCACCGCATTTTGCTCATAGCCTTCCCGGGCGAGCTGGTCGTAGTCACGCGGGGTCCATACCGGTTGTCCCAGTGAACTGAGGGCAATCAGCGAGCCGGTTGCACTCGCCTTCACATGCACAGGCCCGGGCTGTTGGCTCCTCCGTCCAAACATGCGGTGCCAGAGGCCCGTTCCTGTTTGGTTTGCGGTCTGTGTCTCGTTCATTGCGTTCCCTTAGAGTTAGAGTCGCCTGATGGTCGGGTTGCCGGCCCCTCGCATCAAATCCGTGATCGCCCAGACGAGGGCGTCCAGCCGGTCGGGGCTTTTGCCTCCGGTTCCGGTGAAATTGCACAATTGGTCTTCCAGTTCGGCAAAGGGCTTGGCGTGGCGCACCCGCCCCTGCTCGTAAAGTGCTGCGATGGGTTCTGCGCGCACCCACTTGCCCCGGGTTGCCCTTACCTGACGGATAGGCAGATGAGGCGCCACCTGCTGCAGCACCGCGGTTACCATTTCGCCGCCCTGATTGACCTCCGCCACCACGCGGTCTGCTTCAAACGCGTCATATGCACCCGCCACCCGGCGCGCCCAGTCTGCCGGTTTCAGGCGTCCGCGCGAGCGATCCGCCAACACGTAAAACCGACCGTCTGCCGCAATGCCAACCACCACGATGCCGCACTCGTCCGCGCCCGCGCCGGACGTTGCCGGGGGATCCACCCCCACCACTGTGCGCACCAGTTCTGGAACCGCGCCGCAGCGCGTCTTCTCAATCATGCTCCGCGACCAAAGGGCGTCCGGATCATCCTCCAGCAATTCACCGTCCAGTTCCTGACGTCCGAGCCTTGTTCCCTCATAGGTTTTGATCACCGTCGAGAAGAAGGCGTCTGCCAGGTTCGCCCGATTGTCGTACGTCGTTGCGCGGGTGACGCGGACCGTGTCGTCGGCCAACAGCTTCTTGATGAGCGGGACAGCGCGCGGGGTTGTTGTCACCACCTGTCTTGGGTGCTCCCCCAGACGCAATCCAAACTGCAACATGGCCCAGGCGGCTTCGGCGTCCGGCCACTTGCCAGCCTCATCACTCCAGGCGGCATCAAATTGTGGCCCGCGCAGACCCTCCGGGTCGCTGGCGGAAAAGAGCGTTGCCACGGCGCCGTTCGGCCAGAGCAGACGTCGCCGCGTTGCTTCATAGCGCGGGCGCTCGTCACTCGGTCCCAACGCGCGCAGCCCGGCAATACCTTCCACCATCACTTCGCGTGCTTCGGCATAACTCTCGCCGATCAAGGCCAGATGCCCCGCGTTCCCGCACTGGACTTGTTCCCGCACCCATTCCGCCCCGGCGCGGGTTTTGCCCGCTCCGCGTCCACCCAGGATGAGCCAGGTTGTCCACGACCCTTCTGGTTCACATTGTGAGGGACGCGCCCAGAAGCGCCAATCGTGGGCGAGAAAGGCAAGCTCTCTGCCCGACAGGCTATCCAGAAACGCGTGAACTGTTGGCTTGGGCAGCGAGCCGAAACAGGCGGCGTGCAAGATGGGCTCGCATTGCCTCTCCATCAGCCTTGCTTCCTTTTCGTTTTGCCGTTTCGCGGGCACGTTGCGCTTTGGCAGCCCTGTCATCCTCGGCGCCTCGTTTCAGTTCCACCAGCTTGTCGAGCGTGCGTGTCAGATTGGACAGCGTTCGGGCGTCGCGCTCCTGATCACGCGCCTCCCCTGCTTCACAAAGTCTGGTTTCAATTTCCTTGATCTGACGTTCCACAAGGCCCGTCAGGCGGTGTATCAACGCTGCTAGGTCCTGGCGTTTCTGTCCTGTGGCACTTTCAGTCCGGGCACTGCGGTACTTGCGCAACGGCCAGCCCTGCGCTTGCGCATGAGCAGAGACTTTTTGTACTGAGAGACCGTAGTGACCCGCGATCTTTTCCAGAGGTTCCTCGCCTTGGTAGACGCGGGCAATGTGTGCCCAGTCGGGCTCACGCGCAGGCGGGATCACCTTCGGGTCGTCCTCTGTCATGAGGCTCGCTTTCAAAATGTCGGAGTGTCTCGATTATCTTCGGAAGAGGTGCTTGCGGGATGGTGTCCCGGGGACGCTATCCTGGGGGCGCACTTCTGGAGATGAGTAAATAGATGGTTTCAATCGTTGCGATGTCAAGGTCGCGACTGAAATTTATTGTGTGCTCAATCTGCCAGTGGTTGTTCCGGCCAGCTTACGATGCGGCTTTCAATGTCGGTCATGTCCACATCATCCTCGAGCAACACGCGTCCGCGCACGGAGATGCCAGCCAGATGAACGGTGTCCTCCTCACCGCTCACCAGCGGGTGCCACCAGGGCAGGTCCTTGCCTTCCGCGAGCAGACGGTAAGCGCAGGTCGATGGCATCCAGGTAAGCTGGTGCACGTTTTTCGGGGTGAGTTCAACACAGTCGGGCACCTTGGTGGCACGGTTGGGATAATCCGTGCAGCGGCAGTTCTCGCAGTCCAGCAGGTTGCACGCGATGTCGGTGTATTCCAGATCGCCCGTGTCTTCATCTTCCAGTTTGATGAGGCAACATTTTGCACAGCCGTCGCACAGCGACTCCCACTCCTGGCGGGTCATCTCGCTGAGGCTCTTTGTCTGCCAAAAGGGCTTCTCTTCCATACTCACTCCTCGCCCCAAACTGGTCTGTCGGGGATTTGCCAGTCTATGCCAGATTTCCGGCCAATAGCACAAGCGCGAGCGCCCCTCACCACGGCATGAGGCTTGCGGGTTGAGCCCAGGTAGGCGTGAAAAGACGCCCGTAGTGTGCCGTTTCGGCACGTTTGTGCCTGACTGGGAGAAAAATGTCAGTGGCCCGAGAGCAAGACGAAATAGATGTGCCTCATTCGCACACACCGCGCCGGTCTATCTGGCCGCGGCTCATAGGAGGTGTGCTGTTTGTCCTCTTCGTTTTGAGTGGCGTGCTTGTGCTCGACACCTTACCAAAGCTCGAGCGGCAGCTTCTGGGGCCATTGGGTCCGGATGCGTTTGCGCTCACCGTGCTTGACCGAGAGGGTGACGAGATCGCCAGTCGCGGCGGACGGTATGCGGCCATCGTGCCTCTTGACGAAATGCCCGACTATCTCATTCAGGCGGTATTGAGTACCGAAGACCGGCGTTTCTACACGCATTTCGGGTTTGATTTTCGCGGGATTGGACGGGCCCTTTGGGCCAATGTGCGCGCAGGCCGCATTGTGCAAGGGGGATCAAGTATCACCCAGCAGCTCGCCAAAAACCTTTACCTCAGCAGGGAGAGAACCTTGTGGCGCAAAGCACGCGAGGTGCTGGTAACGCTCTGGCTGGAGGACAAATATTCCAAAGACGAAATCCTCACCTTGTACCTGAACCGCATCTATATGGGTGCTGGATCGTACGGCGTGGAAGCCGCTTCACGTCATTATTTCGATCACTCTGTGCGCGATGTCTCCCTGGCAGAGGCCGCTCTGCTGGCGGGGCTCATCAAAGCCCCTTCCCGATTTGCGCCCACCAATGATCTGGCACGCGCGCAATCGCGGGCAGAACAGGTGCTCCGGCGCCTGGTGGACAATAATATTCTGACCGAGGGTGAGGTTTTCGCCGCTCGGGCAACGCCGGCAACCATTACAGAACGCAGCCCTCGCGGAGGATCGCAGTATTTTGTCGACTGGATCGCAGAGGAAGTTGCCATTCTCCTGCCCGGCGTCACCGGTCAATTGATTATCGAAACCACCCTTGATCCGGTCAGCCAGGCGGCAGGCGAACTGGCCATTGCCGATGCTCTGTTGGATCAGGAGACCGATGATGGGCCTTCCCCAACGCAAGGCGCGCTTGTTGCGCTCGACCCGGACGGCGCCGTGCGGGCGATGGTGGGCGGACGCAACTATCTGGAAAGTCAATTTAACCGCACAGCTCAGGCCGAGCGGCAACCGGGCTCTGCGTTCAAACCCTTTGTCTATCTGGCTGCTATTGAACAGGGGCTGACACCAGAAAGCCTGATAAGTGACGCCCCTGTGTTTGTCGATGGATGGTCGCCCCAGAGTACCGGGCAGCCGCAGGGAAAAATCACCCTGCTTGATGCGATGAAAGATTCCGTCAATTCCGTTGCCGTCCGTCTCTCCGAACAGGTTGGACGCCTGCGGGTGATCGAGGTAGCGGAGCGACTTGGCATCACCTCCCCGCTGGCCTCTCACCCTTCCATTGCCTTGGGCACGGAAGAGGTCAACCTGCTTGATCTGACGTCGGCTTATGCGGTCTTTGCCAATGGCGGGTACCGGGCAACACCGTTTGGCATCACCCGCATTCTGACGCCGGATGGTGAGGTGCTGCATGAACATCAATCACTCGCCACGCGAATTGTGGCGCGGGGTGCGGCGCGCTCCCTCAACTATCTGCTCTATCAGGTGATCCTGACAGGCACGGGACGACAGGCGGCCATCGGCGGTCGCCCGGCGGCGGGCAAGACCGGTACCAGTCAGCAAGGGCGTGACGCCTGGTTTATCGGCTACACCGCCGATCAGGTTGCGGGTGTCTGGTTTGGCAATGACGACGCCTCCCCGATGGTGGGGGCGCAAGGCGGGGGCATCAGCGCGCGGGCGTGGGCGAGCTTCATGAAGTCGGTCCACCGGGGGCGCCCCATGACAGATCTGGCGGGCGGGCGACCTGCCCCCATCGGGCGGCCGGTCCAGACAGCCGCGGGCACGAGCCAGGAACAGATTGAGATCCGCCGTTTTTACACTTCTTTGTCCGAACTGTTCCGCCAGACACACCGGGCGCAACTCAACCCTGGCCCGGGCTTTCGACGCGGCGGCCAGACTTTGCGTAGATGATATCCTCGTTAACCGCGCCGGGCATGTGCGCTGGCATCGCACAGCACTTGCCTCTACAACGGTTGAGAGATTTTTTGGGGCTTTGCGGTTTGGGGATTGATGGTGAAATTTTTGCTTAAACTTGGCGGCGTGCTTTTGGTCGCCCTCACCCTCGGACTGGGGTCCGCGTGGTGGTCGATCAATGCAGGCTTTGGCAGCGCGCTGCAAAACGGTGCCTGGGTAACCGACCCGAACATTGGCAGTGAGCAGGCGGGGCCCTATTCCAGAGCTGCCGTCGCCCGCGCGGGGCTTCTGGCCCTGAACAAATCCGAGACGGTGTATTTCACCGCGTCTAGGGACGATGCCGGTCAGCCGCTCTCTACCGCCTGCACTTACAAGCTGGTGGGCCACCCGCTCGCCACCCGCTGGTGGAGCATCACCGCCTATGGTGCCGACCATTATCTGATCCCCAATCCGGCGAACCACTACAGTCAGGCCATGAACACGGTCACACGAGACGACCAGAACGGCTTTACCATTATTGTGAGCCCGGACGGGTCGCAGGAAAATGGTATTCCCACAGGATTTTCAGGCGCCAGCAGCGACACCAATCAGGGTGCTGCCTTCAGCCTGACGCTTCGGCTCTACAACCCCGAAGAAGCCACCTATTCGAACCTCGGTGGCATCGCTCTGCCCACCCTCACTCTGGAGGGCTGTCAATGAAATCCTGGCCTTATCTGCTTGCCGCCACGCTCATCCTTGCCGGCATTGTCCATGTGAGTGCGATTTTGATGTGGCCGGACTTTGTCATGAACCGTCTTGTTGGGGGACTGGAAACGCGCGCCGGACTTAACACGGCGGTGCATGCGCCTCGCGCCGACGCAGATGCCCGCAACGTGGT
This sequence comes from uncultured Parvibaculum sp., assembly GCA_964518885.1. Lineage (GTDB taxonomy): Bacteria > Pseudomonadota > Alphaproteobacteria > Parvibaculales > Parvibaculaceae > Mf105b01. Next base: position 55,307 of record CAZFHW010000001.1, on the reverse strand, counting down.
GCGCCCGAGCCCTGACCTCATCTATACGATTTGTGCGTTCGACGTATCGGAGCGCCCGCTGAAAATTTCATCGCCAGTGCCTGCCGACACGTATTTTTCGCTGTCTATGTTTGGCGACAATACGGATAACTTCTTTGTGGTGAATGACAGCCAGCTTGAGAAAGACAGTGTGAGCGTGGTGCTGGTGAAACCGGGCTCCGCAGTGAGTGAACTGGGAGGCGCGCCTGTGGTGATCGCCCCCAGCGTCCGCGGTGTCATCCTCTTCCGCACGCTCATTGCGTCCGAAGACCGTTTTGAAGAACTAGACGCCATCCGCCGGGAAGCCACCTGCGAAGTGATGTGAGGGGCGTGTCTGTCACCACCCTTCGAGATGCGGTCTATGACCGCTCCTTGAGGCGTGAGGGCGTGCGGCAGCGCTATCTCTAAGCAAAAATGACACCGCAAAAACTGTCACCCCCGGACTTGTTCCGGGGGTCCAGGGCCACACATTAAAGCTTCTGTTTGCAGCTCCTGGATTGCCGGAACAAGTCCGGCAATGACGCCTTCTCCCTATTTTCTTTCCGGTCCGCACGAGGGTGACAATGTGTGGGAGGCGCATGCTAAGGTCGCGACACGTTGGATCGGCCGGGGGAAATCATGAACCGTAATGTGTTGATTGGGGGCGCTGTCACTCTCGTGGTGCTCGCCCTGCTTGTTTTCTCGCTTTATGCCCCAAGCCAAGAGCCCGCCGGTGATGACGGGCTGCGCGCCATCACTTTTGTTACGGACTGGAAAGCGCAAGCCGAGCATGGGGGCTTCTATCAGGCGGTTGCCAATGGCTATTACGCTGAAGCGGGCCTCAACGTCACCATCCGGCAAGGCGGCCCCGGCAGCAATGTGCCGCAGCTTCTGGCGACGGGCAGTATTGATTTCGGCATGGGGTCGAACAGTTTTATCCCGCTCAACATTGTCGCGGCCAATGCCGGTGCCAAAGCGGTGATGGCGTCTTTCCAGAAAGACCCGCAAGTGCTCATCACCCATCCACGCGACGACGTAAAAACACTGGAAGACATGCGCGGCATGCCGATCATGGTGTCGGACGCCACGATCAGCGCGTTCTGGGTCTGGCTGCGCGCGCGTTTTGGTTTTACCGATGATCAGATCCGCAAATACACATTCAACCTCGCGCCCTTTCTGGTGGACGAGAATGCAATCCAGCAGGGCTATCTCTCTTCCGAGCCCTATTTGATTGAAAAGGAAGCGGGCTTCATCCCCCAGGTCTTCCTGCTGGCGGATCATGGCTACCCGGGATATGCCACTTTCATCCTCGCCAACACCACGATGATTGAGGCGGAACCGGAGCTTGTGCAGGCCTTCGTCAACGCCACCATCAAAGGCTGGACGTCGTATCTTTATGGTGACCCGTCTCCCGCCAACGCGCTGATCATGGCCGACAATCCCGATATGAGCGCGGACGTGATTGCCCAGGCCATTGTGAAACTCAATGCATATGGGATCGCGGCATCAGGTGATGCAGAAACATTGGGCATTGGCGCCATGACTGACGCGCGCTGGCAGACCTTCTTTGAGGTGATGGCGGAAAACGGCGTCTATGACCCGGACCTCGACTGGCACGCCGCGTACACGCTTGCCTTTGTCAACAAAGGGTATGGGCTCGACTTCAAGGCTGAGCTGACAGGAAAATGAACACGTCTTCCGCCTCCGCTCTGGTCCAGCTGTCGCATGTCACCAAGTCATTCGAGGCTGACCGGGACGTCGTCACCGACATCAATATCGAGATCGCACAAGGATCGTTCGTCTCCCTTGTCGGCCCTTCGGGATGTGGCAAGAGCACGCTGCTTCGGATGCTCGCAGGCCTGTTGCAGCCCACCAAAGGGGACATCCTCTGGCTGGGGTCGACACGCACCCGGCCTGCGGACCTCGGATTTGTATTTCAGGACGCAACGCTGCTTCCCTGGGCCACGGTCTCTGAAAACGTCTATCTGCCCCTGAAGCTGAAGGGGATCACGCGCGACGCCGCACTGCCCGACATTGACGCCGCCCTGGAGCGGGTCGGGCTTGGCGACGCCGCCGCCAAACTACCCCACGAACTTTCCGGCGGCATGGCGATGCGGGCGTCCATCGCCCGCGCGCTTGTCACCGAGCCGCCGGTGCTGTTGATGGACGAACCGTTTGCAGCGCTTGATGAATTCGCCCGCGAAAAACTGGACGATGATCTGCTGACGCTCTGGCGCGAGCTGGGCTGGACGGTGATCTTTGTCACGCACAGTGTGTATGAGAGCGTCTATCTGTCGGAACGCATTCTGGTGATGGGGATGGATGGAGATGCGGCAGGCAAGCCCGGGCGCATTGTGGCGGACCTTCCCATTGACGCCCCCTATCCGCGCGGCCTCGCCTTTCGGCAAAGCCAATCCTATTTCGATCATTGCCGCACGGTCTCCCAAGCGCTTCGCGGGGAGGTATCATGACCTCTCAAAGAATCAAACGCATTGTCCTCCCGCTTTTGGTGGGACTTGCCTTCTTCCTGCTCTGGGAGGCTGCGGTTCACTTTTACGAGGTACCGCAATTTGTGCTGCCAGCTCCCAGCCGGATAATGGAAGCGCTGGTCGATAATTTCGCCAGTCTGATGGCCGCGCTGTGGATCACGTTGCGCATCACGGTGCTCGCATTTGCTCTGGCGGTGGTTGGCGGTGTGGCGCTGGCCGTGGTGTTTTCACAAAGCCGCCTTGTGGAGACAGCCCTCTTCCCGTTCGCGGTCATTCTTCAGGTGACGCCGGTGGTGGCGATCGCCCCGCTGGTTCTCATCTGGGTGGGCTTTGACAATGTGAACTTGGCACTTTTGATCCTGGCGTGGATCGTGGCGTTTTTTCCGATCCTGTCGAACACGACATTGGGATTGCGGTCCGTGGACCACAATCTGATGGACCTGTTCACCCTCTACGGAGCCTCTCGCTGGCAGCGGCTCTGGTCTTTGCAACTGCCTGCCTCTCTGCCTCACATTCTGGGGGGCATGAAGATTTCCGGGGGGCTGGCTCTCATTGGTGCCGTGGTCGCGGAATTTGTGGCTGGGTCGGGGTCAGGAACGGGTCTTGCGTGGCGCATTATCGAAGCGGGGAACCGTTTACAGGTGCCGACCATGTTCGCCGCCCTGCTGCTTTTATCCGCGCTGGGCATCGCGATCTTCTTCTCGCTCAGCGTTCTGGAGCACATTGTGCTGCGCCGGTGGCATGAAAGTGCGATAGACCGCAAAAAATAGTCGGAATTCTGCCAAAAATCGCCTTTTTTACTTAAAATATTTGTGTTTTAATATATTTCACACTCCTATTGACGTGTAATGTAAAAACACCCATGTTTGCGGCCAATAAGGACAGTTTTCCAAGCCAGGCCACGGCTGGAAAAGGTTTTACATGAAAGTTCTTCGGAGGATTGGGTTTGGCCCAACATACCAATAAGCGCGCCACCACTCAGGCGGTCACGGCCAACAGGCTGACCGACGGCGATGTGGTCTATTTTACTGCGGCGGGCGACTGGTCGCTGTGGTTGAAAGACTCGCAAGTTGCCGATGGCAAAGAGGACTGCGCGAAGCTGCTTGCTTCCGCTGAACCTGCCGTGGCGGCGCAACTGGTAATCGACCCCTATCTCTTCGAAGTAGCCGTCGATGAAGGTGAGATTGTCCCTGCCAGTGTGCGGGAGAAAATCCGCATGGCCGGCCCGACGATCCGACTTGATCTTGGGAAACAGGCCGCCAACGCCTGATTACCTTCTCTGGAATGAAAGTATTCTGCGATGTATCGCTACGACGAATTTGACCACAAGCTCGTGCAAGAGCGCGTTACCCAGTTTCGCGGCCAGGTGGCTCGACGCCTTGCTGGTGAGTTGACGGAAGACCAGTTCAAACCCTTGCGGCTGATGAACGGTGTCTATCTTCAACTGCACGCCTATATGCTGCGCGTTGCGGTTCCTTATGGCACCCTGTCGGGCCCGCAGATGCATATGCTCGCGCACATCGCACGCAAATATGACAAGGGCTATGGCCACTTCACCACGCGTCAGAATATTCAGTATAACTGGCCGTCTCTGGAAGACATTCCCGCGATCCTGGATGATCTCGCAACTGTGGAAATGCACGCCATTCAGACCAGTGGGAACTGCATTCGCAATGTGACGTCAGATCAGTATGCAGGTGCAGCCGCCGACGAGATCGACGATCCGCGTATCTGGAGTGAGATCATCCGGCAGTGGTCAACGTTCCACCCGGAATTCACTTTCCTGCCCCGCAAGTTCAAGTTTGCCGTGACCGGCATGCATACGGACCGTGCAGCCATTCGCTTTCATGACGTTGGCATCGAAGTGGTCAAAGGCGCCGACGGCAAACCCGCTTTTGATGTTTATGTGGGTGGGGGCCAGGGCCGCACACCGATGATCGGGCATTTGATCGGTAAAGCCGTACCAGCTGGCGATCTCATCGCCTATCTGGAAGCGATTATGCGCGTCTACAATATGAACGGACGCCGCGACAATCTTTACAAGGCACGCATCAAGATCCTCGTTCACTCTTTGGGTGCAGAGGAAATGAAGCGCCAGGTCGAAGAAGAGTTCGCCCACGTTAAAGAACAAGGCATACCGTTTTTGCCTGCAGCGGAAATTGAGCGTATCCGGACATACTTCCAAGCGCCTGCTTACGAGACACTGCCGGACACTTCAGATGCTCTTGATGCTGCCGTGGCACAGAACAAGCGATTTGGGGACTGGGTAAAGACCAATGTCGCCGCGCACAAAGTGGCGGGCTATGCGATTGCCAACATCTCGTTGAAACCGGTTGGCGGCATTGCCGGGGATGCCAGCGCAGACCAGATGGATCTGATTGCTGATCTCACCACCAAATACAGTTTCGACGAAGTCCGTGTCACTCATGAACAAAACCTGACCCTGCCATATGTGCGCAAGGACGATCTGTACCCACTCTGGCAGGCACTTGAGGAGGCTGGTCTGGGCGACCCCAACCTTGCCCTCATCACCGATCATATCGTGTGTCCTGGTCTCGACTATTGCGCGCTGGCCAATGCGCGCTCCATTCCGATTTCGCAGGAAATTGCAGAGCGGTTCGCAGATCTTGACCGGCAGCACGACATAGGCGAGCTGAAGATCAAGATCTCTGGCTGCATCAATGCCTGCGGCCATCACCATGTGGGCCATATCGGCATTCTGGGTGTCGACAAGAAGGGCACCGAGTTCTACCAGGTGTCACTTGGCGGATCGGCGGATGAGACAAGCTCGCTCGCTGAGATTGTTGGACCGGCCTTTACCGAAGATCAAATCGTCGATGCCATCGAAACCATCGTCGAGACCTATCTGGACGCGCGCGAAAAGGGCGAACGTTTCATCGACACTTATCGCCGCATCGGCAAAGCCCCGTTCAAGGAGAAACTCTATGCCACTCATTAAGAACGGCGCCTTTGCAGACGATGAATGGGTGAGCGTTGGTGACGAGGACGACCTGCCGTCCGAAGGCGGCGTGATTGTCTCTCTCACCCGCTGGCTGGCGGAGCGCGAGACATTGCTGGGCCGCAACACACCGCTGGGTGTGACCCTGGCCAGCAGCGACGTGCCCGATGCCATCGTCAACGATCTGGATCGCCTGCAACTGGTGGCCGTGCAATTCCCCATCTACAAGGATGGGCGCGGCTATTCGTCGGCCCGGCTGCTTCGGGAGCGCCACGGATACGAAGGCGAAATCCGGGCGACGGGCGAAGTGCTCTATGACCAGTGGTTCTTCATGGCGCGCTGCGGCATTGACGCCTTTGACGTTGCTGAGGGCACAACGCTCGCTGCTTTCGAAACGGCGATGAACGAATTAAGCCTTGTCTACCAACGCACCGGCGATAGCCGCCCCACGGTGATGGAACTCCGACACGGCACATCAGACTGACGCCACACAGGCTCAGAAAATAGCGCGGCGTTAACCTGCTCTAAACCAAACTTCAATTTTCCTCAAACCCGATGCAAACCGTTCAAGTTTCTTCCATCTGTCATTGGTAGGACTGTTCTTAAGGTTTGGACCCCACATCTCGGCAGCTCCCGCCGGTTTCATCGGGTCCACGGAGTTGAGTAATGAGAGTTGAGCTTTCTACACCAAACAAATGGCACATCGGGACCGCACTGGTCGGGTACTTCTTTATCGCGATCCTCACGGGGCCAAGCTTTGCAGCCAGCTCCGGTGTTTTCATGGAACGTGGAATGGACCGCCCCGGTGGCGACTACCGCGTTCTGACTGATGGTGTTGGGAGCCCGCGTTATTGCGCCGCTGCTTGCGCAGCCGATACGCAATGCCTTGCTTGGACATATGTCAACAAAGGGACAGAAGGCCCCTTGGCCTCCTGCCATCTCAAGCTGACTGTCCCACATGGCGAGGCAACACCATGTTGTGTGAGTGGCGTCACGGTCGGCTCCAGCGAACCAGGTCGGGTTCGCGGCTACTGAAACAAAATTTCTGGAGAAACCCGAAAGCCCGTTTAAGCAGGTCGTTCTGCGGAGCGGCGTCCGAACAATTCGCCACGTACTGCTCTATGGCGCGCCGCATCTTCTCTGACCCCGTCTATGCTTTCTTCCAGCATGTCGAGAACTTCCTTGATCGTGGCAATCAGATCTTGCTCTGGGATGTCAAAGGCTGCCTGTTCCAACGCGACCCGATATTCGACAAGGCGTTGGTCCAGTAAATCGATTGTCTGGTCGATGACATTGCCATTGTCTTCCACACGCAACACCACATCAACAGCATCTGAAAACACCGCGCTGCTGGCCGCCATTGCATCTCTTACCAGGGACAGCCGCTGGGCATCAGCCCCGGTGACTGCAATGCTTAAACTCGCGAACTGATCTGCCATGGTGACGTCACGCATCGCGTCATTGCCAAATGTGTTGAGCAATCCGACACCACTTTCAGAATGAGCCTTGAGAAGAAAGCGGTAATAGGCTTTATCGCCGACGTCTTCCGTTTGCAGAATGGAAAGTCTTTCGAGCAGGCTGGTGCTCGACGTATCCACGTGGGCGTCGATGTTGCCGGCCAGGGTGCGAAGCTGCTGCTCCTCGTCCGTCATAGGCAACCCGTTTGTGGGATCCGGGTTTATCAATACTGCCAGTTGGTCGCCCAAGCCACTTACGAAAGAGAACTCACCGGGTTTGGTTCGGCCCAGATCACCCTGTCCGGCACAAGCCATCAGACTTGCGGCGGTCAGACCCGTTCCCAGAATTTTTACAATCAGACGCATGGCGAGGCCTTTATATCTGCGGCACAGTTTCGCCATAAGCTTAGGGTTTAATCCTTATGCGCTTGTTAATGCGCTGATTTCCTCGAAAAACTGCGGGTGCATCCGCTAACCTATGGTTCTTCCTTTGAACGCTGATCCCCCGTCTCCCCCCATTAAAGGCCGACGTCCCTTGATGGTCCTATTGCTCGTATCACTGGTGATGGTTGTGGCGGGGCTGCAGCTCCCAGCCGTGACGATCAGCTCGTTCTGGCTCTACGAGCGTGACCTTTCCATCATTGATGGCATTCAGTCCTTTTTTGACGAAGGACAGACGGCTTTGGGTATTCTGGTTCTTACCGTGTCGGTGGTTTTCCCCGTTCTCAAAATACTTCTGGGGCTGGCGCTGCTGGTACGCAAACCTCTGCCAAATGGGAAACGGGGACACCGACGCATCGGGCTCCTCCTGGGGGCGCTGGTCTGGCTATCCAAATGGTCGCTGACGGATGTCTTTGTCTTCGCACTCATCGTGCTGGTGCTGAATGGTCAATTGCTGACCAGTGCGGACATTCACGGTGGTGTCGCACTGTTCGCGGGCGGCGTGCTTCTCTCCGCATTTGCCGTATCGCAGGTGCGACGACGCATTACGACGTAATTGCCCTACCCGTTCAGAAGCGGTCGATGGAGAAGAAGGTCGGATCCACTTTCGGATCACGCCCGGCAACCATGTCCGCAATAAGAACCGCCGAGCCCAGCGCCTGGGTCCAGCCCAGCGTGCCGTGCCCGGTATTAAGGAGAAGATTGTCGCACCCGGGCACCGGCCCCAGAACCGGGCAACCGTCGGGTGTCATGGGTCGCAGACCACACCAGAACTCCGGCTCCACATCCTCTCCTAAAGCGGGGAAAAGAGCCTGCAGGGCGGTCAGGACAGATTGTGCACGATCTCGTTCCAGAGTGCGGTCATAACCCGCCACTTCGGCCTGTCCTGCTGCGCGCAGCCGATTGCCTAGTCTGCTGATAACAATACGCCGGGCCTCATCGGTCACACTGACGGTAGGCGCCGAGCCATCGTCAGGAACCGGCAAGGTCACCGAATACCCTTTGACCGGGTAGACCGGAAGCCTGCCGCCCATATTGGCCATCAGCTCCGGGCTCATCACACCTGCGGCCATGACAACAAGGTCGGCTTCGAGCCTGCGGGTATCTGTGCGCACATGGGTAATGCGCGAGCCCAGACGTTCCAGGCCCCGAACCGTCTCTCCATAGAAGAATGAGACGCCGAGCCCTTCTGCTGCGGTCGCGAGCCCGGAAGTAAATTTGTAAGCATCGCCGCTGGTGTCGTCGGCTGAGTACACACCACCTGCCACTTCACCGCGCTGGTGGGCTGAGGCGAGAGCGGGCTCCAAAGCCACGCACTCCGCCGCGCTCAATCGTTTTTGATCAAGTCCATAGCTTTCCAGATGCTCTGCTTCCCGCGCGGCATAGTCCGCCTCGTCCTCGGTCGCAAAAATTCGCAGGATGCCCTTTTCCCGGCGATCGAAATCCAGAGGAGTGCCCCCTGCTTCCAAATCCGCCAGAGTTTTTGTCATAATTTCCCGGCTCAGCAGCGCCAAGCCAACATTGCGGCTCGCGCCGTCGCGTTGCGCTTTTGCCGTGCATCTGCGCCAGAAACGCCACAGCCACAGCCATTGATTGGGGTCCCACCTCAGTCGAAGCCGCAGCGGTGCATCCGCACGCCCCAACCATTTCAGGGCTTGCAGCGGCACCCCGGGCCCGGCCCACGGCGCAACTTCGCCAGCGCTCAACTGCCCCCCGTTTGCGAAACTTGTTTCCAGGCCTGGCCCGTCGCCCTGCTCAACCACCTGCACCCGGTGTCCCTCACGCGCAAGCTGATAGGCCGTTGTCACGCCGATCACACCAGCCCCAATGACGACTATTTTTTTGGGTACTGAGGGGTGTTCAACAATAGGCATTACCAAGAGTCTCGGGTCAGATGCGAAAGCTGTCCCTTGTTAGCAAAATGTCAGGCTGAAAGCGACGCCAAACCCGCGTCCCTTCTGTGCGAGGGGAGAGCGACTATTCTATAGGCATCGGCTCGTATTTCGCGCGGACCGATTGATCGTCAATCTGTCGCGCGCGGCCAGGTGAGATCTAACACGTCAGACAGAGACGGTACCTTCTTAGGCTTCTCTTTTACGCTCTGGGATGTTTTGCCCGCAGGCATGGGAATGACATCAGCCGCCTTTTTGTAAGTGCGACGTTTCCCTTTGGTCTCCCTCGGCTTGAACTCGATGATATTGGCCATCATCGCCTCCCGTGGGTTGGGGTGTTCCCGATGAGGCACGATGCACTCGCGGAAATCAGCTTAAGTCTCCGCCAAACACGGTGAATAAAGCGTTAACCGAATAAACGGCGCAATTGCCTCAAAAATTCCTGTTTGCAGAAGGATGTGAGAGAAAACTACAAGTTTCACAAAATTACATCCTCCCCGTCCTACCGCTTGTTAAGAGCCGTCCTGCAAATTGTCTTCAATAGAGTTTTGGGAAGGCAAGGGTTGGGAATGAGTAACTTCACCCATTTGCGAGACCTTATTGATCTCGCTAAAGAACCGTCGAGCGACCGACGACGTGAGCTGCTGCGCAGTGTGACCAATCTTTTCCTTGAGAGACCCGCCGACTATAGCGAAGAGGAACGCCGTCATTTTTCTGAGATCCTGGGAACCGTCGCCCGGTCGATGGAAACTGAAGTGCGCATGGAACTTGCGCGCCGACTGGCGACAATTGCGGAAGCACCGCGCGAGCTTGTCGTTCAACTGGCTCATGACGACGAAGTCAGCGTCGCGGCGCCCATTCTGGAAAACAGCTCCGCCCTGACCCAGGAAGACCTGCTGGACATCATCGAACGATGTGGAAATGCTCACAGAGCGGTGGTTGCCACCCGCCCGGACGTTGACGAAACCATTTCCGATGCGCTGGTAGATCACGGCAATGACAAAGTCGTTGGCGTCCTTATGGGTAACAAAGAGGCCTGCATTTCTCCCAAAACCATCGAAAAGGTGGCCTTCCGAGCAACAGACAATGAAGACCTGCAAGCGCCTTTGATCGGTCGGGAAGATCTGCCTGCAGATGTCATGCACGAGATGTACTGGGCGGTGTCTGGAAAACTGCGCACCCGCATTCTGGAGCGCTCGGCGGAGCTTGACCCGGAAGTCGTCGACAAGGTGCTTGTACAGATGGAACGAAAGGTTCTGAAAACCAAGGGCGGAGATAAAGGGAAACGTAGCAAGGCCCAGGAATTTATTGACCGCAAAGCTGCAACACGAGAATTGTCCGAGGCCCTTCTCGTCGACCTTGTCCGTGCCAATCGGCTTGAAGAACTGGCCTGCGGCTTTGCGCATCTGGTCAAAGTTGATGCGGCCACCGCAGAGCGCATTCTCCATGACCCAAGTGGCGAAGCCCTCGCCATTGCGTGCAAGGCAACGCGGTTTGATCGGTCCACTTTCTCGACGCTCGCTCTCCTCGCTCCTTCCGAGAAGAGACGAGGTCTGGACTCTACCCGTGAACTTCTCGATCTATACGAGCAAATGCCACCCGACGTGGCGCTGCGTGCCATGCGCTTCTGGCGCGTTCGCTGCCAGTCGATACAAGCGGCGGCCTAATCAGCGTCTTTGACAAACACCAGGTTTGACCAGGTAACACCAGGAACGTTTTTTCGTCCCTGACCCTCCGTGTGTTCCACCAAATCCAGCCCGGCATGTACACCAAGTTCTTCCGCGGCTTCTCGTGAAATATCAAACATTATCCGGCCTTCGGGCACCGGCCCATGGCGCAACGACATGGCGAGATACCCGCCCTGGGATAAAAGCTCGCTCAACCTCTCAAAGCCTCGCCGCTGTCGCTCGGGTCTTAGGTGCATAAAGGAAGCGCTTGCAAGTATGAAGCTGAACGTCATGCCCAACGCCTGCACATTTTCAAGTGTGGGCAGATAATCATTGATCCAGGTGATGTTCACGTGATCATTGTCGGTGACAGCAAGGGCGCGCATTTCATCTGCAGGCTCAACGGCAACAACATTGTGCCCCAGATCCGCAAATCCTTTTGCGTCCACACCCGTCCCGGCCCCGACATCAAGAATGTTTGACGGCATTTTTGGATAGTAATTTCGAAAGAGCGCATGGCGTTCTTCAAAGGGTGTAACGGCGTATCTTTTTCGAAGCAGCGGAGCCTCATCATTGTAAGGCGTAAATCCATTGGCAATATCGTCCGGCACATCGCTCATCTCAATTGGAACCTGCACTCTCCGGCGCTGGCCCCTGTGCCGCGATCATCTCCGGTATCGCCTCCACATAAATCGACTGGCTTGGGAACGCAAAGCTTGTTCCCGATGTTTCAACAATTTCCTTGATCGCATAGGCGAGGCGTTCCTTGATCTCCAGCCACTCTCCCCAATTGGTTGTCCGCGTGAAGCAATAGATCATGATGTCGATGGAACTGTCGTTGAACGCATCAATGCGCACAAAGAGCGGCACTTCGGGTGGATTGACAAATTCCTCCGACGCCATCACATAAGCCTCGATGTTGTCGCGCACTTCACGCAACTGACCCAGCGTGCTGCGATATTCAAGTCCGATTTTCCAATAGATGCGCCGATGGGTCATTTTGGTGAAATTGGTGACGGCGGCGTCGGCGAGTTTTTGGTTGGGGACATAGACCGGCGCCTTATCGAAACGCCGCACCGTTGTTGACCTGAACCCAATCGATTCCACAGTGCCTTCCACCACGCCATCGACCAAAATCCAGTCGCCCTTGCGGTAGCGCTTTTCGATCAGGATGGAGAGGCCGGCGATCAGGTTTTTGAACAGGTCTTGCGCACCCAGCGCAACCGCCACACCAAAAAGCCCAAGTCCCGCAATAATAGGGGCAACCTGAATACCCCAGATTTGCAAGATCGTCGCCGCCCCCACAAGAATCACGGCCCAGCGCGCGCCGGTCACCAGCCAGTCCACCATCTCATGGGTCAGCAGTCGCTCCAACTCGCGGAGCAACAGGCTGAGTGGTTTGACGGCATTGTGGAGCGCCCAGAAAATTGTAAAGGCGATAAGCGACTGAACGAGATTGCGGGCGAGATCTGCGGCGGTGCCTTCCAGCGCCAGATAATCGAGCGCAAAAAACACACCAACAATGATGAAGGTTGTCCGCAACGGATCGGACAGTGTTTCATGCAGGTAGTCGTCAACTTTGGTTTCCGTGTCGGCGACCCAACGATCAACAAAAGAAAAAATGAACCGTGTAAACAGGCCCCGCAGCAGATAGAAGCCGAAGAATATGACCAGCGCGGTGAGAAAATGGCCAATGTCATATCCCAACGCCCCGGTCTGCCAGACACCCACAACGAGTTGCCAAAGTTCCTCGATCTTTTCCATCGCTCCGTCTGCTCCGCTGCTTATGATGTTTCTTCCGACTGATCCAGTCCGCTACGCTCTTTTCGGCCCGCTATGCATGTGCGGCGGCGCGCTCTCGTATTGCTGAGAAACGCACCTTCGGCCACTTCTCTTCTGTGTAGCCAACCTCCCAGGCGCTTTTTGCCAGATAGACCGGCGCCCCGTCCCGGTCTTCGGCCATGCTTGCCTGGTTGCTGTCGACGAATTTTTTCAGCTCACCGGCATCCTCCGCCTCCACCCACCGCGCTGTCTCAAAGGGGGCCTGCTCAAACGCCACTTTGATGCTGTACTCAGTCTCAATGCGCTGGGTCAACACTTCAAGCTGCAACTGGCCGACCACCCCCACAATCCAATTGGCGCCAAGTTGTGGTTTGAATACCTGGGTAACACCTTCTTCCGCTAGGCTCTCCAGGGCGCGACGCAGGTGCTTTGCTTTCATGGGATCGTCAAGGCGCACACGGCGCAGCATTTCCGGTGCAAAATTGGGAATGCCCGTGAAAACCAAATCTTCTCCCTCGGTCAGGCTGTCCCCCACCCGGATGGTTCCGTGATTGGGAATACCGATAATGTCACCGGGCCAGGCTTCGTCCACCAGTTCTCTGTCCTGGGCAAAAAACAGGATCGGGTTGTGGACACCAATCATTTTCCCAGAGCTGGAGAGTTTCAGTTTCATGCCGCGTTTGAACTGTCCAGAACACAGCCGCATGAAAGCGATACGGTCCCGGTGGTTTTGATCCATGTTGGCCTGCACTTTGAAAACAAAACCAGAGACCTTCGGATCGTCGGGGCTTACCACACGGACGGTCGATGCTTGTGGCTGCGGCGGCGGTGCGAACGCGGCCACCGCGTCCAGCAATTCATCGACACCCAGGTGCCTCAGCGCACTGCCAAAATAGACCGGTGTCAAGGCCCCTGCATGATAGAGATCAAGATCAAACGGCGTGCACGCCCCTTGGGCCAAGTCAACTTCTTCGCGTGCGGCCTCCAGCTCGTTTTCGGGCACATATTTGGTGATCCCCTCATCCTCAAGACTAAGACCGGTTGGCTCCGCTCTTCCGCCTTGTTGATAGGCCGCGAAAGTATTTTTGTTCAGGTCGTACAGCCCGCGCAGCCGGTTGCCCTGTCCAATGGGCCAGGTCATTGGGGCGGTGTCCAGTGCCAGCCGGTCCGCCACTTCCTGCATCAGGTCAAAAGGGTCCAACCCCTCCCGGTCCACCTTGTTGATGAAGGTGATGATGGGGATGTCGCGCAGGCGACAGACTTCGAACAGTTTGAGGGTTTGGGCTTCAATGCCTTTTGCCGCATCCAGCACCATGATGGCGCTGTCGGCCGCTGTCAGAGTGCGGTAGGTGTCTTCAGAAAAATCTTCATGGCCCGGCGTGTCCAGCAGATTGCAGATCATGCCTTTGTACTCAAAGGTCATAACCGCGGAGGTTACCGAGATGCCCCGTTCCTGCTCGATCTTCATCCAGTCTGAGCGCGCCCGGCGGCGGTCGCCCCTGGCTTTCACTTGCCCCGCCAGGTGGATGGCACCGCCGCGCAGCAACAGGTTTTCTGTCAGCGTGGTTTTACCGGCATCCGGGTGTGAGATGATTGCAAACGTCCGGCGCCGTTTCACTTGTTCATTTGTCGGCTCGACATAGCCTGCTCCGGTCGCGCTCACATTAACTCTCCTGAATAGGATTGGCATTTCCTGAGGTGGATCATTTCACGGGAAATATCCAAGGGTCCCTCAGGCGCGGCGGACACTATCCCAGCTAAGGCCCGGACACCAGCGGGCCGTGCCTTCAATCAGGCAAGGGGGTTCCACACGGCTTCATCGACTGTTTGCTGATTGAGAGCCCCTCGCATGCGCAATTCATCCAGGACATCCAGCGACTGGGAGGGAATGCGGGCGCAGGAGAGAATGGGGCCCCTTCCGTCATCCATGACGCGCACCGCGTTGACTTGTCCCTTATCGAAGAGCATGTGGCAGATTGCCAGCACAAAACGAGGTTCTTGTTCTGCCAGATGGGGGTTTTCTGAGAGTCCCTCCGTCAACAGTTCCATCAGGTCATCGAGAGTCAGTTTTTCGTATTGCTCGGCACTGAGGGGAAAATCACTTTGATCCTTGGGGTCGACCGTATCCAACAACTCAACCAATCGGTCGCGATAAAGAAATAGGGCCATATGAGCCACCTCTGCCGCATCCAGAAATCAGGCCCCTGAGGAGCCTTCAGCATCGGCCCCGTACCTGAGTCGCGCCAATGTTGATTTGTATCATTGCACAATCGGCCAATCTGAGCGAGTTTCGCGCCATTGAAATTGAAATAGAGGGTGTCACCCCGGTCCCTAAACGGATCGACGGGTGAATACTGAAGGAGACAGATATGACGACGGCAAGAGAAATCGCGACACGCGCCATGGACGCGGCCTTATCTGAGGCTGAGGCTGCCAACGTTGCCACCGACGCGGTGGCCCGGGTAATGCTCGAAAAAGTCCTGCATATTTACAAGCAGACGCGCAGTATTGAAGACATAGCTTCCGAGCTCGTCTCAACGGCTGAGAATCTCGATCCGGACACGGATTACACGTTTATGCGGCCCTGAGGTTTCTAACCAGACTATATCCGCGACCCTATCGAGGGCAGATCCTGCACGACCGGCTCGGTCAGAAAGTGTCTGCCCTCTTTGTCTTCCACTTCCACGACCCAGAAGTCAGGATCGAATTTCTCCTGACGCACAAGATAGGCGTCGGCCTCTGCATCGGTCACCGGATCGGCTCCTGTGACCCGCATCCAGACGCGCTCCCCTTCCTTCCCATACGTCGGCCCGTAGACTTCAGCTGTCCCATCCAGGCGGGCAACTTTCACATAAATCGTGCCTGCATCGCTGTGACCGCGACGCACGACCATTGCAGGTGCATTGGCCACCGCAGCGCGCCGGATAAGGGCCTTGACCCAGATTTCAGATTTTAGGTTCATGTCTGCTTGTTGCTCGGCTTTTGCGTCATTTTGGTTTCGGGGGCGTTGGTTTCGGGAAAGCCGGCCACCAGGTCTTTTGAAGCCGATTGGGGACTGTTTCACTTTATCCTTAACCTTTCGCCGGGTCGGCGCAAAGGGTCCTACGGCCTTGTTCTACGCGGGTCCAATGCTGTTTGACTCAAAAAAATCACACAAAAGCCTCAAAACTCTCAGGTTTTTAATCCACGCGGCGATTGCGCCTCTGGCCAACCACTCCTACTATTCCGATCCCTCGACCATTGAGGAAGTTAACAAATCAGCGTCTGGGCGGCAGAGCTGCTATATGCTGATCGGATCAGATTTTGAGAAATATGCTCCTGTGAGCACGAAGTTGAAATGTACCAAATATATCGTCCTTACGGGGCGAACCTCGATGAGGAGTATCGCGTGAAAATAATGGCTGGGACGAGTGGTACGGGAACCACCACAAGACACTTGAGAACCTACTGGGATGGTTCTGAAGCGCCACGGATTTTGGCTGCCCTCGTGGGTGCCACCGCCATCGTTATTATGGGGGCGGCAAGCCTTAAGGCTGAAGAGGCCAGTACCGCAGCGCCCACTCTCGAAACCACGGCTCCCCAAGCAACCGCAACTCCCCAGACTCCCGCTGCTCCAGAGGCTCCCGCTGCTGCAGAGGCTGCCGCTGCTCTGGAAATCGTTGCTCAAGTACCGCTGCCTCGGGCGCGCCCGGTTCAACCAGGGGAGATCGCTCTGACCGGCGTCGGTGCAATTGCCCTGCAATACACACAATTCCAAAGTGCTGTCACAGAAGCTATTGGCAGTTCACTCAGGACACCGCGCGAAATTCGCCGTCTCCTCGACAAACTGCGCTTCTCAGAGCCTCAGTCAGTCGCTCAAGGGTGGCTCGCGCATCGTGGCCTTATCGCGGCGAATGATCCCGCATTTGCAGATGGTGTTCGCCGCGCCCTTGCCCAGCAAGGTCCGATTTCCGTGATGGAGCAGCTTACCGGGCGGGGAAGTTTTGCGCGGAACCTGCCAGGAGCGAATTCCGCCGTTGCCGCCGTCATGTCACAAATCGTGCTTGATAATGACCGGCTGAGTGAATTGCGTGCCCATTTCCTCTCCGCAGCCCATACTTTTCAGGGAAATCGCTGGGGTATGATTGAGAAACCAACCTCACAGCAGGCCGTTGATTTTGCCAATGTAGAGAATTTGGGTGCCCAGACCACTCTCACCACACACGTTGCTTCCGCTCTTGAAGCCCTTGCGCCGATCAGCCCAGCCCTCGCTTATGCCCCCCCTCTCATGGAGCGAGTATTGGCCTACGGTGCTCGCCACCTGATCGCAACGTCTTTGGAAACAGAGATACAAGCCGGTGATCTGGCCCCTCCGACGCAACGATCAACAAGCTGCCTCAACTGGGCAAAACTCAACCTCAATCAGTGTATCGCCGCCGCCCACTTCCCCTCAGAGGAAGCCTGGTGCACCGCGACCCATGCGATTGAGGATGTTCGGGCCTGCTGGGCAAGCGTTCTCCCAACCGCCGATCGATAAAACCTCCGAGCCATCAGAAAAACCGGCAGTGTTCTGCCGGTTTTTTTGTGCGTCGAGCATGCCCTT
The DNA here is from genome assembly GCA_964518885.1 of uncultured Parvibaculum sp. Taxonomy (GTDB): domain Bacteria; phylum Pseudomonadota; class Alphaproteobacteria; order Parvibaculales; family Parvibaculaceae; genus Mf105b01. The sequence continues at coordinate 38,041 of CAZFHW010000001.1, read as the reverse complement.
TGTCCCAAAGCATACAATTTGAAGTGAATTTTCACTTAAACAGCTAAAATATTGAATATGATTTTATTAGTATAGTTTAAGTCACATGCGTGATTTTTGAACTATAAAATCTTCTCAACTTGTTTTTCAGCGATGTATATTCAATTTTATATTTGTATTTAAGCTTCGAGCAGCACTTGGCGCGCTACCTTCTGCACATAGAAAGTCGCTCCCCCCGCTTGGAGATCCCCTCCAACACTAAGGCTCACCCGGCGGGAAAAGGGGCGGATAGAATGTAAAGGGCCAAGTTTCATGTTTTTGGTACGACTGGCATTTTGGATTTCCGTGATTGCGGTTCTGCTTCCAGCACCGGACACACCCGACGCGATGGCAGCTGGCCAGGGCGCCGGTACGATCCCAGCGGCGCTGTTCAGTCCGGTTTCCAGGCAGAGCCTCGATATGACCGAGGTTGCAGGTGCCGCGATGGCTTCTGCCGAGGACGTTCTCGGTTTTTGTGACCGCAACCCTCGGGCCTGCGACACCGGCCTTGCCATTGCCGGCCATGTACAACGACAAGTTTTCTACTATGGCGGTCTCGCGTTGAGCTGGGCCGCTGAACAGGGCTCTGACGTTGCAGGGACCCGTTCTTCTAATACCAGCGCAAAGGCGGATCCGCGGGAGTTAACAGAGGCATTTTCACCCAGTGCCCCTGTTTCAACTCTTCGCGGTGCCTAAGCGCGGAGCATCGTTCTAGCTCGTTCGCGATGTTCCATATTCGGACGGTTGCCCCCGTCCAACACTGTGCACAGATCACCGGTACCGGTGCCCTTTTACCGGTGATCTGTGCACCCCTTTTTCCCATCCCTTTTTCCGCCTTTTCCATAGTTATGCCAAAAAAAGAGCGGTAAACTTGCCATCTGGAGCGCGGCCCTCTATCTCACAGAGGAAGCCCCGCATCACACAAAGCTGAACACACGATGGCCATCCAAGATCTGATAGACGATTTCACCTATCTCGACGACTGGGAAGATCGCTACAAATATGTGATCGAGCTCGGTCGGCAGCTCAGCCCCCTGACGGAGGTTGAACACAATGATGCTGTGAAAGTGCAAGGTTGTGTCAGTCAGGTCTGGCTGGTGTGTGACCATGTTGACGGTGATAAGTATCTGACTTTCCGAGGGGATAGCGATGCCCTGATCGTCAGCGGACTCATTGCCATTTTACTGGTGATGTATTCTGGAACCACGCCGGAAGCGATACTGGATATCGACGCCAAAGAAGTGTTCCAGAAACTAGGCCTCAATGAACATCTCAGTCCCCAACGCTCAAATGGCTTACACGCTATGGTGTCGCGCATTCGCAAGGATGCCGCTCAACATCTGGCGACAGCTCAGGCGGGCTGACTTCACCTCCCGTGCTGATGTTTGCCGTCTCCCCCCATCCGCCAGACATGGAGCCCCTGTTTTGGTGTCCCCGTGAGCCCGAGGCCATAGTGGATGGCAATGCGCGCCAGAGCAATTTTCAGCACGATTTTTGCTGACCGCTGTGGCCAGCCAAGCAATTGTTCCGCCTGTTCCAGACCTGACAAATAGCAGCACGTCTCTAAAAGCACATCGCCCAATCCTGGCCCCACACTGGCCAGTGCGCGCTCTACCCGCCGCCGGGCATCCAATGCCGCGAGAGATACGTCGCCCCCAGATGAAGGCCCAGATCTACTTTGATCGACGTGAGCGGCCATCGCAGACCAATCGGCAGTAACACGGGAACCGAGAGCGGCCAGCGTATAGTCGCGCCTCAATCGTTCCCCCGCTTCCATTTCAATGTCTGACAAAAAGGGGCGACCATCTGGCCCTTTGCGTCTGCGGAGCCACCCTAAGGGGGTTTCCCCCAAATTGACCTGGCGCCGCACCACGCCCCGCCCCGGCTCCTCAATCACGCACTCGCCTAAAAGCTGGTGCTGGGCTCGAAAAGGCTCGGTGCCTCCAGCCTGCCTGCGCCACCACGCTTCACCAGCTGCGCTGACGAGGTAACATTCTGGAACGCTTTCTAAGCCCTGCGCTGGCACATAGGCTACTTCGCGCCGCAAGAGATCCGTCCTGTGCAACGCACTAACGATCCTCATATCTACCCTCAAGACCGGATGGCGCCAGCTATTACGGGGACCAAACAAGGCCCCTGATGCCTCTTGCGGCTTACCGTCATCCAAATGCCGGACATAATGCCCCGGCTCCCTCAGACGTCGAAAAAGCCGCAAACCCTCCCGACGTAGTTCTCCCGCAGCGATTTCCATAGCCCATTCCCCTATTGCATTTTCTGAGACGTTCCAAAGCGGACGGCAGACAAAATCGCTAGGGCTTGTTCCAGACGGTCCAGCATGAAATCAAAACTGGGATTATCGCGCCGATCTTCAACCTGACGGCAACCATAGGCTGCGGTGGTTCTGTCTCGTCTAAAATGACGCCCTACCGCCCCAAGGCTGAGGCCGAACGTCACATGAGCAAGATACATAGCCAACTGGCGAGCATGGGCGACATATGCCTCGCCGCGTGTAGGCGAATAAAGCGCTGCAGGCAAAATATTGTAAACTCTCGCAACAACATCACAGGTCAGCTTGATTTCCGCGACTTGTTGGGACCAGACCGCCGCTCGGCGTGCCGCCGCCTTTGTGGTCAAAATACCTTGTCGTGTTAGTTTTTCGTCGCGTTCGCATAAAGCATTTGAGGGCAATTCAAGCATCTAACCTCCTAGGTGGCTGACAAATACCGAGCCGCTTTTTTCAATCAGGTATAAAAACACCTTAAGCCCCATCGAAGAACCCGGGAGTAAATTTTGCGTTTTACGTAAGTACAAAAATATAATGAAACACCTGAATGTGGTGCAAATGAAAGACGGCAGATGTGAAAAACAGAATTCGACACTACCGGCGACAGATGGGGATCACGCAGACTGACCTCGCCGACAGGCTCGGGACCACAGCAGCGACCATTTCGCGGCTTGAAACCGAGGGAATTAGGATATCGGTGGATTGGCTACAACCACTCGCAACGATCTTGCAAGTTCCGATGAGTGACCTGATTGACGAACCTTCTCCAGAGCGGATTGAGATGCTGGGTCGGGTCGAAGCAGATGGGACTGTATCGTCTAAATCCGTTGAAAATACTGATGGTTTTGTCTTGCGCGTTCCGGCCGTCCGTCCGGTAGCCGTCCGTCTTACACAGGATCACGGCCCCTTTCGATCAGGAGAGTTACTGGTTGGTGCGCGTTTCGAAAACGAAAAACTGGAGCAGGGATTTGGCCGCGATTGCCTCGTTGGACTTAAAGACGGCACCGTCTTGTTGCGGCGTCTTGTTCGTGGTCCAAAAAATTCCAAGCGGTACTGCCTGGTGCCGCTCCAACCCGGTTCCAAGGAAAGGTACATAGATCGTCTGTTGTGGTGCGCGCCCATTATCATGTCTATTCGCTATTTTTGATCGGCTGTTTTTGCGTAAAACGCAATTATTCCCCTGCCAAGTTTCACGTCCAAACTGCGGCACATGGTGCGAAAATTACCTATTGGGCAGAATGAGGACGCTCTTGCCAGAGCCGGGCGCAGGGCGTTTCGACATTTCGTGCGAAGCGGTGTGGGGCTAAAACCTGGCTCTTCTTCGGGGTGTCCCGATCGCCGAAACATGATCACAGCACTCAAAAGGCACCTCAAGTCTGAGCGCTTCCTTCGCCAGCAGGAAAGCTTGGCGTATTGCCCTCTTCGCCACGCTGCTATTCTGTCGCATATCCCTGGCCTGCTGGCAGTTTCTAGGGTGCCGTCCCCAGACACTCGCCGTTCCAAGCCCCGCCACCGGTAGACCGGTTAGGCGTGACCCCCCAGGTGCCCCTGAATCTGGTTCCATTATTTGTCAGGCGCAATCGTGTACCCCCGCGCCCCAGCTCAGAAAGCCAGGTACCTTCAAACACCTGCGAGGTTCCCGTTCCCGTCCGCGAGCCGACGACCAGGCCCGGCAGAGGGGCATTGCCACCGCGTCGGTAACTCCCGGTCACCCGTCCATCGCGGTCAACCAGTCGAAGGGGTCCAAATGATGTGTCCCACAGGCCTGTAAAACCTTCACACCCTGCTTTCAACGCCTGGACCGTGAAACCGTGCTCACTCAGCAGCTGTCCGCCCCGACCGGGTGAGGCAAAGACCCGTATGACATAACGACCTGGAGCTGTCGGTGCTGCCAGTGATACCTCCGACCTTGTGCCGCCCTCCAGACGGTAGCGCTCTTCAGTTCCCAGCGGTGCACCTGCGCGCACGAGGCCAATGGCACCATCAGCAATGAGACAGGCCGACGGCGAGGTGTCTGCGGAAACGGAGACAATTTCCCCGGCCAAGACGTCGATCCTCTCGAACGCGATGCTGACAGGCGACGACTGGACAACCCGGGCATCTGCGTGGCGTTCTTCTCCCAGCGGAAGTGCTCCCGTCACAGCGGCCAGCGCTCCGATTTCATGGTCACTCGCCGACCGAAATGACCTTCCCAATATTGCTGTCGTTGCCGACGGTGTGCAGGCTGATTTGGCACGGCAAAACCCCAGTGCAGCAATGGCGTGTCCCGCTTTCAGGTAGGCATTTGCCAATTCTGATGCACCACAAACGGGCCCCCCGACCGCGGTCACGGGTTGGTCTTCTTCCGTCGTCGACAGAGCCGCATCCAGACGGGCAGCACTCAACATGGCGCGGGTCAGTGCCGCAAAATATGCCCGTCTGTATTCCGCTGTTTCACCTCCAAGGGCCCATTCCGCCGCCACATCGATCTCACCGATCAAGGCACTTACGCGCCAGCTGTCTCTGCGAACTCCTCTGCGATGTTCGGTTTGCTCCAGCCAGGCCTTGAGTCCCTCCCGCATGTCGCGGGCCCGGGCAGACAGGGCCTGCGGGGATAAAGTGGTCTCCGCAGAATCAAGCGCCAAACGCGCCAATGCCCGCTCAACACCTCCCAGAACCGTGGCAAGGCCCGTGCTCGGCACAGTTTGTCGGCCTCCTGGCAGGGCGGTTCTACCGCCAGCGAGTTCAGCCAGTGACATTTCGACAATCTGCAGGTCAGCCGCTAGAGCGGCCGAGCGATCACAATTCATTACCGGACATGCGGTTCTCTGGCACAGGCGTGCTTGGGCGATCACGTGGTCCGCCAGACGACCTATGCGTGCTGCGGCGTTTCGGATTTCTTCTCCATCCCGAACGCAATCCAAGGGCTGGGTCTGGGCGGTGCGTACCAGATCATCACGTGTACACAGGCGCTCGCTTTCGCAGGCGGTTGCGCCGTCAGCAAAACTCCGGAGCCCCTCCACAGCCCTCCCAGCAGCGTTCTGGCGCGCCGCAAGCTGTCGCTCCAGCGATGTCCGTTCGACCGAATGAGAGACACCTGTGTGGCGCGACAGCGCTGCCTCCAGCTTCCGAATATCAGCGAGGGCAACCGTCGCCTTGTCCCGATAGCCTGTCGCAACCTGCGCCAGATAAGAACATCGCTCACAAGGTGGATTATCTGCTCGTGCGGCTTGCTCCGAAGGGGCCAAGCCATCGAGCAATTCCAGAATTTGTGCCAGATCCCGGTCCAAGCGCGCGGTTGCAGGCGAATCGATGGGTTTGACGGTCCTGGCGAGGTCCTGAGTGTCTCGTTGATGGTACAACCCCCACCCCAGGGCTCCCCCCAGAACAAAGACAGTCACGCCCAGGATGATGCCCGCCCGCCTTCTGCTGAAAAATTCGATGATTGACATCAGCCTCGACCAAAGCGCCACCGCCCCGTCCTATCGGCTAGAGGGGGCACATCCCACACTCTAGTTTTGACCGCATTCAGCGACAACAGACCCAGCGCTCTCGCTAACGGTGGCACAATCCCCCCCACCAAAACAAAAGGCCACGGGTACATTGGCAAAATAGAAGCTGATATTGGCCTCCCCCAAACTGGCCTCAAAGGTCCCGGCCATTTCAAAACGGCGCACGCCTGGACCGTTGAAGTTTATCACATCACCCACCGCCGGTTCAGAGAGCGGGATATAGTGACGACCGTCAAACACCACACTCGCAGAGCCTGCCGATGTGAGTTCGCACCATCCCGAAAATTCGGTGGATTGATCTGCTCGTGTTTGGATAGAAAAAGTAGCCCGTTCGCCTAATGCAATTGTGTGGCTCCCGCCGGTCATCGTCGCGGTGTCGGCTGCGGACACGGGTCCAACACTTGCGATCATGAGACACGCGGCTGCAATGCTGTGGCGCGCCCTGCGCAACACCGCGTTGACCGTAGGATTGTGTGTCGATTTGGGCATGGACCTTGTGCTCCTTGCGTCGACCGACCTGGGCCTGCCGAACTTCTTCTCATTACTCTGCTGCAACACAGATAGCACAAGCTTGCCGCTCTCGCCGGTTAGGAGCAAGTCGGAACATCACTGATGGAAGAGGAATCTTGACCGGGCTTCACAAACGCTGTTCAGCGTTTTTGTGCAGAGCTGCCTGCCGCGCGTTTTTGGCCGAGACCCATTTCTTTCGCGAGCTTGGAGCGTGCCGCCGCGTAATTCGGGGCGACCATGGGATAATCAACCGGCAAACCCCATTTGCGCCGATACTCTTCCGGCGACAAATTGTAGTGGGTTCGCAGATGGCGTTTCAATGATTTGAACTGTTTCCCATCTTCCAGGCAGATCAAGAAATCAGCCGTTACCGACTGTTTGATGGGAACTGCGGGCTCAACGCTTGGCACAGCATTGCTCGCTTGCCCCGTCTCGACGCTTTGCAGCGCACCGAAAACGGTTTCGATCAAAGCGGGCACATCGGATATCGGCACCGAATTGTTGCCCAAATAGGCTGAGACAATTTCGGCGGTCATCTCAACCAGATCCGCCTTGTCTTGCATAAAACTCGCTCCGCTCAACCGTTTCTTACATAATTATTTGGTAAAATGACATCTTCATTATCATTTCAGTCAAATTCATGCTGGCGACTTATAGCAACTGAAACAAACACAAGCAACGCGGCACGAGAATTTAGTCCACATTTGCCATTGATTTAAGCTATTGGGGTCTCGACTTGCATAGAGAAATTTATCTTTCAGATAAGAACACCCCATAGGATTATGGTTTTATACCCCGCACCGGTGGCTTCAGTGAGGGTATTCCCAACCCATCCAAATAGAGATCGAGGGCTGAGGTCATAAGATCCTGATGGGTTCTCTCAAGTAAAACCGAGGCACTCTTCAGTCTAGTGTATCGATGATTTTCCAAGCGCACCGATGTGCGTACCCGAGGCGGCATCGCCCTGCGGCGCTCCAAAACCGGGCTTACGTCCTTCAGGCGACGCTCGGGCCCATCGTAGGGCTCGCTGTCGCCCTCTGGGCGCTCAGCTGACTGTTCTGAGCAATCCTCGGCCAGGAAAAGGCGGCTCTGCAATCTCTCGCCAGAATTTGCAGGTTCGCGATTGAGCAGACCGAATGCGGCAGACGGCTGCCCAGGCCCCAACCTCGCCGACCTGTCCTTCTCTTGGGGAGCCGGATTCTGTTGGGGAGCCGGATTTCTTTCCATCATGGCCGCACTCAGCGTGGCAAAGCCATCGGCGGTTTTGCAGACGCGATTGGGCTTGTTGTGATCCTGCATGGCGCCTCTATGCCTTTCGTTGGACGACTTTGATCTCAAATGGATGTCTGGCCCCCACAAATCAGTGGCCCGTCTCTCAAATCAATGGCCGGGGCACAAAGCATCAATGGCCGGGCCGGCGGCCGAACGCGGGCGCACGGCGCCCCAGAGCGTTCAAGTTCGATGGAAGGTGGGTTCCAAAACTTTCGACCGTTGCAGGATCAATGGTCAGGGGCGCGAGCCGATCCAGGCGGTTAGCAAGATACACCCACAGTGCCTCGATTTCTGCGGCGCTCTTTCCCTCGGGTTTGGCTTCCAGCACGGTGCGCCCATCTATCATGCTGGCGGCGAAATCAACCCGGTGGTGGATGGTCACCGGGGCGACTGTCCCGTGCTGCGACAGGGCAACGGCCGCGTCCGAGGTGATACGAGCCCTTGGTGTGGCGCCATTGACAACGAAAACAAGCGGCTTTTCATGCCACTGGGCAATATCAACCGTGGCTCCAACGGCGCGCAGGTCATGGGGACTTGGCCGTGTGGGAATGATGACCAGATCCGCATGGCCAACAACATCTGAGATGGAGCGGGTTACCGCAGGAGGCGTGTCGATGATGGTCAGGCGCATACCCGCCGCGGCGGCCTCCCGCAGGGCGGGCTGGACACCTCCATGGTCAGTCAGAAAAAGCGACAACCCTTCGACAGACCGACACTCCATCCACTTCATCAGGCTGCCTTGGGGGTCCGCATCGATCAGACCAACGGGTCCCACGCCCGCACGGTGCGCTGCCACGGCAATATGGCCCGCGAGGGTCGTCTTTCCCACGCCGCCCTTTTGAGCCGCAAACACCAGAACATGCATTTCCATCGTCTTCGTTCCTTCCTCTAACCTTGTTCTGTGGCGACCCTCATCGTCACCCAACAATGGGGCTGAACCACAGAACAAGGGGCCTGGAACAACGCTACGGCACGACAAGTTAACGAAAATTGAAAGGGCGATTTGTTCTAAAACATTGACAAAAATGTATTTTTTCGCATTTTGAAACAGCGGGTGGCGGCTGCATAAATGGGCTTAAGAGACACATGTTTTTACGTGATATTTGGTACTTCGCGATTCCGGCAGAAAGCCTCCGCCCTGGTGCAATGACGCATAAGGTGCTCCTGGGGGAGCCGATCGTTATTGGACGCGAACAGAATGGGGCTCCTTTTGCTTTACGCGATGTGTGCCCTCACCGCGGCGTCCCTCTGTCTGCTGGCAAACTATTCTCCCCAAAATCAAGCGGGTGTGACGCAAGCGCGATTGAATGTCCTTACCATGGCTGGAAGTTTCGGACCGATGGACAGTGCGCTGAGATACCGTCCTTGGTTCCTGGGCAGGAGATGGACGTAGCGCGCATCCGTGTCCGGGCCTATCCGGTGCGGGAAGTGCAGGGAAACATCTGGATCTATATGGCAAGTGATGCCCATCCAGACGCGGTTCCCACGATTGACCCGCCACAGGTGCCACACTTTGAAAATGGACGGCCGGGCATTCGGGAAACCATGACGTTTTCCTGCCACATCGACCATGCGGTGATTGGCCTGATGGACCCCGCACATGGTCCTTTCGTACACCAGTCGTGGTGGTGGCGCTCTTCGAAATCCATCCACGAAAAGGCGAAAGACTTTGCGCCCAGCGAGCGTGGCTTCACCATGGTTGCCCATACGCCCTCAAAAAACTCCAAGGCCTACAAAATTCTAGGGGGTGCGCCAACAACAGAAATTTCATTCCAGCTTCCGGGCATACGCATTGAGACAATTCGGGCTGGCAAACACACAATCTGTGGTCTAACAGCTGTCACGCCGGTGAGCGAAAACGAGACGGAAATAACCCAGACCTTCTACTGGACCCTGCCGTTCATGGGTTTGGTCAAACCCATTGCCCGGCAATTCCTGCGATCTTTCCTTGGCCAGGATCGCGACATGGTCAACCTGCAACAGCAAGGGCTGAAGTTTGACCCTCGGCTGATGCTCATCAATGATTCAGATGTGCAGGCAAAGTGGTACCACCGCTTGAAGAGCGAATGGGCCAAATCCGTTGAGGACGCTACGCCGTTCGTCAATCCTATCGAACCGGTGACCCTGCGCTGGCGCAGCTGACAAAGAAGAAGCCCCCGCGAGCATCTTGCTCACGAGGGCTTTGAACCTGTCCGAAATCTTGGTCCGTTCTAGAAGCGATAGCCGAAGCCTGCGCCGAAGATCCAAGGGTCAAGATCGACGTCGGCTGTGATGGCCCCGCCGTTGATAGTCACATCGGTGTTCAGCCAAAGCTTCTTCACATCGACGTTGAATACCCACTGATTGCCGAGGTCGTAATCCATACCCGCCTGCAACGCGACACCAAAACCGTTTTCATAATCAATGCTTGCAACAGCACCACTGCTTTCTCCGTAGAAGATAGTGTAGTTCACACCTGCACCGACATAAGGACGGAATTGCGCTTTCGGCATGAAGTGATACTGCAACGTCAAGGTTGGCGGCAGCACCCACACGTCACCAAGATCAACCCCGGCACTTGCCGACATGTCATGCTTGGATGTTGCAAGGATCAGCTCAGCGGCAATATTGTCCGTGAAGAAATAGGTGATATCCAGTTCTGGTACCAACGAATTGCCAGCATCGATGGTCCCCGTCAGACCCGTTACCGTTGCGCTCTCGTCAGGTGCCACGTAGATGGCCCGCACACGAATCAACCAGGGACTATCACCGCCCTCAGCGCGCGCCTGCTCAGCGCTTGCAAACAAACCAAATGCTCCGACCACGGCCCCGGTTACAACTGCCAAGGCACGTGAGGTAGCCCCAAATTTCCTCATACCGATCTCCAAACCTTCATGCTCCAGTGCGGAACGTTTCCATCGTGAGAGGTGAGTCCCCACACCTCTTGCGGAACAACATGGACTATCTTTGACAAGATCGATTTGATCAGGATCAAGAAGCCACCCTTTCCGTCTGCGGCAATTACTCCGCTTCGGGACGATTTGAAGATAGAAATAAGGCATTAAGATCAAAGAAACGTTGTTTTTAGATTGCCTGGGCCCTGGCTTCCTGCTCCCACCGCATCTTTAGAAAAGCTCCCAGGCGATCAATTGCTTCTTCGCCCTCGGGTAACATTGGGAAAAAGGCCTGCCAGACATGGATCATTCGATCCCAAACTTCCAATTTGCAATCGACACCGGCCGCCCGTGCCTTCTTTTCCAGTTCCCGACTGTCATCCAGCAAGATTTCAGCATCGCCGACCTGAATGAACAGAGGCGGCAGTCCGGCAAAATCCCCAAACAAGGGTGAGGCCAGCGGATCGGTCGCCGCCGCCCCTCCCAGATACTCCTGGCCGATTGCAATGATGGCTGCTGGTTCAATCATGGGGTCAGCTTCTGCGTGTGTCTTGTATGTCTGCGAGGCACCCGTCAGATCCATCCACGGACTAAGGCCAATTGCAGCGGCGGGCATGGGCAAACCCTCATCCCGCGCTTTTTGTAACACGGCGAAAGTCAGCCCTCCTCCGGCACTGTCTCCGCCGACGGCAAACCGGGACGGTGAGACACCAGCATCCAGCAGCGCTTGGTAGGCGGCGAGCCCATCCTCTACTGCCGCCGGGAACGGATGTTCAGGCGCTAACCGGTAGTCGAAACTCACCACCGTTGCACCGGAAGAAATCGCCAACCGTGCGGTCAGGTTCGCGTGCGAGTTGGGAGATCCCATGACATATCCCCCGCCATGAAAGTAGAGCAGCACTTGCTCTGGATCTTTGCCTTCCGGTTTGAATATCTGTACCGGTCGCCCTGCCAGCTCGGAAAAATCCCGCTTTACGCCCTGCGGTTCACCAAATGCCGCAGACATATTGTCCATTGCCGCGCGGCGCTCCTCCAAAGACAGCTCTTCGCTGCCCAGTGCCTGTGCCTTCAACAGTTCAATAACCTGGTCGATCGGTTCTGCTGACATAATTGTTCCTCCGCCGCAGTAAGTCCTGCTTGTTCAATGACATGATGCCGTAAACGGTCGAGCGCGAAAAGCAGCATATTTTCAAATTCGCTGCTGTCTGGCGAATCGCATTAAAGTATTTGCTATCAAACCATTGTTCACGTGCTTGCGGCCCTGCAGATCGGGCGGCGTTTGAGGCGTTATCCCGAGGCGTATTTCGGTGCGACGCGCAAAGACGGGAGCGGCCTGCAACCCAGACTTGCCAGACAATAGAGGAGCAATGCCATGCAAGGACCAGCGGAGAACGTCACCTATTTCGGTGCCGCCGCCAACGATCATGGCATCGCCTATAGTCGGGAAGCCTTTCGCCATATGTCGCGGCTCAACATGATCGACCGCAAAAAGATCACTGAAGCACTGGTTGCCATGCGTACCGATGATCGTCTCGACGAACCGCTGACAGATACACGGCTGGTGCGGCGTTTTCCCGAAGGCCTCCGTTTTGTATTTAGACGCAGCGGCAGCGCCCTCACGGTGTTGGCTATTTCCGGCGGCACAGTCGCCGCACGCGACAGATAAGGACATTCGCTCATGACCCAAGCCACAGCGGGCCTATCCAAAAAACCATCATCCGCCCCACAAGTCATATGCAGCAGCGACGGCGAACCGCTTTATACGTTGGTGCCGGTTGCAGAATATGCCCGCCTGAAACGAGCCGCCGAGGAAATAGACGATGTGAAAGCATCGTCAAATGCCATTCTGGGCGACTCGACGGACCTTATTCCAGCGGAGGTGGTGCACCGGATTGCTGATGGCGAAATACCCGTGCGGGTCTGGCGTCAGCATCGGGGCTTTAAAGGCGTCGAGCTTGCACGCGCGGCGGGCATCAGTCCGGCCTACCTCTCAGAGATTGAAACCGGGAAGAAGGACGGCACTTTTCGCACCATGACGGCGATTGCCCACTGCCTGACCGTGTCTCTTGATGATCTGGCCCCCATGATGGACGACAGCGAGCGGGCCGGGCGGGAACAGGCTGCACGTATCAATGGCATCCGTGCGCAAATCCGACATATTGAGAACCTGATCGTTGGGGCTGATGATTTCAACACTGGCGCGGTCCGCCAGGCGGCCGCGACCCTTGCGACCGATGCCCAATTGATGGTCGATGAAGCGCAGGCGAACGCTCAGAACCCAGATGAGGCCAACGATTGGCTGGCCCCCATCCTGACCGGTGTGGAAGAAATTCTCAACCTGATTGACCGGGCTGAAGGGGATATTTTCGAGACCGCACGCTCTACTCGGGAAGACCTTGAACGCGTGGTCTCCTTGAGCACGTTCCGCGCACCTCGATCAGAGAAGGCCGCCAGCTAGTTTTTTCAGGTTCTGGTTTCTGCGCAGACGATCCTGTCCCAGAAGTGCAGGATGGAATCTGCTCTGTCCATTGTTACTGAATCGAAAAGAGCGACAGCCCGTTCCATTTCATTTTCCGTGTACGCACCCGATAGCCGGGCCGCACCCAGACGCGAGGCAACATCGCGAAAATCGCTGCGGGAAAGTCCGAGCGCCTTACCCAGAACAGCCAATGGCTCCCCGCCCTCGTCTGAGATAACCCAAGATGCTGTTTTTGGTGAAATATCAGCCGCTGCTGCCATGGCCGACGTGGCTGATTGTGTCGAGCGAACATCGACCCCGGCGATGAGGGCCTGCAACGCCTCATTTTCCAAACGGCGCGCCGGGCGCAACAACCGATAGGTGCTGTGAAGCGCCACAGATTCTGTCTCCATAAGGCTCTCCAGATCGAAGAGATCATCCAGCGCCTCAACAACCGCACGGCGATCGATCGGAAACCGCTTCAAGATTGCGCTGCGCTCCTCCCCGTCTGCCCACCAGAACATCAGGTGCGCAAACCAAGGCGTGAGTTCGCGGCGGTTGAGAAGCATCATGATGAGATCAGGTTCAGCTGAAGATCGACGGGCGATCATTTCTATCGCCCGGTCTGACAGGGACGCGGTGGTATTCCCCACCAGGGCCCGCAAGACCTCTATTTCGCCCTTCACCGTCAACGCATCACAGACAACGCGGCTCAGATCGCGCCTCTGTGCGACGCAAAGACGGTGCTCCAGCCCCCCTGTTTCAGCAAAATGAACGAGATCACAACTGGTCAAACACAGACCATCGGAGACCAAGGGTCCCGACACGCTTAAGGGTTCCGCCAGCAAGGCCGCCAGCAAGGCATCCGGCGCCATTTCCAGAGGGACGAGCCGTTCTGCCAACCGGCGCTTCAATTCCTCACTCAAAAAAGGCAGCAGGTCGACCAAGGCTGTTTCCGCCAGGGCCAGTTCGTGCGGCGCAATACTTCCCATGCCCGTAAGCAACAAGTCACTCAGGTGTCGTGCCAGAAGCTCATAGACAGCCTCCGGCTCGGCTTGGTTTGCGACTTGTATATCGGACTGTGACAAGGCCTGTATCATCCTGATTTGGGGCAGATTTACGCTCCGCGCCTACCCGCCACATGCAACGCTTTCGGCGTTAACAGGGAGTGAATTCCGGGCGTTCCCTGTGGGAAAAATAGCCCCTAGACCGTCATATTCGGGACAAACCCGTCCTCCCACCGGTTTTGCCAATTGGCGCCCAGCCTAAAAGTCCGGTATCGTTGGAGGCAGAGTGTGCGCCGGGAAGGCGACCTCTGGCAGACAGTACCGCTGGATATCCGGCTTCGTATCAGAAAGATCGCTCATGAATGTGCGTCGCGTAAAAAGTTTAGTGCCTTTGGTTTTGCTCAGTGCCGGGTTTGTTCTGTCCGCCTGTGCTTATGAAAGAGCCCCAGAGGTCTTGCAAAGCCCCATTTATAAAACCGGCTTTTCGGAGGGATGTGAGACCGCACATACGCGGGTCTCCGGATTTAACGATACGGTTCACCGGAACGAGGCGCTCTACAAGACACAAGAGGTCTACCGCGCCGGATGGGGTGATGGATATGCGTCATGTGGCGGCCAACGGCAATTCGACGACAATTCTGTTTTTAACGAACGCCGGGACAACACTGTCATCCGTTACTGATGCTTCGTTACCGATCACGTTTCAAACTTTTTGGGGAAATGAAACGATATGCGCACGCTTATCAGCATGGTTGCTTTGCTCGCGGTTGCAGCAGGCGGACTTTTTTACGGAAACTACGGGACGCTGGATCCCTGCCGCGCCTTGGCGTCGGAAATGGCGGGGGATACGCTGGGTGGCATCGCAGAACGCCCAATGCGGTTACTCACCAGCCAATATACATCCAGTGAATGCGCCGAGAGCCTGTGGGAGCGATGGATCGATTTCGACAACTGACATCTGGTTTGAATAGTCATGCTGCTTCACCCGGCCGCAGACCAGCCAGATTTCTGCTCGCCGTCTTACTGCTCTGTGCCACGGTCGAGCCAGGTCTTGCACGTATGCGAGTTGAAACCGGGCGTGACCTTTTTACATTTTGCCAACTTGCTGCTGATCAACAATTGGCGCACCCAGAAGACCGGCTTTCCGGCAAGGCCCGCTATTGTCGGCAATATGTGAGCGGTTTTTTTGGAAGCCTGCGTGCCATGCAGGTGAGCGAAGGCACGCAAAAGCTCCACGACAATGATGATCCAGACCGGTTCCAGTGCGCTTTGGTTCCGCGCACTGCAAGTTTTGAACAGCTCGAACGCCAGATCATCCGGTTTGGCGAATGGCACCCTGAACTGCTGGATGAACCGGCCATCCGGCTCATCCAGCGCGCTTTCAGTTCCCTGAACCCGTGCTAGGCACAGCGTCACGCCACTTCCAGGTCGTCCGGCACAATCCCCACATAGTTTGCTGAGGGACGGATCAGGCGGCCCGCCTGTTCCTGCTCCATAACGTGAGCTGTCCACCCCGCCACGCGGCCGATGGCGAATGTGGGTGTGAAAGCGCTGCGGGGAATATCCAGGGCTTCCAATAGCAGGGCTGTGTAGAACTCCACATTGGTATCGAGAGGCCGGTGGGGTTTGAGTTCCTTCAGCACTGCCTTGGCGGTTTCTTCCACCTGAAGCGCGAAGCTGATGCGCTGACGGTGATTGCCGGACAATTGTGCTACTTCTGCGCCCAACACATCGGCCCGTGGATCGCGCACCCGGTAGATGCGGTGGCCAAAGCCCATCAGGCGTTCGCCGGTCTGCACCGCATTGCGCAACCAGGGTTCAATATTTTCCGGCGTCCCGATCTCATCCAGCATGTCGAGCACCGGGCCCGGTGCACCTCCGTGCAAGGGTCCTTTGAGCGCACACAGACCCGCAAGAATAGACGACACCTGCCCCGCGGCAGTTGAGGCCACCACACGGGCGGTGAAGGTGGAGGCGTTCATGCCGTGATCACTGGCGGTGGTGAAGTAGGCGTCCATGGCATGTACCGCGTCAGGCGTGGGCTCGCTCCCATGCAACATGCGCAAATAGTCTTCCGCATGACCGCGCGCCGCATCAGGCGCACATGGATCAGCCCCTTGCTCATGACGCGCCAATGCCGCAACGAAGACCGGCATCGCGCCCACTAACCGAAGAGGGGCCGGAATGGGGTGCTCGTCTGCCAGCAGAGACAGACCAATGCGTAGCGCCTCGGTCACAGTGAGGCCGGCTGAGGCTGCCAGGAGGGCGGGAACATGGATAAATGCGTCAACCCGTGCCAGGCCCAAACCCTCGGCCACTTCTTGGTCGTCGCTCACATGCCCTGCCGTGCGCCAAAGGGCTGCCACTGTGCCTTCGAAACATGAGGAGGCGACCAGATCCGGCAGGTCGAGCCCGGCGATAATGAGACGGCCCGCCGTCCCATCCACCCGGCTCAAAGCCGTATCTGCGGCGATAACGCCTTCCAAACCCGTTGCAGCAACTTTTGTCGTCTTCATCTTTTTGTTCTCATCCGTCATTTTTAACTCCTTTGCTGGGGGAATCAGCCCAGGCGTTTCCTGGGAACAAGATGCGAATCCTTGCCTATATCGTCAATCTTGATTAAGGTAATCAATGTATAATTGAAGGCACCCAGAAATTGACAGATGACGCCACCTTGTACCTTTCTGCCAAGGAAGCCGCTGCGGAACTGACTGTCAGCCTGCCCACGCTCTATGCCTATGTCAGTCGGGATCTCATCCGGTCGGAACCAGTGCCCCGCTCCCGTGCACGGCGCTACCGGGCGGAGGATGTGCGGGCTCTGAAGGATCGCCGAACTGCTAAACTGGGGGAAGCCAAAACCACTCTGGATGAGACCGGGTACGCGCTGAATTTCGGTCAACCGCTGCTGGAGAGCGCCATCACTCTCATCGCGGACGGCAAGCTCTACTATCGCGGATCTGATGCAACGCAACTCGCGGAACATGGCACGCTGGAGAGCATCGCGTGTCTGCTTTGGGATTTTCCTCAAAACCCGTTTCAGGATGATGTGCTGCCGCCATCCTTCCCTGCCCCGCCCGCCGACCTGCCGCCGGTCGACCGCTGTCTGGCAGCGCTGCCCATTGCTGCTGTGGCGGACACCACTCTTTTCAACACAACGTCTGAAGGACTTGCCGCCACCGGGGTGCGTATTCTGCGGCTGGTTGCGGCCACGATCGCCGGATGCGAGCCCTCGGCCAGGCCGGTGCACCACGTGTTGCGGGACGCCTGGGGTAAAGATGAAATTACGGGCGAGGCTATTCGCACCGCTCTGGTGCTTTGCGCCGATCACGAACTCAATGCATCCGCGTTTACCGCCCGGTGTACGGCTGCCGCCGGATCGACCCTCTATGGTGCGGTTATGGCGGGCCTTGCAGCCCTTCAGGGATCACGACATGGGGGCATTTCAAGGCGCACAGAAAATCTGCTGCGGGATCTGTCTGCAACGGACAACCCTGCGGAGGGTGTGCGCCAAAGGTTGCGCGATCAGGAACCAATGCCCGGGTTTTCCCACTGGCTTTATCCCAATGGAGACCCCCGTGCCAAGATGATGATGCGCGTTATGGCAGAGCAGCGAGGCGACAGTGATGCCTTTGCGCGTGCCTCCACCGTTATTGAAACCATGAAAAGTGCTGCTGGCATCAAACCCAATGTGGACTTGGCATTGGCAGCGCTTGGTGAAACCTTTGACCTGCCGCGAGGCGCTGCCCTATCGCTCTTTGCGCTTGGTCGCACAGCCGGTCTCATCGCTCATGCGATCGAACAACAAATGCGTCCGGGCCTGATCCGCCCTCGTGCGCGCTACACAGGACCCACACCCCCATGACCACAACAACAGCCCTTCTCGCCGGTGCCACCGGCCTTGTCGGCGGACACTTGCTTGAGTACCTGCTTGCTTCTCCACGCCACACCCGGATTGTTGCGGTGACCAGACAACCACTGGAGCGAACACACGACAAGCTGAACAATCTTGTGGTTGATTTTGATACACTGGAAGACGGTATTCGCGCGGCAGACATCAAGGCGGACGAAGCCTATTGCGCGCTCGGCACGACGATCAAGAAGGCGGGTAGCCAGGCGGCCTTCCGCAAAGTCGATTTTGATTATGAGACAGCTTTTGCCCGCGCCGCGTTGGCGGCGGGCGCCAAGCGGTTCGCACTCGTCTCGGCGGTCGGCGCAAGTGCTGGCTCATCGATTTTCTATTCGCGGGTCAAAGGAGAGACCGAAGATGCGATCCGCGCGATGGGTTTCCCCGCACTGCATATCTTTCAGCCCGGTGTCTTGCTGGGCGTGCGGAGAGAAGCCCGACCGGCGGAGCAACTGGCCATCGCGGTCACCCCTTTTCTCAACCTTGGACTACAGGGGCCGCTGCAGAAATATCGCGGGATCGCGGCGACAGATGTTGCCAAAGCCATGCTGGTTGCGCTGGGAACCGAGGGAAATGGAGCCACGCATCGCTACGCCGATATGAAAAAGGCAGGGCGGTAGTTGCTTCCTCAGCGCAAGACACTTGCGATTCAAAAGTTTGATATGAGCCCTACATGGTTTATTGAGAGCAGAGCGTCAGGTTTGGCGTGGGTCTTTTTGCGGAGACCAAAATCGGGGGTGGTAGATTGGCAGCAGATCAGCAAAGCGAAGGCGGCTCTGACTCACAAAGCGGTTCTGGGCCCCTCGCCTGGTACTTGACCGGCCAAGGGACGTGGTATGCCAGCCTTGGCCTGCAATTTGTCATGTTTCCCTATCTCGTGGCTATGGTTCTGGATGAGACACCTGCCCGGATCGGTATCGCGCAAATGAGCCTTTCTGCGCCGGCACTTCTTTTCATGCTGCTAGGGGGAGCGACGGCGGATCGCGGCGACCCGCGCACCATCCTCTTTCGCGTTCATCTGTTTGCGGCTTTACCACCGCTCGCGTTGGCAACGGCTCTTAACGCGGATCTTCTCAGTTTTGAAGTTCTGATTTTTTACGGCCTGCTCATGGGAACCGCGACGGCATTTGCGGTGCCCGCGCGCGATGCAAGCTTGAACCGGGTTGCGCGCGGCAACATCCAACAGACGGTCACACTGGCCATGGCCGTGCAGCAAATTGCGCAGCTGTTGGGCATGGTCATTGCCCTTTCGGCTGCGGCGATCGGCGCCCCTCTTCTCTTCGCCGGACAGTCGCTTGTGATCCTTGCAGGAGGGCTCACCGCCCGCCGGTTACCCCGCAAAAAGCTGGACCCGAACACTGTTCATCCGTCGCGCGCGCAGGCAATGCGGGATGGCCTCCGCTATGTTCGCCGATCCGACCTATTGCTACCCGTCATCATCGCCATGTTCGCCATTGGTGTTTTCTTCGTCGGATCGTTTCTCGTGGCCCTGCCGCTGCTGGTGCGCGACTACTATCATGGGGGTGTGGTGGAGATCGGCATTGCGAACATCGCTTTCTTCGGCGGCATGATTGTTGCCACGGTTTTTCTTCTGCGTTTTGGCCATGTGACGCGGCGCGGGCGGGCGATGATCCTCTCCCTCTTCGGCGGCGCGCTTGTCGTCGTCGGGCTGACCTTTGAATTGCCCTACTGGCTCTTTTGCGTGCTCTGCCTTGTCTGGGGCCTGGGGGCCGGTTGCGTCATGACTCTCAGTCGTACAATCGTTCAAGAAGAAACAGACGAAGCGTTTCGCGCCCGTGCTCTGGCGATCTTTCAAATGGGTTTTGCCGGTGGCGCCCCTCTTGGTGCTCTCATCATGGGTTTCATGGCGGGCTATTTTGGAACCCATAACGCCATGTGGCTTCCGGCACTCGGCATGACACTTGTGCTTGCATGGCTTATGGTGAAGTCACACCTTTGGGTGCTGCGCGCTCACCCCCCTGTCTGAACTCCCCGGATTTAAGGATCAATACCATGCGGCCTATGACGTTCTATCTTGGTGGTCTGACCAGCTGGTTTAGTGCCATAGGCATTCAGACGGTGATGTTTCCTTTTCTCATCACCATGCAACTGGGTGAGGGACCGACCGAACTCGGGATTGCGATGATGGCGCTCTTCCTGCCTACCTTTTTGTTGATTCTTGTGGGAGGTGCCACGGCGGACCATCTGGACAGCCGCCGTATTTTGATCCTTGTGCATTTTCTTGCAGGCGTTCCCCCGCTGGCGCTGTTTGTCGTCATCAGCATGGGTGCCCTCACCTATCCGGTGTTGCTGATCTATGCGGTGGCGATGGGGATTGCGGGGGCGTTTATTATTCCCGCGCGCGACGCGCTACTTAATCATATTGCCAGTGGCAAAATTCAAAAAGCGGTGATGGCCGCGACCGCGTTCCAATTCGGTTCCCAAATTATCGGCTTCGGCCTGGCGAGCCTGGAAGGCGTAATCGGGGTTGCCCTGATCTTTCTTTCCCAAACCGCCCTGTTGTGGATGGGGGCAGCTTTGGCATTCAAACTTCCCACCCACCGGCCAGAGGGAAGCAAGGCGCCGTCACTTGCCGTGATTGCAGACGGGCTCCGCGAAGTTGCCCGCACGCCACGCCTTTTGGCACCCACAGTGATCGTCTTTGGTGTGGGCATTCTATTTTTTGGTACCTCGCAGGTTGTCATGCCGATACTTGTGCGCGACGTTTTCCTTGGCGGTTCAAGTGAACTGGCCATGAGCAATGTCGCGATGATGAGCGGCATCATCGTCACGGTCATTCTGATCGGGCGCCGTGGTGGGATTGTACGACAAGGTCGTGCCCTCATCCTGGCTCTTGGCGCCGGTGCCTTTGTGATGGCATCGTTTGCGATTGCTCCGACCTTCCCGGCCTTTATGGCTGTTGCATTTCTGTGGGGATGTGGCGGCGGGGTCGCCATGACAATGAACCGCACGATCATTCAGGAATCGGCGCCAGCAAGCCACCGGGGACGTATTCTCTCGGTCTTTCAGATGGGTGTCCTTGGGGGCGCGCCCCTTGGCGCCTTCCTGTGTGGCCTGTACATTGAGTGGTGGGGGCCGCGAATTGCGGTAGTGGTGCCCTCGGTCGGCATGCTGATCATGCTTGCTCTCGCGTGCCTGCTGACCCCGATCTGGAGCATCCGCTCCTTGGCCCACGACGCAGCGTCCGACTGACATTTCCAGTATGCCTCTTGCCTTCGCGAGGCAGACCACATAGGCCTGTCGCCATCAAACCCATCTGAAATGAACCTCACACCCTCGGGGATACACCGTGCCAACCACTGACAATCGATCTGACCTGCGGTGGTATATGGGGGGGATCTCCGCCTACTTCTTTTCTGGTGGCATTCAGTCTGTGCTCTTCCCCTGGCTGATCGTCTTTGTCCTGCAACAAAGCGCAGAGCGCGCGGGCATAGCGCAGATGTTTGCGATGTTGCCCATGTTGGTGCTCGGATTGTTCGGCGGGGCGACAGCTGACCGGAGAGAATTGCGACGATATCTTATGCGGCTGCAACTTTTAGCCGCCGTGGCGCCTTTTGTACTCGCGGGCCTCTATGCCGCCGGGTATGTGGACTATGAGACGTTGATTATTTACGCCATCGTCCTGTCCGCCCTGGGCGCCTACACAATGCCGGCCCGCGACTCCCTTCTAAACCGGGTGGCCATGACCAGCCTTGGCGGGCGCATTCAACAAGCTGTCACCCTTGCAACGGGCGCGCAGTTTTTGTCACAGGTCGTCGGCCTGCTGATCGGTGGATTGGCAACGATTATAGGTGCAGTACCGCTGATGCTGGCGCAATCCCTATCGCTGATCGTTGCGGCTGCAACCACGATGAAGTTGCCGAAGGCCCCGCCATCTGTTCTCCATGAGCCTGGCAAGAAGCGCCCTTCTCAACTCTCGCAAATACGAGAAGGCGTTGAGATTGTCTGGCGAAACGCCGACCTTCGATCCGTCATTTTGATGATGTTTTTTGCAGGCATCCTTTATATCGGCGTGTTCATGGTGCTGTTTCCCATCCTGATGCGAGATGTCTATGGGGGCGGATCGTTCGAGATTGCCTTTATCAATATCTGTTTCTTCGGCGGGATCGGCATCTCGTCCATGGTGCTGAGCCGTCTCCGTCCCATTAAGCGACAAGGGCGCGCCATCATGCTGGCCATGTGCACCGGCTCTATCATGATGGTGTTTGTGCACTTTCATCCCCCGCTTTGGGCGGTGTATGTGTTGGCGCTCTTCTGGGGTCTCTCGTCGGGCATTTCGATGAGCCAGTCCCGCGCCATTGTGCAGATCGCGGCGACGGATACGCACCGCGCCCGTGTGCTTTCTGTGTTTCAGCTGGGCATGATGGGCGGCGGACCGATCGGCGCCTTTATGGCGGGCTTTGTCATCCAGGCCTTCGGGCCACTTAACGCCGTGCTCGTGCCTTCGTCCTGCATGGTGGTGCTGTGGCTTATGGTCTTCTTTTTTACCAACTTGTGGAAAATTGAAGCCGGTACCGGCCAGGCAGAGAAACCCGCCTGACCGCTGGCTGTTTTCAACGCATATTCTTGTCCGAAAAGTCATGCAACTTTTCGGGAATACGCTTTTCCAGACGCATATTCTTGTCCGAAAAGTCATGCAATTTTTCGGGAATACGCTCTATTCGTATTCGCGCTCGTCCCACCAGGGATAGAAGACCGGCATGTCTTCTGACACTTTGCAGGGGAAAACGGCCGGGCGTTTTTCGAGGAACGACATCACGCCCTCTTTCGCATCTGCAGAGGCACCGCGCGAGAAAATGGAACGACTGTCCAGCTTGTGCGCTTCCATCGGGTGGTCCGCTCCGGCCATGCGCCAGATGAGCTGACGCGAAAGAGCAATGGAAACCGGCGCCGTGTTCTCGACGATTTCGCGTGCAATCGCCCGGGCTGCAGGCAGCAGGTCGTCTGGAGCATATACTTCGCGCACCAGACCGCCACGCAAAGCTTCTGCCGCGTCAAACACCCTGCCGGAATAAATCCACTCCAATGCCTGGCTCACCCCCACCACGCGTGGCAGGAACCAACTGGAACACGCTTCAGGCACGATGCCGCGACGCGCGAACACAAAACCAAATCGCGCTTTGTCAGATGCCAACCGGATGTCCATCGGCAACTGCATGGTCACACCAATACCCACGGCGGCACCATTGATTGCCCCAATGACGGGCTTCATACATTCATAAATGCGCAACGTGAGACGTCCCCCGCCGTCACGAACGGAAGCATGGCTCCAGTCGATCTCACCGTCCGCCGATGCGGCTGACCCGCTCTTGTCAGGGCGATCATCACGCTTTTCATAGTCAAAGGTTTTGGCACCGGCAGACAGATCAGCCCCTGCGCAAAATGCCTTTCCTTCGCCCGTCACAATGATCGCACGGACATCATCGTCGGCATCCGCCCGGTCAAATGCGTCGATCATTTCCATCATCATTTTGCCGGTGAAGGCGTTCATTTTCTCAGGCCGGTTGAGCGTGAGGGTCAGAATATTGTCCTCAACCTCATATTTAATCGTGTTGTAACTCATGACTATCTCCCTGTTGGCGTGCGGCGTTCTGTTTCCCCTACGTCAATTGACTAAACGCCTTAAGGCAAAAAACCACACGAATTCTGCGATGCATATATGCTGGTTCCTGATATAACAGCCTTCGCCGAACGGCTCACCCTAGAAAAGCCGACGCACGCCGCTACAGACCCTGTGCGGCCACTAAATAAAAGTCCAACGGGAGAGATCAACCATGTTCCATCCATGCCACCACGCTGCGAAAAACCCTGACAAGCCTGCCTATATCATGGCATCCACAGGCGAAATCGTGACGTATGGAGAGCTTGAAGACCGGACGAACCAGGCAGCTCAGCTGTTTCGGTCTGAAGGTCTGGTACCAGGCGACGCAATCGCCATTTTTATGGAGAACAATGCCAGATTTCTGGAGCTCTGCTGGGCAGCCCAGCGCGCGGGACTTTATTTCACCGCCGCCTCCTCCAGGCTCACCGCACCGGAGGTCGATTACATCGTCTCAGATTGTGGCGCGAAACTCTTCTTCACCTCAAAGGAACTGGCCCCGATTGCGGAAGAGCTCGTGGGTCAGGGACTTTTGAAAGGCGTTCAGAAACGCTACATGATCAATGGCAAAGACGATGGCTATGAGAGTTACGAGGAAGCCCGCAATGGCATGCCCGCAACACGCATCGCGGATGAGACGGCCGGCACGGACATGCTCTATTCGTCAGGAACCACCGGCCGCCCGAAAGGCATTCGGCGGAAATTGTCTGGTGGGCCGATTGACGAGGGCGAGGGCCTGCTCAATCTCGTCACCCTGCTCTATGGCATGGACGAAGAGACAATGTACCTCTCCCCGGCGCCGCTCTATCACGCCGCACCGCTGCGCTACAATATGTCCGTGCAGCGTATCGGCGGGACTTGCATTATCATGGATCATTTCGATCCGGCAGGTGCTCTAGAGCTCATTGAGAAACACAAGATCACGCATTCGCAATGGGTTCCCACCATGTTTGTGCGCATGTTGAAATCACCGCGGGAAGAACTCAGCAAATACGACCTCTCGAGCCATAAGGTCGCCATTCACGCTGCGGCACCCTGCCCGGTGCCCGTGAAAGAGCAGATGATCGAATGGTGGGGGCCGATCATCTATGAATATTACGCCGGGTCCGAAGGCAATGGGTTTTGCCAGCTCAATTCTGAAGAGTGGCTGGAACACAAAGGCTCCGTCGGCAAACCGCTTTTGGGGTCCGTCCATATTTGCGACGACGAAGGCAAAGAACTTCCCGCAGGCGAGGCCGGTTCGATCTATTTCGCCCCTGCCGAAGATGCGGACCCGAACGACCTGTTTGAGTATCACAACGACCCGGACAAGACGAAAGAGTCGCGCCATCCGACGAAACGCGGCTGGTCAACGCTGGGGGATGTGGGCCGCGTTGACGAAGATGGGTACCTGTACCTCACCGACCGCAAAGCATTCATGATCATCTCCGGCGGTGTGAATATTTACCCGCAGGAAGCGGAGAATATTCTCATCACCCACCCGCGCGTTGCGGACGTGGCGGTGATCGGCGTGCCCAACGAAGACTTTGGCGAGGAAGTAAAGGCGGTCGTGCAGCCTATGGACTGGAACGATGCGGGCCCGGAATTGGAAGCGGAGCTTTTGGAATTCTGCCGGTCACAACTTGCACAAATGAAGTGTCCGCGCTCTGTTGATTTCGATGAAGAATTACCACGTCACCCGACGGGCAAGCTCTACAAGCGTCTGGTGCGGGATCGTTACTGGGGAAACCGTGACTCGAAAATCGTCTAACACGACGAAACAATCAAACAAGACCCGTCGCCTGCCTGCTTTTTCGGGCGACGGGGTTTTGAAGCGCGAGCATTTCACGCCCGCCTTCATCGACCGGCTGGAGCGTCATGTCGCTACCCTGCCAAACTATTCCCTCATCACCCATGAAGAACGAGAGCTCTCGCGACGAACCTTTCTCAATAGCTTTCCCAACAAAAAAGCGCTTTGGGTGTTTGGCTACGGGTCTCTCATGTGGAACCCGGCCATTCATGTCGCTGAGTCCTCCCGCGCGCGCCTGTTCGGCTATCACCGTGCCTTCTGTCTTCATCTGGTGATTGGGCGCGGGGGCCCGAAAAACCCAGGTCTAATGCTGGGTCTGGACAGCGGCGGCTCGTGCATTGGCATTGCCCACCGAATAGCGCCAGAACATGTGGAGAGCGAAACAGAAATCCTCTGGCTCCGTGAGATGATTGGCACCGGTTATGTTCCGCGGCAGGTTTCCCTGGATATTGAAGGCCGACGTGTTGACGGCCTCACCTTTGTTGCCAATCGGGCAAGCAAACGGTTTGCCGGGCGCGTCCCGTTCGCCAAGGCGGTGCGCCGGATTGCCAAGGCGGAGGGGGATATTGGAACCAATCGGGACTATCTCTACCGCACCATTGTGCATCTGAATGAATTCGGCCTGCGCGAAGGGCCTCTGCATGAGCTGGAACAGGCCGTGCGCCAGAAGACCGGCGACAGAGATTGACCTGAGGCACTACCGAGGTAGACTCTCACCGGGTACGCCATACTATTTGAAAACACAGGCAGGACCATGTCCCTTATTCGTTCTCTCTTTTTTGTCAGCACCTTCATTTTCGTAGGGGCGCTCGCAGCGCCCATGAGCTTTGCCATTGAGATCCACTCATCTGGTAAAAGTTGCAATAATCGCCAAGGGGTGGGTGGCAAGTTTGAGCGGGAGTTTTTTGTCTTTTTCGAGCCAAGCTCCACAGCCCTTGACCGGGAAGACAAGGCTATTATCCGCGAAGTCTATGAACGCGCGACAGGTCAGCACGCCGTTCAGGTCTGTCTATTTGGTAAGGCAAGCAAAACCGGCAATCCGGCCTCCAACGCCGCGCTGGCCCGCGGTCGCTCGGAGGCGGTGGCCACAGAACTGCGTCGTCTAGGCTGGAGCCGCGGCGACATTGCCATTGAGCCGGAAGGGGAAACCTGGGGCTGGCTTGAAGAATTGACCTGGGAGGCTGGAGAAGACCGCCGGGTCCGCATCCGCCTGTCGTTATAGACATGCTGGCCGCCCGTCCCGCCGCCAAATATAAATACCGCCCAAAAGCGGGGCAACGGCTTGCGCAAATGCGCGCCCAACGGGTCGAGCGGCTGGAATATCAAGGTTACGTTGTGCCTTTGCACCCCATGATTGGGCACAATCTGGGGCCGGGTCTGTTTGACTGGGATATTTTTGAGCGGCGACAAATGGCCGAAGCCCATGCGACGGCCTGGACACCACCATCATACGATATTGCGCGCAGACGGGTGGAGCAAGCGCGTAAGCTTGGGCTCAGCTATGATGATTATGCCTTGGAAATCCTTGAACGAGGCCGGTACCTTCAGGTAAAAAACCAAGACGACATTTAGGTGAATTCTGGGGCTTCCCCCCTAACAAGAAAACATACAAGGAGGCTGTGCTATGCGCATGTTTGATACTATCGCCGATTATGCGGCGGAGGCCGGTAAGGAAATCGGTGTCAGCGATTGGACCGTGATCGATCAGGAGCGGATCAATATGTTCGCTGAGGCTACGGGTGACCACCAGTGGATCCATATCGACCCTGAGCGGACCCAGAAAGAACTCGGCATGCCAACCATTGCGCATGGCTATCTGACGCTTTCTCTGCTGCCTATGCTTATGGGCCAGATCAGCGGTGTGAAAAGCGTGTCCCGGGGCATCAATTACGGTTCCAACGCTGTGCGCTTCACCAACATGGTGCCCGTTGGTTCCAAGGTTCGTGGCCGCATGAAACTTAAGAGCACCAATCCTAAAGCCGGTGGCACGCAGTTCATCAATGAAGTGACCATTGAGATCGAAGGTCAGGAACGCCCTGCCCTGGTCGCAGAAACAATTACGCTGCTGTTCGAATAGGACGCGCGCCCATAGCTATTGCACCTCCGGTGGATTGTCCGCCGGGGGTGTTTCTATTTTGAAGGATGCCCATGCCCCTCGCCCTGCCCGCCAATGTACCTGTAGCCGCTGAAAAACCTGTTCGCGATACCCGCCACGGAATTACCCGCACTGATGCCTATGACTGGCTGCGCGACCCGGAGTGGCAGGCTTTGATGAAGGACCCCTCCATTCTTCAAGCCGACATTCGGTCCTATCTGGAAGCTGAAAATGCCTATGCCGATGAAACCTTCAAGCCGCTGGAAGACTTACGCGAGGAGCTGTTTGAGGAAATCAAAGGCCGGATCAAGGAAGATGACAGTTCGGTTCCGTCTCCCCACGGCCACTGGCTCTATTACACAAAATATCTGACGGGATCGCAGCACCCGATCTTCTGCCGCAAACCTCGTGAGGGCGAGACAGTTGAGTCCATCCTCCTTGATGGCAATATTGAGGCTGAGGAAGAAGCCTATTTCAAAATTGGCGGGGCTGCGCGCAGTCACGATGACACGCTGTTTGCCTGGAGTGCGGACCTCAAAGGCTCTGAATATTTCACGCTCAAAATTCGCGATATGGCAGGTGGGCGAGACCTTGCGGATACGATCCCTGATTGCAGCGGCGGCGCTGTCTGGGCGCTGGACAACAAAACGCTTTTCTACGTCCGGGTAGATGAGAACCACCGCGCGTCGCGTGTCTTTCGCCATGTGCTGGGCACCGATGTGACGGACGATGTGTGCGTCTATGAAGAACAGGACCCAGGATTTTTTGTCAGCGTGGGCGAAACCCAAAGCGGGCGCTATATCGTTATCAGTGTCCACGATCACCAGACCAGCGAATGCTATCTGATTGATGCCGCTGCGCCCAATGACGCCCCGACCCTTGTCGCCGCGCGCGAAGCGGGTGTCGAATATGATCTCGAACATGACGTCTCCCGCGACAGGTTCCTGATCGTCACCAACGCCGATGGCGCGGAAGATTTCAAACTGGTGGAGACATCCACCACCTCGCCAGATCGCGCAAACTGGCAGGACCTCGTTGCACACCGGCCTGGTACTTTGCTGCTGGGTCAAATCGCCTATCAGGATCACCATGTCCGGCTTGAGCGCGAAGACGGCCTCAATCGACTTGTCATCCGGTCTCTAGACGATGGGACCGAGCACAACATTGCCTTTGACGAGAAGGCCTATGACCTCTCGCCCATGGGCGGGCTTGAATATAAAACCACCATTGTCCGTTTTTCCTACTCGTCAATGACAACACCAGAGCAGGTCTACGACTACGATATGGTCGGCCGCACACGCCAACTCCTAAAAGAACAGGAAGTCCCGAGCGGTCACAATCCTGATGATTATGTAACGGAGCGTATTTTTGCCACGGCGAAAGACGGGGCGCGGGTACCGATCTCGCTCCTCTATCGCAAAGACCTGAAGCAAGATGGACAGGCTCCCTGCCTGCTCTACGGCTATGGCGCCTATGGCATTTCCATCCCCGCGTCCTTTTCCGTCAGTCGCCTCAGCCTTGTTGACCGCGGCTTTGTCTATGCCATTGCGCATATTCGAGGCGGCAAGGAACGCGGCTATGGCTGGTACAAACAAGGCAAACTGGACAAGAAACCCAACACGTTTTCCGACTTCATTGCGGCGGGTGAGCACCTGGCTGCGCAAGCCTACACGAGCGCGGGCAATATTACCGCCCATGGGGGCAGTGCGGGGGGCATGTTGATGGGGGCTGTGGCGAACATGGCCCCAGCGCTCTTCAAGGGCATCATCGCCGAAGTGGCTTTTGTTGACGTGCTCAACACGATGCTCGACGACACCCTACCGCTCACCCCACCCGAATGGTTCGAGTGGGGAAACCCCATAGAGGACAAATCCGCTTACGAGGCCATCGCCGCCTACTCACCATATGACAATGTAGGGGCGCACGCCTACCCGCACATTCTGGCATTGGCGGGCCTTACTGACCCCCGCGTGACCTATTGGGAACCGGCAAAGTGGGTGGCAAAGCTGCGGGCTCTTACCACCAGTGACAATGCGATCTTGCTGAAAACAAATATGGAAGCCGGGCATGGTGGCGCTGCGGGACGCTTTGAACGGTTGAAAGAAACCGCCCTCACCTACGCCTTCGCGCTCGCCATCCATGACATGACCTAGGGGGGCTTACGTCTTCTTAGACCGGTCGGCCACCCTTAATTGTCACCCGTTCCATCCGTCGCAGGGCCGGCCAATAGTCGGACACTGCATAATGCTGGGCGGCACGGTTGTCCCAGAAGGCAAAGGAATTTGCCTGCCACTGAAAGCGGCACTGATATTCAGGGATCGACGCGCGAGCATAGAGAAATGCAAGGAGCTGATCGGACTCTTCACGTTCCATGCCTTCGATATACTGGGTGAAGGCCTTGTTCACATAGATCGATTTGCGACCGCTTTCGGGGTGCGTTCGCACAACCGGATGTACCTGTGTGGGATATTTCTGATTGAAGGCCTCGATCTCTTCCGGTGACAGGCCTTTTTTCTTCATCATGGTTCGGAAATGGGCAAAATCATGTACCGCCACCGCGCCGTCAATTTTCTCTTTGGTTGCATCGTCCAAATCATCATACGCCGCTTCCATATTTGCAAAGAGCGTGTCCCCCCCATTTGCAGGGACTTCCAGTGCCCGCAGGATCGATCCGAGAGAAGGCTCCGCCCGCCAGGTCACGTCTGAATGCCAAGTGTTTTCCCGGCCCTTGCTTTCCTTGTTATGGGTGATGGCAAGAACTTCCGGGTAGTCCGGCTTGTGGGGGGCGAAGGGATGTACTTCCAGCTCGCCAAATTTGGCTGCAAAAGCAAGATGCTGCTCTGTCGTGATGTCCTGATCACGGAAGAAAACGACCTTTCGTTCCACCAGCGTCCTGCGAATGAAAGCTGTCAGTTCGTCACTTGCCGGGCGGCTCAAATCAATCCCGTGCACAATGGTTCCAATCGCGGGGCTCAACTCCTCAAGGCTCAGACCCAGAGAGGCGGCGTCGGCAGCACCTTCCGGCGCGGTCATATGAACATTCATGGGTGGCTCCTCCTTTGCTGACCCTGCATTTTCCAGAGTTTGAGGTGCATTGACGCCGCCCACCTGAAAATGATTTACTTATTCCACATAGTGGAATTGACCAACGCATGACAGAACGAAGCATCACATCGCTCGCACGCGGTCTCGTGGTAGTGGAGGCGCTCAATCGTCGCGTCTACACGACTCTCAGTGACCTGCATGATGAGACGGGCCTGCCAAAATCCACGCTCGTGCGGTTGCTCGACACGCTCATCGCGACTGGATATGTGCGGCGTATTTCGCGCAGTCTGGGCTACTGTCTCACGGACAGAGTGACGTTGCTCTCACAGGGTTTTCAAAGCACGGATCAGATTGTTGAAGCCAGCCGCCCTCACCTGCGGGCGCTTACCCAGAAGCACAAATGGCCCGTTGTCATTGCAACCCTGGATGACGATGCCATGCAGGCTAGGTACAGCACCTTGTCCCATAGCCCGTTTTCTCTTGACCGGATTTATATTGGACGCCGTATCGCCTTGTTGTTGTCAGCACTTGGCCGCGCCTTTTTTGCCTTCTCGAGCGAGGAAACCCGCGCCGTGCTTCTCTCTACGCTGCGAAGCACCGGGCGGGAAATGGATAGGGTTGCCCATGACGACGCCTATGTGACGCAGATGGTGCGCTCGATCCGGAAGGATGGGTATGCGATCTCGGGTGCGCCACGCCATGATGACCGCGCCTTCGGACTGGCTGTCCCCGTTCTGAAAGATGGAGAGGCCGTTGCCTCCATCACCATGCGATTTATCCGCACCGCCGTCACGCCGTCAAAAGCTGTTCGCTTCATCCCGGAGTTGCAGGAGACCGCGGCCATCATCGCCCGGGAAGCTTAGAGCGTCGTTTTACGCTTCAGCAAACGGCGTGATCGTGATCATCACTTCCTCTGCGCCCTCAGCAACGATATCAACCTTCTGCGTCTCCATGCCGTACGTCGCCGTGCCTCCTTTAACCGAAAGATTATATCCGTTCGGATACTGCAATACCGGCACAAAGAGTGTTGCCTTGCCCGTCGCTGTTGGTTGGTACCGGGCCAAAAATTCGCCCGTCGCAAGTGTAAAACTGGTCTCCAGGGGTGTGCCCTCGCAGGTCTGCAAATAGGGCCGCACGAAACCTTTCAAGGCCCGGCCACCAGAATTGATATCGCTCGGATCATCCTGCTGGTCGCGACTGAAAATCGACAGATCCTCCTGGTTCCATCCATCTCCGATGGCGAGATCGTTGGAATTGGAGGCTGTATAATTCCACAAAGTCGAACTGAGCTGCAACGCATCCAGAGCGTTGTAGAGGAACTCGAGCGCCATGACGTGGGACGACCAAGGCTCCTCTCCCCGCTCACCCTTCGCCCAGGCGTCATAGGCTTTGGCGCCATCAAGGTCGAAAGGAATGCCGCACTCACCGATCAGGGTTGGCGCGCCGGTGCCTTCGTTCAACGTCCGTCCCGCATCACGAATGCGCGACAATTGCCGGCGGTAATGGGCTTCAATTTCCTCTCGCCCTTCCAACGTTTTTCCCGAAAACGGATTTATCGCGGTTGGGTACATAAAGGTTTTCGTCGACAAGGTGGCGATGTCGTACCAGTGAGATGCGTTCACCGAGCGACGTGGGCTTGCTTCGGGAAAAACGCCCCCAAGCAGGCCGGTGAAAGGATCAAGCTCAGCGAAAATCAACCAGTCCTCCCGCACGGCGCGCACAGCCTCCGCGACCTTGTTGAAAAACGGCGCCATGTAGTCTTCTTCCAGATCGACGGTCTTGCCGTTCACCTTTTGGAAAAAGTCTTCCCGCAGCGGCTCCACCCCTTCATTGGTTCGACGGTAGGCGCCAGCCTCTTCAAACGGGTCAACGCGGCCGGGCAACCAACAGTCAACGCCAACCTCGTTCACTTGGCGGTCCTCTGTCACCACCGACTTCATTTCCTCGACTGAAAAAGCGAGTTGCGGAACAGACCGGCTCACCCCA
This sequence comes from uncultured Parvibaculum sp., assembly GCA_964518885.1. Lineage (GTDB taxonomy): Bacteria > Pseudomonadota > Alphaproteobacteria > Parvibaculales > Parvibaculaceae > Mf105b01. The sequence goes on along the minus strand of CAZFHW010000001.1, from coordinate 5,689 downwards.
CGGGCAACAGCCAGCCCGTCGAGCGCCGACCAAGCGGGACCCGGGACCGCGATGCGGGTGTTTTGGTCACTTGGCGCCACGTGTTGATAGGAAAGAGATTGCCCGATAAAACCGGTTCCCGGCTCGTTCAGCGTGTCAAAACCAATGACGTTGGGCAGATCCTTAATGCGCTTGGCAATTTCCACCAGGCAGCCTCGATAATGAGACTGCAAATAGTCCTGCACATTTTGGCCATCGATCATCAGACCTGGCGCAAAGTCTCGCCCTGCAAAAAACAGGGTCCACATGATGCCGTTGGCTGGCAGGCGATAATTCTGCGACCAGCTCATGGTGGGATAATTGTCTTCCTGGCGCCCACCGCGCGCATAATCGTAATTATATTGCATCACCTGGGCCGCGCCCGATGCGTGAAAGGTGGTGAAGTCGAGGCCGACCTTTTCAAATATCCATGCGGGGGCGCCATCGCCTCCCGTCATACGGCTCCAAACATCCTGGTGAAAATCAACGAATACGTAGAGCCCATACTCCCCCGCTTTGCGACAAAGTTCGGCGTAGTAATCGAGATAGTCGGTGTCGTACTCACCGGGGCCTGCGTGCTCCACTGCTTCCCAGGTTGTGAGCAGCCGCAGACAGTTGAAACCCCACGCCGCAAGCCGGGAGAAATGTTCATCCGCTTCTTCGAGGGGGAACGGGCGCCCAATGAAAGAAACGGTAAGATGGTCGGAGAAATCTGTTGGATGGTTTGTGCCACCATCAGGATAAGGCATCTTGCAATCACCGCCCAGATTGATGCCTCTGAGTATAACTTTTCGCCCTTCGGCATCTGTGAACCACGAACCTTCAAGGCCGATACGCGCGAGCGCCATGTGTCTCTCCCAATTTCTTCTGATTTTCTAGGCGCCATAGAACAACAAACTGGATTTTGTCGCAATCACCCAAAGCCTCTTCCAGCCCCGCTTGTCTTTTTTGATACGCTCGCCCATGCTCCCGCCAGCAAAATTTGACGAGGAACACACCCGATGACGCAACCCGCTTTGCTCCCCTTGCCGCCACAGCCCGCAGACGTGCCGTGGCCAACTCAAGATTGGCCCGAGGGGACACCGGGAGCGCAGGTGGACACGACCAAGCTGGAGGCTCTGGTGGAGGCCGCTTTTGGGGAAACCCCAGACCCGAAATTCGGAGAGAGCCACGCCCTGGTAGTTGTGCAACACGGCAAGCTTGTCACGGAACGCTATGGCAAAGGCTTCAACGCCACTGGCACCTATCCGTCCTGGTCAAAAGCCAAAAGCATCACCCACGCGCTTGTCGGTATTTTGGTGCGCGACGGGAAAATCGATATTCAGGCGCGCGCAGATGTTCCTGAATGGTCGGATGCCAGCGACCCTCGCCATCGAATCACCCTCGATCAGTTGCTACGCATGTCGAGTGGCCTTGCGTTCCGCGAGGAGTACACCACGGACGCCCCTTCCGATGTCATCGAAATGCTTTGGGGGGATGGCAAAGAGGACACAGGCGCGTTTGCCGCCTCTTTCCCTCTTGCCCACGACGTGGATAGTTTCTGGTCCTACTCAAGCGGCACCACCAACATCATCTCCCGCTGTGCTGCGCTGGCACTGGGGGCCACAGGCGCCGACTTCGAAGCGTTCATGCGACGGGAACTTCTTGATCTCATTGGCATGAAAAGCGCTGCACCAAAATTCGATGAAGCCGGCATCTTTATCGGCTCTTCATTCTGCTATGCGACGGCGCGCGACTTTGCAAAATTCGGCACGCTCTATCTGCGGGACGGCATCTGGGAGGGCAAGCGCCTGCTGCCAGAAGGCTGGGTCGATTATGCCCGCACCCCCACACCACAAGCCCCTCAAATGCTTGAGGAAGCGGGCGCATATGGCGCCCAGTGGTGGCTTGACGTCGGTGGACCGGGCAGCTTTTCAGCCAATGGTTTCGAGGGTCAGTTCACCATTGTGGTGCCAGACCTGGACCTGGTGCTGGTGCGCCACGGCAAAACGTCGGCTGAGCTTGGCCAAAATGTCAAAGACTGGATGGCGGAAGTGGTTGGTTGTTTCCGCCCGGCCTAAGCCGTTCTGCCCTTCCCCTGAAAGGGGAAAAGCGTAAGATCGCCACATCGAAATTGAAAACTACCAAACGCGGGAGCCCAAGCCCATGAACGCCGAAACGCCCTTTACGACGCCTGAAGATGTTGGGCTTTGTTCAACAAAACTTGCCAACATCTCAAACTATTTCGGCTCTTATGTGGATCGCGGCAAACTTGCGGGCGTGTCTACGCTGGTGGCACGCGGCGGCAAAGTTGCACATTTTGAGACTATTGGTCTGCGTGATCGGGAAAATGAACTGGCGATGGAGAAGGATACGATCTTCCGTATCTACTCTATGTCAAAGCCCATCACTTCCGTGGCACTGATGATGCTTTACGAAGAGGGTCATTTTCAACTCTCTCATGAAGTCGCCCGTTATATTCCTTCCTTCGCTAATCTGAAGGTGTGGGACGGCGGCAGTGCAGAAGACCATCGCACCAAACCCTGTGAACGGGCCATGACCATCCGGGACCTGCTCACTCACACGTCCGGTCTGACCTACGGCTTTATGCATGTCCACCCGGTCGATGAGATGTACCGCGCGGCCGGCATTGATGGTGCGGCAACAGCCAATGACCTCACCCTGGAAAGCTTTTGCGACCAGCTCTCTGAGATCCCGCTTCTGTTCTCGCCCGGCACACAGTGGAGCTATTCTGTCGCCACAGATGTCTGTGGCCGTCTGGTGGAAGTTCTTTCGGGCCTGCCTCTGGATGAATTTTTTCAATCCCGCATCTTTGACCCACTCGGCATGGTCGATACGGGGTTCGTGGTGCCCAAAGAAAAACTCTCTCGTTTTGCTGCCAACTATGAAAAGCATCCACGCACAAAAGAAGTTCGGCTGTTCGACACCAGCGACGAGAACAGCACCTACGCCAAACCGAAAGCCTTTCTTTCCGGGGGCGGTGGCCTCACCTCAACCATGATGGACTATTGGCGCTTCTGCCAGATGTTCCTGAATGGTGGAGAGTTGAACGGCGCGCGCCTGCTGTCGCGCAAGACGGTGGAGTATATGACCCTCAACCACCTGCCAAACGGCAAGACGATGCCGGAAATGGACCAGTCTGCTTTTTCAGAAACAGGCTCCGAGGGCACCGGCTTTGGGTTGGGCTTTTCCGTCATCATCGACCCTGCCGACGCACAGGCTGTCACGTCTGAGGGAAATCATTCCTGGGGGGGTGCGGCGTCCACCTATTTCTGGATTGACCCGGAAGAAGACCTGATCGGTATCCTCATGACGCAGCTTATGCCGTCGCGTGCCTACCCTCTGCGTCCGCAGATGCAGCAACTGGTCTACGGGTCCGTGCTTGATTGATGCCGACAGAGAAGCGCGTTGTCAGCGCGGCCGCCAAGGCCGACCTCGCAAAGCACAAAACGGACCGGGTTGAGCTCGTTGTGCATGATCCAGCCTGGGCGGATATGTTTGCGCAAATTTCCCGCGACGTGCGCGCCGCCTGCGGTACGCTGATTGTTGATATTCATCACATTGGCAGCACCAGTGTGCCCGGGCTCTCTGCCAAACCGCTGATCGATGTCATGCCGGTGTTAGATGCCTTTGCCGACGGGGAGCGGTGTGCCGATATTCTGGAGCCACTCGGCTTCTACTATCACAGGGAGTATGGCATTCCGGGACGCCAATTTTTTCGGCAGCGCGGGCACGTCAATATCAACATGCATATGTTTGAACGCGGTCACGTTGAGATTGAGCGACACCTTGTGTTTCGCGATGCTTTGCGGTCCGACGCCCGACTAAAGGCCGCCTATGAAGACCTGAAACGTGGTCTTGCCGCGCGGTTCCCCAATGACGTGGACTCCTACACCATGTCCAAGAGCGCGTTCATCGAAGGTGTCTTGCAAGATCACGGCGCACCGGAGCGCCCCAGTGGTCCTGACTGCTGATGCCCTTATGGATACCGATCACCATTGCTGCGGCCTTTCTGCAAAACCTGCGGTCCGCCCTGCAACGCCAGCTGGCCCGTGACCTCACCGCGACGAGTGCGACCTATGTGCGCTTCCTGTTCGGCCTGCCAATCGCGCTGCTTTATGTTGTCGCGCTCTTTTTATTCTTCGACACGGAGTTTCCCACCCCGCCGACTGCGTTTTATATCTATGCAGCGGTTGGTGGCATCGCCCAGATTTTGGGAACGGTATTACTGGTCACCCTGTTCACCTTTCGCAACTTTGTGGTGGGCACGACCTACTCCAAAACCGAAACCGTGCTGACCGCTATTTTTGGTATTTTCATCCTTGGGGAAACGGTTGGTGTTGAAGCTGGCGTGGGAATATTTGTCAGTCTTATCGGCGTTGTTACTATCTCCGTCGCGCGCACCCAACTGACACCAGGCACGCTGCTCACCTCCTTCATCAGTCGAACGGCGTTGATGGGAATGGGATCAGGGGCGGCGTTCGGGATCGCCGCCGTGTGCTACCGCGCAGGCTCTCTCTCGCTGGAGATGGAGGGGGTGCTGCTCCCCGCCGCCCTGACACTGGCGGTCGTGCTGACCATCCAGACCGTCCTCATGACTGGATGGCTGATCTGGCGAGACTGGGCCTCGCTGGTGGCGGCGTTGCGCAACTGGCCCGCATCGCTGGCCATCGGTGTTACCGGGGCGCTCGGGTCCATTGGATGGTTCACCGCCATGACGTTGGAAAACGCCGCCTATGTGCGCGCTCTTGGACAGATTGAACTTGTTTTCACCTTTGCGGTGTCGTGGATATGGTTTCGCGAGCGGGCGAACGGTCGCGAGATCACCGGCGCGCTGCTGATCATCGCGGGTCTTGTGGTGCTGGTTCTGGGCGCTTAAGCGCTCATACCGGCACGTCACCTGCCACCGTCGTGCGATGCATGACCCGCAGGTGCCCGTCATAGCCCCCTTCGGCGATGTGAAGACAGCAGCGATTGTCCCACATGGTCAGCATGTCCTGGCGCCACTTGTGCCGATAGACATATTTTTCATCCACCATGTGGGCGAACAACTCACCAAGCAGCGCCTGCGCGTCTGCCTCGTCCATGCCTTCAATGCCGATTGTATAGGTCGGGCTTACATAGAGTGCCTTCCTGCCGGTGACCGGGTGGGTGCGCACCAGGGGATGCAGCTGCGTCGTCTCGGCTTTGGTCGATGAAATGATTTTCATCGTCCGCTTTTCCGTCTCCTGTGCAAAGAGCCCCTTCGAGCCATAAGGTAGGATCGCACTGTGGATCGCCATCAACCCCTCGAGCCGCGTTTTCATCTCATCGGAGAGATCCTCATAGGCACGCGCACCATCTGCATAAAGCGTATCGCCTCCCACCGACGGTGTGACCTCCGAATGCAAAATGGTCGCTGAGGGTGGTGCCTCCTGAAAGCTCCAGTCGGAGTGCCAACCGGCGCCAAAATTGGTGGCAGTTTCGTTCGGCTCGCGCCGCAGTTCCAGAATATGGGGGCGGTCGTCCATTGGTTTGATGAAAGGGTCTTCACCGAAGGTACCAAATTGAAGCGTGTAGGCCTCCAGCTCGTCCAACGTGAGTGGTTGGTCCGGGAAATATACAACGCCGTGCGCCGCCCAGGCCTGCTTCACTTCCTCAAGCGTTTTTTCCGGAAGCGCCTGCGACAGGT